>JBBSUQ010000085.1:0-13896 GCA_038234235.1 Flavobacteriales bacterium
ACGCTAGGTTGCTTTTTGTTTTTTGATAATTTTTCTAAATAACTTAGGGAAAAATCTTTTTATCCAAACAACCTTAATTTCTTTTCCACCAATGAGCAATTCAACCTTTTCTTTTTCAATTCCTTCGATAATCTTTTGTACACATTTTTCAACAGGCATTCCTGTATCTTGGTTGTGATCCATTTCATTGTGTTTTTTTCCTTTTGAATCAAGTGCACTTTTAGAAATTTCGGTATTAATTTTTCCGGGAACCAACATTAAAACTGAAATATTATTTTTAGCTTCTTCCAAGGCTAAACTTTCAAAAAAACCGTGAAGTGCATGTTTTGATGCTGAATATGCCGACCGAAGATAAAAGCCGAATTTACCGGCAATACTTGAAGTAACTACAATTTTCCCAGATTTCTGGTTTTGAAAAACTGGCAATACAGCTTTGGCAACAGCAATGTTTCCAAAATAATTTACCTCCATTATTTTTCTATCTACTTCGATTTCTGTTTCACCTGCAACGCCTCTTTGAGAAATTCCTGCATTTAAAAAAAGAAAATCAATTCTGCCATATTGAGAAATGATTTTATCTACGCATTCTTTTAAATTTCGAGTATCCTCGACATCGTAAGCCAAAACTAAATGACTATCAGCATTTTTTAATTCTAATTTTATTCTATTCAGTTTCTCGATATTTCTAGCTGAAAGTATAACTGTTGCTCCTTGATTTGACAATTGTTTGCACAACTCCGCACCAATTCCGGAACTTGCACCAATTATCCACGCTATTTTATTTTTTATTTCCAATCTGAAGTTTATTAAGACAAACTTCGCAATAAAATTCGATACTTAGATTGAATTAAATTTCAAGATTAAATTAATAAATTTAGCACTAAACAAAACACGCAAATTGAAACTTATTATATTTGCATTCTTGTATATAGAAATGAATTTGAAAAATGACTTGATTCTTCGTGCTGCACGAGGCGAAAATATTGAAAGATATCCTGTTTGGTTAATGCGTCAAGCCGGAAGAATTTTGCCCGAATACCGAGCAGTTAGAAATTCGCTAAGTGGCTTTAAAGAATTGGTTGAAACACCCGAAAGGGCCGCAGAAGTAACAATTCAACCAGTGGATATCCTGGATGTTGACGCTGCAATAATTTTTTCTGATATTTTGGTGGTCCCAGAAGCTATGGGTTTAGAATATCAAATGATTGAAAATAAAGGTCCGTGGTTTGAAAAAACAATTAGAAATCATGAAGATTTAAAATTTGCTCAAGACAATATTGATGTAGCTGATAAACTTTCGTATGTTTTTGAAGCTTTAAAAATAACTAAAAAAGGATTGGGTGGTCGTGTGCCACTTATAGGATTTGCGGGTGCTCCATTCACTATTTTGTGTTACATGGTGGAGGGTCACGGATCTAAAACTTTCTCAGAATGCCGTAAGCTTTTATATCAAAATCCGACTTTGGCACATGACTTGCTAAGCAGGATAACGAATGTTACAATTTCTTATCTTAAAGGTCAAATTAAAGCAGGTGCAGACATGTTGCAGATTTTTGATTCATGGGCAGGAATTTTGGGACATGAGCAATACCAAGAGTTTAGCGTGAAATATTTAAAGAAAATAGCAGATGCAATTAATTATGAAGTTCCTTTGACACTTTTTGCTAAAGGAGCCTACAGTTCTGTAAGAAATTTAGCTGAATTAAAATGCAATACAATTGGTTTAGATTGGAACATGAATATTCAAGAAAATAGAAGATTAGTTGGTGAAAATAAAACATTACAAGGCAATTTAGATCCTTGTGCGCTCTACGCTTCACACGAAAATATTGAAACTGAAACAAAAAAAATGCTGAACACGTTTAAAAGTCAGCGACATATAGTAAATTTGGGGCATGGAGTTTATCCAGATATTGATCCTGAAAAAGTAAAAACGTTTATAAAAACAGTCAAAAATTATGAAATACAATTTTAAACTAATAGCTAGTCTTTTATTTTTCTTACCACTTTCAATGAGTTCTATGGCTCAAGAAGGAGATAATATGGTTGAAAATGGGAGTTTTGAAGCGACAGATGGAAAAGTTAGAAAACTGGGTTCCATTGAAAGTGCTTTAGGTTGGTTGTCTCCAACTGGATCAAGAGCCGATTTGTTCACATCATCTAAAGAACCGACAATTGACGTTCCTTTAAATCTTTACGGATCGGAAGATGCAAAAGATGGCGGAAACTATGCAGGAATAGTTGCATATTCTTATGGAAATAAAGTTCCGAGATCTTATTTGATGACTAAATTGAAAACTCCAATGAAAAAGGGTTTCAAATACTGTGTTTCTTTTAATGTTTCATTGGCTGAAGCATCTAAATATGCATCGAACCAACTTGCTGCAAATTTTAGCAGCAAAGCATACGGAACCGATTCTAAAACACCAATTATTGAAAAAAGTCATGTGGTGGATCAAAACAATAAAATATTTAATGGCTTTTACAATTGGGAACAAGTTTGTGGAGTTTACGTTGCTGAAGGTGGAGAAAAATATATCACAATAGGTAATTTCACATCTGATGAAGATACTAAAAACGAACGAAATAAGAAACAAACTGACGTTAAAGTGGCACAGATTATTGCAGCTTACTATTACATTGATAACATTACTGTTACTTTGGTAGAAGACATGAATGATTGTGCTTGTGCGCCAGAAGAAGACATCAACACTTATTCAAAAGTTATTTATCAAAATACTACAAGATTAATTGAAGATGCATCGCCAGAAGCTAAATTAGAAAATGAGCGTTTATACTTTGCATTTGGTTCAGATAACTTTACAGTTGAAGGTCAAAAAGCATTGGATAATCTTGTTGAAGCTTTGAAAGCGAATCCTACTTGGAAGGTTCAAATACTTGGTCATTCGGACAAAACTGAAGACGAAGTTGGAAAGGAAAAAGACAGATATTCTTCCATGGATTCCAAACGTGTGAATGCCGTTATGAAATATTTAATGGACAAAGGCATTGCTGAAAGTAGAATGTTGCCTTCACCACAAGGTTCAACCTTGCCAAGCGAAGTAGTATCTGCAAACGATGATGAAGAACTGACAATGGCAAAAAACCGCAGAGTTGGTTTCAAGATAAGAAAATAAAATATTCAAGATATCTTATAGAAAAGTCCGGTGGTTTCATCGGACTTTTTTTGTGGTATAAAATGAATCAGTACTTTGATAAATTGAATATTAATGCTTTATTTTATTATTATTTTGAAAATTCGATTTTCGATTAACTTGATTTATGAATACAGCGCAAAATAAACTTAATTTAGTACAAATGATTATCGAATCTGAGGATTCTACTTTTGTGAAAAAAATGTTGAATTTTGCCTTTCCCCTCAAATCTACTAACAAGGCATACGCCAACTATGATAATGATGACAACATTCCCGATTATGTAATAAATGAAGTCAATGAGTCAATAATCGAGCTAGATAACGGCACTGATAAAGGTATTGGTCACGAGGAAATGCTTAAAAAATTTCGAAAAAAATACCCCTATCTTGATCTCTAATCTTAACCGAATTTTCTGGAGTAAACGACCTGTTTAGTTTCCAAAGATCGAATACTCAATCTTATCCTTAATTCTTGAACTAACCACTAATAGCAATATAACATAAAAACACTTACGCAAAATACTGCAAACCAAGTTTCTTAATAATAAAGTTGGTAGTGTTAGCATTTCGTAGATCATTATTTATAAGTCAATTTGTCACTCAAAAAATTCTTTCAACTCCAAGTACAATCTTGCCGTAGGCAAACCAACAACATTTTCATAAGAGCCAATAATTTTCTTTACGCCAATGTGCCCTATCCATTCTTGAATGCCATAAGCTCCTGCTTTATCCAATGGACTGAATTCTTCTACGTATTTTTTTATTACTTCATCAGACAAATCATAAAAGTGTACTTCAGTTATTTCATGAAAGGAATGTACTTTTTCCGTACTCACAAGCGTAACTCCTGTAATTACTTGATGACTTCGTCCAGACAAAAGAGTGAGCATTTCTATGGCTTCGTCATCGTCTTTTGGTTTGCCTAAAATTTTATCATCTAAAACGACTACAGTATCGGCACAAATTAATAATTCATCTGTCCCTAAGGTTTCAAAAAGTTCTTCTGATTTGCATTTTGCAATGTAAACTGGCACGAGCTCCAATTCCATGTCATCTGGATAATCTTCGTCAATATGCTTTGTGCGAATAGTGAAATCATAACCCATTAAACTCAGCAATTCTTTGCGTCTCGGAGATTGAGATCCTAAAACAATTTTTTTATTCATTTTCACAAATTCTTAATTAAAGGAAATACCAATAAACAGGCAATAACAATCCTAAAAACATACTTAGTTTTAATAATTTTTGACTGGTTTCAATTTTAACCTTCTCCGCTCTGAAGAGTAAAATGAACATAATAAAAATTTGTAAAAGCATTGCTAAATCCACAGGTAAGGTAATAAGTGGAGAATAAGATAAAACTCCATAAAAATGGTTAAGTAGACAAATTACAACATAAAAAATAGGACAAATTGCAAGTAACATTGCTCCGATGCGAATGGCATTTTTTTCTCCAATGGCAATAGGAATAGTTTTGGCTCTCAAGTTTTTATCTCCTGCTACGTCTTGCACATCTTTCAATATTTCCCTGACCAGATTACTGAAAAAAGCAAAAAATGCAAGAAGAAGTATATAAATTCCATTATTGGAAAGTTTCATTTCCCAATTCTCTAAATTTGTTTCAAAATTAAACTCCGTAAAACTTGGTAATTGATTTTGAATGTAAAAATGAACACCGCATAAAATTGGAACTAAGGCAGTGAGCCCAGCAACGACTAAATTTCCTACTAAAAATTTTCTTTTAAGCGACATTGAATAAAACCAAAGCGCATTGATACTTAATAAATGAATAAACAAATACCAAAAAGAATTGTAACGTAAACTTAAATAAATTGCAATTGCAAATGCAGTAAAGTTTAAAGTCCAATGCCAAACAATAGCCCATCTTTTCTTGATGTATTTTCCAATTATTACTTTGTTTGGTTTGTTTATTCTATCAGCTCGCAAATCAAAATAATCATTGATGATATTACCTGCAGCGGCTATCATTATGGTTGAAATTACCAATAAAAAATAATCAAATGGATTCCCGAGAACTCCTGTGGAAATATTTAAATCTTGCTCACAAACTACAAAGAACAGTTGAACACTGTACATTGTAAGTCCAATAATCAATAAATTAATAGGACGGATGAGCTTTAGGAAATTCAGCATTTACTTAATTATCTTATATTCAGTTCTTCTATTTGATTGATGTGCTTTTTCTTTCTCTTTATCACTCGTTAATTTTTCTATCGCTTCATCAGATACTCTTGGTTTTTCCTCGCCATACCCTTTATATTTCATACGCGAAGGATCAATTCCAGCATTTATTAAATAATCATAAACTGCTTTTGCACGGTCGTTACTCAATGTTTGATTGGCAACATCATCTCCCCTAGTATCTGTATGTCCTCGAATTTCTATTTTAATATTTGGTTTGCTTTCCATAAATTCTTTCAATTTATTAAGTTCGATGAAAGATTCTGGACGCAAGGTAGATTTAGCTAAATCAAAGAATATATTTTCTAATACTGTAGGGATATCAGAAGTCAAAGGAATCATTGGTATGTTTTTATGCACCGATTCCAAATTATCAGGATTGGTCATGTTAAAGTTTTCAGAATAAAAATTATAACCCGGATAATCGACTGTCAATGCATATTCACGATCAACTGGCAATGACACTGTAAATTCTCCTGTTTCTTTGTCGGCTTCTGAATACACAACTTCTTTCCCACTTTTAATGTCGATTAATTTAAATTTTCCACCAATCGGAGCATTTGTAAGAATATCAAAAACTTTACCTTCAAAATACAATGTTTTTACTGGGCGCAGATGCATCGGCATCACAAAATAATAAATATCCAAATCGCCGTAACCTCCTTCTCTATTCGAAGCAAAAAATCCTATTTCTCCATCAGGTGAAACCATTAATGAATTTTCATCGGCTTCAGTATTAATTGGAAAACCAAGATTTAATGGATCTCCCCAAGTACCATCTTCTCGCATGCGAGAAATAAATAAATCTGAGCCACCCATTCCTCTATGACCTTTTGAAGCGAAATATAACGTTTTACCATCTGGATGAATAAGCACAGATTCTTCTTGTTTAGGAGTGTTTATATTCATGGGAAGTCTTTCCGCAGGACCCCATTCGCCATTATCTTGTAATTTTGTCACAAAAATATCACTGTTTGGTTCTTCACTTCTGCTGTTCACCCTTCTTATAAAATAAAGTGTTTTCCCATCTGAAGAAAGCGAAGGTTGAGATTCCCACAAACTGGTATTTGCTTTACCTGGTAAATTCACTGGATCAGACCAACGAGCACCTAACTTTTTAGTAAAAAACATATCACAACTTCCACGTCCATTTCTTTTTTCACCGTAATTTGTACCTGAAGCATCCGGACAAGCAACAAAAATAAGTGAACGACCATCTGCTCCAATAGTCGGTGCGCCTTCGTTATTAACAGTATTTACATTCACAGGCATAGGAATTGATTTTTCCCAAACACCAAAATCATTTAAATTGGAGACATAAAAATCTTCTTGTTTTTTGTAAGTCCCTGCAACTCTTGCATCGTCTATTAATCTTGTAAACAAAATTGTTCTTCCATCTACAGTTATGGTTGGAAAATATTCTGGATCTTTTGTGTTGATTCCCGCACCTATGTTAATTGGTGTGAATGTCGTACCATTCTTCATTGACTCCAGCGCAAATTCACAATTTTCTTTAGCTTCTAGTGCTTTTTTAGCGAGTTCGGGGTTATTGCTTCTAGCGGATATATAAATATCATAATTTTTAATTGCCTCAGCGAATTTTCCAATTTTTTGTTGATTCATTGCCAAATACAAAAAAGCACTTTTTGTAACCTTTGGATTTAAATCAATAGCCTTTTGATAATACATTACAGCTTTTTCATGATCTCCTGTATATTCGGCTAATTCAGCACCAATTAAATATGCTTCCCAAAAATTTTCATCTTGTTCAATTGCTTTTTCAATTAAATCGAGGCCTGCTTTAAAATTCATAGTACCTGTTCTAGGATCTTTTTGAGCCTGTGGAGCCTGCTGTCCTTCTTCAAAATACTTAATTGCTTTTTTATTTTTGGTAGAATATCCTTCTTGAGCTGTACCACAATTCGTAAATAAAAGAAGTATTGTTAAAAGTGATAAAAGTTTAGAAATTAAGATTTTCATATTGTCAATTTTAGATTTATATCTATTATTAAATTATCTTCTGTATTAAGGAATTTGCATATACTTATGCGTCTGCAATGAAATTTTCCATTTAGGATTATTTTTTACATAATCGATGATCATAGGCAAGAATCGTTCCCGTTTACTCCATTCAGCTTGCAAATAAAGTTTACATTCTGGTTTAAGAAGTACCGCATGCAGTTCTGCCCATTGAAAATCAGACGGATGTGCAATTATAACTTTTAATTCGTCTGCTAATTTGTATGCAGATTCAATGGGAGCTTTAAACTTTTTGGGCGAAAAACAATACCAGTCAATTTTTCCCATTAACTCATAAGTTCCAGATGTTTCTAGGGCAATTTCTATTTTATATTTATGTAATTTAGAAGTAAGATAAGTTAAATCATACATGCAAGGTTCGCCACCCGTTATTACGACAAAACCAGAATTGCTGGCAACAACCATATTTACCAATTCATCAATCTTAACCAATTGATTTTCTTCGGCATCCCAACTTTCTTTAACATCGCACCAAGAGCAACCAACATCGCAGCCCGCAAGACGAATGAAATAAGCAGCTCTTCCACTATGGAAGCCCTCACCTTGGATGGTGTAAAATTGTTCCATCAATGGCAGTTCCACTTTCGTATTTACATCGGCAATATTCATATTACACAAATGTAGTCACTTTAAATAAATTCTGGTCGTGAAATCTGATATTGTAGTAACTTAAGGTTGATTTGTAATTCATAAAAAAATCCAGCTAATAAAAACTAGCCAGATCCTTAAACGGAAATTTTTTGTAAATCTTTATGAAATATAAAAATTAATTATAACTAGCTAAATTCCAATTATTTTTAAGTCTATCATATTCATTTTTAAGCATAATCATTGCTTCTTCACGGATTTCAATATCTGCATCTTTTTCACATAATTTGGTAAAAGATTGTTTAATTAAAGAAAGGATTGGGGAATTTAAAAGTACGTCTGAAGTAATAGGATCAAATGTGTGGTTGCTATAAACTGCAGCTATTCTATCTATTTTAGCATAATCTTCATCTGACTTTTGAGATTTTCTTTGCAAAACATGAAGTATCGGCAATAATTTATTACTCAAATCAATAAAATGCTTCATAACTAAAAGTGCATCATTTATTCTTTGAATACTAAGTGTTGTGAGTAATTCTCGATTTGCATACATACGCTTTTCTTTTATAACTATATAGACGTTATTTAGCATGTTTCGGTTGGTAACAAATTACTAAAAAAATGTTAACAGTACTATATAAGAAGTTAAGTGTATATCATAGCAATTAAGCCGGGCTTATTCTTACTTTTGTTTAAATGCAAATCTAAAAAAAACTATATAATGTATAAATTGAAACACATATTTTTTTATTTCTTAATTATCCTAACTTTTTCATCTTGCTTTAAAGGTAAAAATGCAGATTTAGTGATTCACAATGCCGTGATACACACAATGAAAGATGGAGATAAAACTTTTGAAGCGATAGCCATAAAAGATGGCAAAATCTTGGAAGTCGGTCCAGAAAGACAAATACTTAACAAATATTCTGCAGATGAAAAAATAGATGCAGAAGGAAAACATTTATATCCTGGTTTCACAGATGCACACGGCCATATTCTTTCTTTAGCAAAGCAAAATTTAAGTTTAGATTTAGTGGGTGTTCCTTCTTTTAGTTCTCTAATGGTTCGCATGGAAAAATACCATTCCAAATCTGGTAAAGATTTTATAATCGGGCGAGGTTGGGATCAATCTTTATGGGAAAGCAATGAACTGCCTAACAATAAATTAATCAATGAAAAATATTCCGATATTCCAGTTTTCTTAGAGCGTATAGATGGACATGCTGCTTTGGTTAATGATTATTTACTAAAGCTTGCGGGAATAACAAAAGATACTAAAATTGATGGTGGACTGGTTATTTTATCGAATGACAGCCTTACGGGTTTACTATTAGACAATGCAATTGAACTAGTGAAACTAAAGCTTCCTAAATTTACTGATGGAGAAATAAAACAAGAAATTTTAAAAGTTCAAAATAATTTATTTTCTTACGGAATAACAGGGGTTCACGAAGCAGGAATTGAAAGAAAAGACATAGATTTATTTGAATCTTTGGTTAATAATGGTAAATTAAAATTGAATTTATACGCAATGTTAATGCCTTCAGATAATAATATCGCATTTGCAAAATCTAAAGGAATTTATGAGAACAAAAACCTTAAAATTGGGAGTTTCAAGGTTTATGCTGATGGAGCGTTGGGATCTAGAGGTGCATTATTAAAAAAACCATATTCAGATATGGAAAACCATTTTGGTTTATTGCTCTCTAGTCCAGAACAAATGGAAAGTATTGCCAAAATATGCGAGCAAACGGGCTATCAAATGAACACGCATGCAATTGGTGATTCGGCAAATTATTCACTGCTACAACTTTACAGGTCGGTATTTGAAAAAAATCCAGACCACAGGTGGAGAATAGAACATGCGCAAGTTATTGATCCGGCAGATTTTTCTCTTTTTGGTAGATATGGCGTATTTCCTTCCGTGCAACCAACACATGCCGTTAGCGACCAACGTTGGGCGGAAGACAGATTAGGCAAAGAAAGATTGGTAGGAGCTTATGCTTATAAATCTTTGTTAGAGCAGTTTGGAATGGTAGCTTTCGGGACAGATTTCCCAGTAGAAAATATTAATCCGTTTTTGACAATTCATGCTGCAGTTTTCAGAAAAAATAAAGAAAACGAACCCACCAACGGTTTTTTAATGAAAGAAGCCATGTCTTTGGAAGATTGTTTAAAGGCAATGACAATTTGGCCTGCGTTTGCAAGTTTTCAAGAAAATTCGTTAGGAAGTCTAGAAAAAGGAAAAGATGCAACATTTATAATTTTAAACAAACCAATAGCTGAAGACGGCATCTTTCATGAGAATTTCGCAAATTATACTTTTATTAAAGGTGAATTGGTCTATACTACGGAAAAGTAATGACTGTTGATAATTAAAAAAGGCTGTCTTGAGGGACAGCCTTTCAGCAAAACAAACCAAAAAATCACCTCAAATAAACTATTAAAAATGAAGTGAATATTTTAAATATCTTAAAACGACGGACAAGATATTGTTCTGAACGTCGGAGATTTTACTTTACAACTTAAGTTTAAGCCCAATGAAACTTCATGAGAACCTCCAGAAACTCCGTTGTTTAATTTTGAAACCGTTACATCATAACTGTATCCTACTTTAAAAGTACCAGTATTAATACCAATCGCCAAGATAAAAGCATCTCTGTTTCTAAACCATGCACCTGCATTAAAAGAACCATATTTAATATATGTACCAATGCTCAACTCTTGAAAACCATTTTGATATTGATAAATGATATTTGGCATTATAGAAGTAGTATTGTCGTATTTTGACCTTGTTCCCAAAGGTATTTCAGCACCCATGTGCCCCGTAAATCTCATTGGCATTGGAGAATTTCCAATAATAACAGATTCATTTGGCTTGTTTAAATGATGAACAGCTCCACCAAAGAAAAAATGTTTAGAGAAACCAACAAATCCTGCTGAAGCATCAAAAAATCCTCTTTGTCCACCTCTTGGCACATCGCCAGTTTGATAAATAAAACCTCTTCTTGGATCAATCATATCTCCAAAAGTAAGTTTATCCCAATCTAAGAATTTTTGGTACCAAGCAGCTCTTGCTCCAAAAAGCATGGTAAATTTCTTATTAACTTTTAAGTGATAAGAATATATTAAACCAAGCATTGAAGTATTAATTGTTCCTTTACCTTGTTGGTCATGTGTAGCCAAAATACCAAAACCACCATTAATATTTTTAAAATACTGATCGTATGACGCGCTGTAAGTAACATAGTTACCTGACAAATTTGGCCATTCGTTTCTGTAGTTTAAGGCAAACCTTGGACAACCGTGTGTGCCAGCAAATGCCGGATTAAGATACAGCGGGTTCGCGTAGAACTGTGTAAATGTCGGGTCTTGAGCATAAGCAATATTCACTATGCTGAAAAAACCCAAACAAATACCAAGTCTTATAATTATGTGTTTTATACTTTTCATTTATAAAAATCTCTCGTAAAAATCTTACTATAATTAGAACCCTTTACGTTCAATTATTGTTAAGGGTTACAAATATTGTCATTCGTTTTATAATATTCAAAGAATTCTATCGTTTTTTTATAGTTTTCTGAAAATAATTCAAAAGCAAAATTAACAAAACTTACACAAAAATAACGAAAGTTGAAAAAACATAGTATATTTTACCTCATTATTTATATGTTACTTGGAGTTTCTAACTCGGCATATAGTCAGACTGAATCTCTTGTTTATAATTTTAAATGGTTAAATCCTATTGATTTAGAAGTTGGAGGAGCCGTTTTGCAGGTTCCAAATATCGAAAATTATGACCTGAATGGAAATTTACCTAATATCAGTATACTTGAGAAAATTGATGGTAAAACACGTTACAGTCTCGAATTAACATCTTTTGAAACTGCCAATATTCAACCTTATGAACTAAAATATTTAACTCATTTGGGAATTTTAATTAAAACTGAACTCGATATCGATATTGCAACTTCTTTTTCTCGCGACGATCAATTTAGATCTATTAATTTATTTCCTTATATAAAGGTAGGGAATGAAATTAAAAGAGTAACGAACATTCAACTTACCCAAAATAACGAAGGAAAAATTAATAAAGTTTTTGCCGTTAAAGATTTTAATAGCGTTTCAAACCTAGCAACCGGAGATTGGTATAGAATAAAAACAAGCGAAACAGGAATTTATAAACTCACAAAAACCTTTTTAATATCTTGTGGCATTGATGTTAATAATATTAATCCATATTCAATTCATGTCTTCGGAAACTCAGATGGAAAATTACCTGAGTTAAACTCAGCTTTCCGAACAGATGATTTAGCCCAAAATGCAGTTCAGTATGTCGGACTTTCTGATGGCACTTTTGATGGGGATGATTACATACTTTTCAAAGCATGGTCGGCACATAGATGGTATGCTACTGGCGCAAATTTTAAACAAGATAGAAATATCTATTCTGATTTTGCCAATTATTTTGTAGGTGTTGATCCGTCTATTCCTTCTATGCAAATTACAAATCTTGCACCTGTCGTTGCACCCGTAAATCAAACTGCTACTTCTTATAATTACTATGATGTGCATGAAATTGATGCAGTAAATCTTGTGAAAGGTGGGCAATTGTGGTATGGTGAGTTGTTTGATACCGAACTTACTAGAAATTTTACATTTATAGTGCCAGATATTCTCAGCGGTACAACATCAACTGTTGCTTATTCGCTTGCTGCCAATGGTGGTGGCAGTAATAATTTAAAAACTTCATTAAATGGGGTAAATTTATTAGATACAGGTCTACCAGGGGGAGGTGATTTTAGTCGTGGAAATTATAACCACGTTTTCAATGCAACCTCTACCAATTTAACTTTTACAATAACCGTAAATCGAATTGCTCCAGATGTTTTAACTTATTTAGATAAAATTGAAATCAATACAAGACGCACACTCAAAATTAACAATACAAATTTTGCGTTTAGAGATTTAAGTTCAGTTGGTAATGGAAATATTACAGAATTCACTGTATTAAATGCAAATCCAAACACTGCAATTTGGGATGTTACAGATAGACAATTTCCAAGATTAGTTCCTTCTAATTTTTCGGGAACCACGCTTACCTTTATTGCAGCAACCGATAGTTTAAGAGAATTTTTAGCTACGGATATGCAAACATTTTTTGAACCTTCTTTTATTGAAAAAGTTGCAAATCAAAATTTGCACGGCATGGCACAATGTGACTTTGTAATTGTAACCCATCCGAGTTTTATAGCGCAAGCAAATAGATTGGCTGATTTACACCGTTCTGAAGGATTGATTGTTAATGTGGCAACAACCCAACAAATTTATAATGAATTTAGTTCAGGTACTTTGGATCCGACAGCAATAAGAAGTTTTGCTAGAATGTTTTATGAGAGAGGTGCAACCTTACCCGGTCCGAAAATTTCTAATTTATTGCTGTTTGGTGACGGAACGTATGATCCTAAAAATAGAATTGGTAACAATAATAACATGGTGCCTTGCTATGAGGCTTATTTTAGTGAAAGTCTTATAAACGCAATTGTGAGTGATGATTATTTTGCAATGCTTGATCCTTCAGATGCTTTTAGTCCGAATAATTTGCAAGACATTGGAGTTGGAAGATTATTGATAAGTAACAATGAACATGCGCGACAACAAGTAGATAAAATTGAACATTACATGAAAAATGGTTCAAATTTATTTGTTAATCAAGATGCTAATACTCAAGGGAAAACTTCAAATTTTGGAGACTGGCGGTTAAAATATGTGCAAATAGCAGATGATGAGCAAGGCGGCGTGTTTGTTTCAGTCGATTCAGAACCTCAAACCAATATGGTAAGACAAAATGATATTGAATTAAACTGTAAAAAATTATATTTAGATGCATATCAGCAAATTACAACTGC
>JBBSUQ010000086.1:0-13780 GCA_038234235.1 Flavobacteriales bacterium
CAAATTGATATATGAAAACTAAAATTCCTTTTATTGGTCGTTCTCTACCAATTAATATATTGTTAATTGCATTTAACATTTTAGGTATTGTTTTGATAGTGATGAGCTATCATGCCGCCTTTGAAATGTCGGCCAGTACATTAAAAATAACTGGTTTCTCTATATTATTATTGTCGATTGTAGGAATTGTTGCCTTTAAAGGTTTCCAAATGATGGGTGCTTTTGCGCGTGTAGTAGTGGGTGGACTTTTCATTGTGTCTGGTCTCATAAAAGCAAATGATCCTATAGGTTTCGCGTATAAATTAGAAGAATACTTTCAAGACGGAGCTTTGGCTTATAGAATTAAGGGTTGGCTGAGTTGGCCTAGCTTTTCAATGGAATATTTTATTGATTATGCCTTGTTCTTCAGTGTTGTAATTTGCATTTTAGAAATTCTTCTTGGCGTTTTGTTAATTATTGGAGCAATGTCTCGGTTTGTTGCTTGGTTAATGTTGTTAATGATGGTGTTCTTCACATTCTTGACTTGGCACACAGCTAATTGTGTTAGTAGTACCAAGTTTTTGGATAGAAATACTTTTGCGTTAAATGATCCTGCCGAAAAAGAATTGGCTACCATAAAATTAGAAGAAGCAAAAAATAATCCCGATATTAAAATTGTCTCGAAAGATTCAAAAGAAATAGTTGTCGATGAAATGAAATCACCGCAATGTGTGACAGATTGTGGTTGTTTCGGAGATGCGATGAAAGGTTCAGTAGGCAGGTCACTTACTCCGACAGAATCTATGTGGAAAGATTTAGTTGTACTTTATTTAGTGATTTGGATTTTAATAGTTTGTGGAAGAGTTTATCCCAACACCGGTAAAGAAAATTTGTATTTCGTTACAGGTTCCATGTTGGTGGTGGTCTTTTTATCTTGGGTTTTTGGGTGGTATTTCCCTATTTTCTTTGCATTGTTCTGTATCACAGGAGCAATTTGGATTGCAAAATCACCCTCAAAATTCTTTGGTAATTATGGTTTCGCGTCTTTATTTGTAATTTTTGTGAGTTCTATAATAATTGGTTATGTTTTAATGTATGATCCAATTAAAGATTACCGTCCATATTATAAGGGCTCAAACCTTAAAGAAAAAATGAACGATAGTGATGCTGGTGTTTCAGAAAATCACATGTATTATAAAAATAAAAAGAACGGTAAAATAAAAATCTTTAAGACCAATGAAGAATATATGGCATCTAAAGTTTGGGAAGATACTTTAAACTATGGATATGATACCATGATCGTCAAGGTAATTCGCCCATCAAAACTTGCTTCAATTACTGAACAATTTGGCCCTTTTATTTCAATTTCTGATATTGGTAAACCTGAAAAAGAATTGTCTTTCGTAAAAGATAAATTATCAGGCGCTGTCAAACCAGGATATTTAGTTAAGAGTTTAGAATACAATGAAAATATGGAAGTTGCGGCAGAGGAATACGATACAATTTCCTATCCTTCTAATGAATATGCAGTGGTTGATACTTTGGATATAATGGATCCGAATATGTCGGAAATAAATATTAGAGATTTTATTATCAATGCACCAAATATTGTTATTCTTTCAGTAAAAGATTTAAAATCTGCAGATTGGAAAACAATTAAGAACATTAAATCTATTTTCGAAGGCTGTAAGAAAAATAATATTCCGTTTGTTATGATATGCAATGCAAGTCGAGAAGAAATTAATGAATTCAGAGAACGATTTGACTTAGACATTCCGGCATTTGTTAATGATGAAATAGAACTTAAAGCCATTTCGAGATCAAATCCGGCTATCTTATACATTAAGAATGGGGTGGTGATGGAGAAATTTCCTTTTAGAATGATTCCTAAATATGAAGGTTTAAACATTAAAATATCCAAATAAATGCGTAAAAAATTAATAGCTGGAAATTGGAAAATGAACCTTTCGTTTGAAGAAGCAACAAATTTATTTCATGCTTTTGAAAAAAACGCAAAAGATTTTAAAAACTGTGATTTTTTGATTTTCGCACCTTATGTGTATTTAAAATCGGGATTGGATATTTGTGACAAAAAAATCCAAATTGGGGCACAAAATTTTTTCCCTCAAGATAATGGGGCATTTACGGGTGAAATTTCTATAAAACAACTGCAAGAACTGGGAATTGACAATTTATTAATTGGTCATTCAGAAAGACGGACAATTTTTTATGAAGGTGTCGATTTCATAAAAGAAAAGGTGAGTGCTGCAGTAGAAAAAAATATTCCTTTTGTTTTTTGCTGTGGCGAACCACTAGAAATTAGAGAAGAAGCTAAGGAAAAAGAATTTGTAGAATTTCAGTTAAATGCATCACTGTTTCATTTAGATTCGAAACAAATTAAACTGAGTACTATAGCTTACGAGCCTGTTTGGGCAATTGGAACGGGCAAAACAGCTTCTCCGCAACAAGCAGAAGAAATGCATTTATTTATACGTGATTTAATTGCTGAAAGATACAATAAGGATATTGCTGAAGAAATAAGAATACTTTATGGTGGCAGTTGTAATCCAGCTAATGCTTTTGAAATTTTTGCTTGCCCGAATGTTGATGGTGGTTTAATTGGGGGAGCATCACTTATTGCAGAAGATTTTTTTTTAATAGCTAAAAGTATTTAAAATCCTATGGATTATTTGGAATTAGATATAAAAGTAAGCCCAAAAATTCCATTTTCAGAAATTATCATTGCTCAACTTTCTGAAATAGGATTTGAAAGCTTTGAAGAAACGATGGAAGGTGTTAAAGCTTATATTCCTGAAAATAATTATGAAAGCGATTCTTTATTAGAAAATACAATTTTGGGCAATGAATCTGAAAACTTCACATTTTCCATAACAAAGAATAAAATTCCGCATCAAAATTGGAATGCAGAATGGGAGAGAAATTTTGAGCCTGTTTTTGTAGGAGAACAACTAAGTATTTTGGCACCATTCCATGATACAAGTTTACAAAAAGATCTTAACGTAATTATACAACCGCAAATGTCTTTCGGGACAGGGCATCACCAAACTACTTGGATGGTGAGCAAAATAATGCTAGAAATGAATGAAATGCCCCAAAATGTTTTAGATATGGGTTCGGGAACAGGCATTTTGGCAATTTTAGCAGAAAAATTAGGAGCAAAGGATGTTCTGGCAGTCGAAATTGAGCCTTGGTCTGCAATAAATATGGAAGAAAACGGTAAACGTAACAATTGTGCCAATATCAGTTATAGTTGCGGTGACTTGGATGAAATTGAAACTAAAAAATTCGGCTTGATTTTAGCTAACATCAATAAAAATATTCTAAAAAAACACATAGCAACTTATTCCAAATGTCTGGTAAACAATGGAAAAATAGTTCTTAGTGGATTTTTTGAGACAGATATTTCCGATGTTTTGGAATTTTGCAAAGAAGTGGGATTAGAGCTCATTTCTCAAGAAACTAAAGAAACATGGGCTGCGTTATTATTAAAGAAAATATAAAAAATTATGATTAAATACTTCTTTTCAAGCTTAACTATTATTCTTTTAAGCTATAATATTTCGGCACAAGAATTTTCAAATGACAGAGAAAAATTCGTTAAAGAATTCCAGAAATCACTGAGTGAATATGGTAAAGGTGACTACACAAAGTTTGCAAAAGACGATTTGCCTTTAATGCTACTTGAAACTCAAGATTTTCCTAATGATTATTTTATTAAAATGGTAGAAACCGCTAACAATATGTTGGTGAAAAAATTAAAACCTTACCCAGAAGTTTATAATTATGTTTTCAGTGTTTATTCTTTTGTGAAAGCAAAACAATCAAAGGAAAGTTACAATGCTTGGCATGAATCAGTAGATAACATGTTGGATGCCAGAAATATCAAAAAATTTGAAGATTTTATAGAATTCTCTGCAGGTTTTTTCTCTCAAAGAAGATTATCAGAATCGCCAAATTTTAATTGGTATTTTGAAGGCGGAACTTATACTTTTAAATACGACACAAAACCATCTGTTGTTTTTAAAAATGGAAACCTTATTTGTAGGGTAGAAAATAGCAAGAAAGATGAGATGAAAGATAAGCCTTACATTGACAGTATTAAAATTTATAATACGAACGGTGTGTATGACCCAATTTTAAAAAAATGGGATGGCGAAAATGGCAGAATAACTTGGGAAAAAGTAGGAATTGAAAAAGATAAGGTTTATGCAGATTTTAAAAAATACGATGCTTCAATGAAATCTAGTAAATTAACAATTGACTCTGTTTTGTTGACTTCTAATTATTTTACAAAACCTAGTCTGGGTAAACTAGCGGAAGATGCCTTCAAAATTAATAGAGAAGAAGATAAAATTTATCCGCAATTTATTTCTTATGAACGCCGATTAAAAATTGTCAATATTAGACCTGATGTGAACTACGAAGGTGGATTTTCTTTAAAAGGTGACGATTTTGTGGGTCAAGGTGATTCAAAAGTTCCGGCTCAAATTACAGTAATGAGAAATGGCAAACCTTATATTAAAGCCAAAGCTCAACTATTTATTATTAACCCAAAATCTATTTCTTCAAACACTTGTGAAGTTTCGTTGTATTTTAATGAAAATAAAGATTCACTTTCTCATGGTGCTGCCGCATTTACATACAGTACTGAAAAGAAAGTAGTGGAGTTACTTCGGACAAAAACTGGTGGTGGTCAGGCTCCATTTAATGATTCTTACCATGCTGTGGATATGTATGTGCAAAGAATAATCTGGGAATTTGATGCAAAAGATGTTATGTTGACTTATGATTTTATTAGCCAAGAACAACGTGTTGCCAGATTAGAATCTATTAATTATTATGATGGGCGGCTTTACCAAGAATTGCAAGGTCAAGATTCAAAACATCCGTTGGTTGCACTTTCACAATATGCTTATAAATACGATGAAAATACCATGACAGAAGGGAAAGCCGCATCTGCACTGGGTAAAACAATTGAACAAGCAAAATCGCAACTATTACAGCTTTCAAGTCTTGGGTTTATAAACTATGACCTTGATGCCCAAACGGTGAAAATAAATCCTAAATTAGAAAACTTCGTTAAGGCAAGAGCAGGACAAAAAGATTTTGATAATATAATTTTTATTTCAGATTTACGCCCCAAAGATTTAAACAAATATTCTGCCCAAGAAATTAAAGATAGTAAACAGTTAACAATTCTTGATAGTCTTTATAAGATGCAGAACGAAGTTCGTAGAGGTATTAAAAATTATGGAATCTTAAATTTGGGAACATTAGAATTATCACTGGAAGCAATTGATTTTGTAACGATTTCAGAACCTCAAAACACAACTGTTTTTCCGAACGATAAAAAAGTTGTTTTAAAGAAAAACAGAAATTTTGATTTTCACGGTTGGGTAAATTCCGGAAAAATGGAAATTAATGTTCTAACTGGCAATTATGTTTATGCCGACAATAAAATTAATCTTATAAAAACTGACAATTCTCTATTTAGAATTAGACCATTAAGAGAAGACGATGGCAAAGAATCTATTGCGATGCAAAGTACCATTAATGGTATCACTGGACAATTATTGGTGGATAATCCTGATAACAGAAGTGGATTAATAAAGCCGAAAAATACAGGTGTTGTAATTCCTGTGTATCCAGTATTAGAATCAAAGAAACCATCTTTTGTTTATTACAATTATCCAAATTTGTATCGAGGAGCTTATGACAGTACGAGATTTTATTATACAGTAGAACCTTTTACTTTAGACAGTTTAACTCAATTTAAAGAAAAATCATTTACTTTAAAAGGTGAACTTACTTCTGCAGGAATTTTTCCAAAATTTAAACAAGATTTGAGAATAATGCCTGATTATTCATTTGGTTTTATTACTAAGGCACCAATAGGCGGCTATGATTTTTATGGTCCGAAAACTAAATATGACAGTGTTATAATTCTATCTAATAGTGGTTTGCAAGGAGCAGGAACAATTAATTTTGTGGCATCGGTTTCTAAAAGTCCAAAATTTGTCTTTTTGCCAGATTCTACTTTAGGATTTGCATCGTTTGTAAACAATGCAGTAGAAAAAGGAGTGCAATTTCCTGATGTGAGAGGTGAGGAAATTTTGGTAACTTATATTCCAAAATCCAACACTCTTAAAGCTGCCTCTACTCCAAAAAACGATTTAACTTACTTTGGTGGCGAGGCCAAACTGAGAGGAACGGCCATAATTAAACCTGATGGAATGACAGGAAATGGCTTAATGACTTTTAACACAGCTTCAACTACATCGAAAAATTATAAATTTAAAAGGTGGGACATAGATGCCGATACGGCAAATTTTAATTTAAAAAACAATTATCCCGAAGAAGGGGAAAATTCATTATTGGTAGATAGTAAAAATTTAAATACTCACATTTCATTTAAAGATAGGAAAGGTGATTTTAAATCAAACGGAGGAAAAGACTCAGTTGTTTTTCCAGTAAATCAATATTATTGTAAAATGGATCAGTTTTCTTGGGATATGGATCAAGAGGAAATTGAATTTCAATCATCAGGAGAAAAAGACATAAGTATAAATAGTGATTTAGATTTAAAAGGCCCTAATTTTTTCTCTATGAATCCTAGCCAAGATGGTTTGCAGTTTAAAGCTCCAAAAGCAAACATCAGCTTAAAAGAAAAAACCATTTACTGCTCCAAAGTAGAATATTTAGACATTGCTGATGCTAGAATTTTTCCTGACAGTATGTTAGTTACCATTCGTAAAAAAGCTAAAATGGATCCTTTTTTAAATGCAAAAATTGTTGCAAATTATATTACAAAATATCACAAATTTATAAACTCTAATTTAGAAATTACCGGAAGAAGGGCGTTTTCAGGTTCGGGCGAATTTCCCTATTACGATTCAGATAGCACAAAGTTTCTTGTGAAAATGGATAAAATTTATGTGGATTCAAGCTTTCAAACTGTGGCAACTGGAAGTGTTGTGGCCGATGCCGGTTTTAAACTTAGTAAACACTTTGATTACTATGGTAAAGTTCTAATAAAGGCTGCATCCCCAGAAATTTATTTCAACGGAGCAACTAGAATTAATCATGACTGTAGTTCGTTTCAAAAAAACTGGCTAGCGTTCTCAGCGCCTATTGATCCGAAAAACATACAGATTCCGGTTAGTAGTGCGATGAAAAATTTAGAGGGAACTGCTATCTCAGCCGGAATTGTGTGGCATGACTCACGCACCTCAGATAGTATAAGATTGTATCCAACTTTCTTGTCTTCTTTAGAAAGTAAGGAAGACATTGTCTCAATTACGGCAAATGGATTTTTGCAATACAGCATGGATGCCAAAGAATTTCAAATAGGGTCTAAAGAAAAATTACTCAACAGAAATGAACCAGGAAATTTTCTTGCTTTGCATACAGAAAGCTGTTCGCTTAACGGCGAAGGAGTAATTAATTTAGGAATGGATTATGGTGATGCGCCGGTAGATGCTGTGGGTTATGTAAATTATAACGAAGCAACTGGTAAAACCGAAATGAATATTACAGCAAGGTTTAATATCTCAATTGATAAGAAAGCCATGGAAGATGCAGCTGACAGAATAAATAAACTTGAAGGTGTTAAACCTTTACAGTTTGAAGGAACATCATTAGATTTGGCTGTAACGCAATGGGTGAGTCGTGAAGCTTCTGATAAACTCAAATCAGATTTCACAATTAAAGGAGAAGTGAAAAAATTACCGTCAAGTTTAGAAACAGCTTTTATTGTTACAGGTTTAAAACTTATTTCATTTAACAGCCCCAATTTTCAAGAAAGAGGTTTAATAACTGAAACTGACAATGCATATTTGGTAAATTTCTTTGAGAAACCGATAATGAAACAAGTGCCTATAAAAGCATTTTTCCAACAAACATATTCTGGCGCTCAGTCTGATAAATTTGGTATTTGGTTTAACTTACCCGCTGGTTTAGATTATTATTTTGACTACACAATGATTAAAAAAGACGGTGATATGAAAATATTAAGTGGAGATGGCGAATTAAATACCGCACTGGCTGACATAAAAGATGATAAGCGTAAAACTAAAAATTTTAGTTACGAGGTGGTAAATAATAGAATATATCTATCAAAATTCTTAAGATTTTTTGGAGTAGAATAGGATGATGAATTTTTTGATTTTTGGCACAATAGCTTATCTTTTAGGATCTATACCTTCAGCAGTATGGATTGGCAAAAAGTACCATGGACTGGATATCCGTGAGCATGGAAGTAAAAATGCTGGTGCTACAAATACTTTTAGGTTGCTCGGTAAAAAAGCAGGAATAATTGTATTATGCATAGACATTCTGAAAGGATTTTTCGCTAGTTTTTTACCTTATCTTATTCTATCATACCCGTGGCATGATTATCATCTGGTAAATATTCAATTGGTTAGTGCTATGCTTGCAGTAATTGGTCATGTTTTTCCAATTTTTGCTCAATTTAACGGAGGAAAAGGTGTCGCGACTTCCTTAGGAGTCATTATTGGGTTGCATCCCGAAACGGCAGGTATTTGCGTATTTGTGTTTTTGGTCATTTTTTTAACAACCAATTATGTTAGTTTAGGTGCCATTATAGCAGCTATTTGTTTTCCTATTTCAATTGAGTTTATTTTTAAGAATAACAATTTGTACTTAACCATATTTTCTATTCTTCTTTCCGTTCTTGTTATATATTCTCACGAAAAAAACATAAGGAGATTAATTGCAGGTAAAGAGAGTAAAATGAACCTTTTTAATAGAAAGGCGTAACAACAGGGTGTAATATTAATTATGAAAAAACTAGGGTAGTCTATAAGTGTGAAGACGTTAAAATATACGATATATTTACTTTTCATTTTTTTTATTTCATTTTCGCTTGATGCGCAAAGTGAGCTAGAATTAAAAGAGAAGGCAGATAAACTATTTTTAAGTGAACAGTTTGTCGAAGCAAGTCCTTTGTTCTTACGTTTGCTAGCCATTAATCCTCGATCTACAGAATATAATTTTAAATATGGAACTTGCTTACTTTACAACTCGAGTAAAAAACAAGAAGCAATAAAATACCTGAATTTCGCAATAACCGATGCCAACATTGATCCTTTGGCTTATTATTATTTAGGCAAGGCTTACCAATTTAATTTTCAATTCAATGATGCCATTAAAGAATATACGACTTATTTACAAAAGGCGGGAAGTAAAGCTCGGAGTGATTTACAGACTGAACGGCAGATAGAAACTTGCCAGAATGGTAAAAAATTAATGACAACTATAACCGATATCATTGTAATAAATAAAACTGAAATCGACGAAGCGAAATTTTATGATCTATATAAACTAGATAAAATTGGTGGGCAAATTTTAGTAACTACTGATTTCCAGTCCAAAATTGATAAGAAAAAAGACCACGTTCCTTTAGTTTACTTCCCATCGGGTGCTCAGCAAATATTTTATGCCAGTTACGGTGAATCGGAGGGCAGTGGTTTAGATATATACATCCGTAGAAGAATTCCTGGCGGTGCGTGGGGTGATCCACAAAAAGTTGCTGGGTATATTAATACTAATTTTGATGAAAATTATGCCTTCATGGATTCCAAGGGCAAATATTTATATTTCAGTTCAAAGGGTCACAATTCTATGGGTGGTTATGATGTCTTTAGAGCAAGATACAATGAAGGTGAAAACCGCTTTGAGCAACCTGAAAATATGGATTTCGCAGTTTCATCTCCGGACGACGATATTTTCTATATGGTTGATGCGGATGAAGAAAACGCCTATTTCGCATCAGCAAGACAAAGTACAGATAATAAACTTTATGTGTATCGAGTGTTGGTTGATCGCGTGCCGACGCAGCTTGCCATAGTTAAGGGAGATTTTAAATCGCAGGTTGAGCCTGGAGCTTCTATTAATATTACAATAATAGACTATGCAAGCGGTTTAGAGATTGGAAAATTTAATTCGGATGATAAAAAATCGTATTTATTGACTTTTCCGAAAGGCGGAAAATATGAATATATCATGCAAGTTAACGGCAGTGGGAACATTTATAAAGCTGTTGTGAGTATTCCGTTTTTAAAAGTTTTTAAACCACTTAAGCAAGCAATTGTGCATGAAAAGACAGATCAAGGTGAATCCATAAGAATAATTGACATGTTTGATCAAGAGGTTGAAAACGCCCAAAGCATAATTGCACAAGTATTTAAAAACAAGTCGGAATTAAATGTTAATGTTCAAGATTTTGATTTAAATAAAATTAAAAATGCTAATGCAGTGAATACAGAATTGGCTGAGTTGGGACTTGATAAATTAAACCTTTCAGAAATAAGCGATTTACTCAAATCTAAAGAAGCGACACTTGCGATATCTGAGAATTCTGAATTAATATTTGAACAAGGATTGTTGACACAAGTATTAGAAAACAATGACAAAAATTTAGAATTAAATAAAAAAATTAAGGAACTCACCAATCTTGCAAACAAGGCTAACAATAACTCAGAGAAACAAAATCTGCTTTTACAAGCAAAAGTATTGATTGATCAACAACAAGAACTTGTTGGACAGAGTAAAAAAATGTTAGCAATAGCTGACAGCTTAAAACCCATTAAAAATGAAGGCGGAAATGTTGAAAGATTGAAAGCTATTGAGCAAAAATATGCCACACTTGTTGCTTCTGGTGAAGATGAAAAAGCCATAGATTTATTAAAAGAAAATAAGACATTTTTAAAAACAGTTTTAGAAGCAGAAGGCGAAAATCAGACTGAGAAATATGCTTTGGCACTTCAAGCAACAGAAACCGAAATTTCAAAAATATCTAGAGAAATTGAACAATATCAAGAACAAAAGAATAAGATTAGGGCTCAAATTTCTACTTTAGAAGGATCTTTAAGCAATGCTAAAAAGAAAGAACAAGAAAGTATTCAAAAAGAAATTGATGGTAAAAAAGAAGAATTGAATTTGACGGACGAACAGATTTCTTTTTTACAAAAAAAACTTCAAAACAAACAGAACACGAGAGCACAACAATCTAGTGAATTGTCATTGATATCTAAAGCGGGTAACAATAAAACTAACAATAATTTGGTAGAGAGTGAAGTGAAAAAAGCCTTTACTGAGAGCAATAGCACAAATTCTAACACCTTAAATAAGTATGTTTTAGAAGAATTGGCAAAAGTAAATGCCTTATTGAATGAAGTAGTCTCTCAAAGTAAAACGTACAACAATTACCAACAAGAGCGTGCTCAGATTGAAAATAATAACAACTTGAGCAGATTAGAGAAAAGTAATTTGCTCTCTAAATTGGACAATGACAACAAAAGAAATTTAGAAAATGAAATAGAAAAAATAGAACAAGAAATCACTAGAGATCCAAATAATTCGGCAGCCATTAAAGAAAGAGATGCACTAAAAGTTCAAAAAGAAAAAATTGAAGAGAAAATAAAAGTAAATGAGCAAAACAATACTTCAGCCGGTACTAACGAAGTTGTAAATCTTACGCAAAATGATTTATTAGAACGTGATTTTCCTCTATTTAGCGAACAGAAAAGTAAAATAGAAAATAACAAAGAGCTCGATAAAAAAGAGAAGCAAGTAGAGGTTTTACGTTTAGAAGAAAAATTATTGATCGATTTAAAAAAACAATTGATTGCTGCGAATTCTACATTAGAAAGTGATACAAAAAATAAAAGTTTGGTTGCTGAAATATCTCTATTAGAAAATATGATTTCAGAATATTCGGCGGAAATTGAAGACAGAAAAACGGAGTTAAATAATAACACAGACATAGCGAGTTCAGTAAACACAAATACCATTCGCACAGATTTTGAAAAAGGAAAAGAATTATTAGAATCTGATTTGAGGCTTAAAAATGAAGAGAAAATTACATTATTTAAAAATCTTAAAGAAGAGTCAATTCAAAAGTTAGATCTTGAACAAAAAAATATAGAAAAAGAATTGTTGTTAAATCCGAATAATCAAGATTTAAAAAACAAATTAAATGAAGTGAAAAATGTGAAATCGGTAATTAACGCGGAACAGATTAAAGAATCACAAACTACAAACCCAGAAATAACCAAAATTGAGACAGAACAAGAAACGCGCAAAAGTATTGATGGAACATTTAATGACAAAATTGCTGCAATTAATAAGAATACAACTTTAACCAGTACACAAAAAACAGAACAGAAATTAAATGCAGAGAAAGAATTTTTAACCAATGTGAGATCGGAAATCAAGAAAGTTGAAACCATAATCACATCAGAAGGCCCGAACGAAGGCTCATTAAAAAGAAAAGAAAATCTTGAAAACATAAGATTAAATCTTGAAAATTCCATTGATGAAAAAGAACAATTGATCGCTAGTAATTCTCAAATCACTAACAATACCTCTGAAACAACTACTAAAAAAGAAGTTCTTGAATCTATATTCCCGAAATATGAAGAAAAACTAGCAGCTATAAAAAACAATCCAAATTCAAACTCTCAAGAGAAAAAAGCAGAAGAATTATTTTTAAAAACTGAATATTTGGCAGAAATTAATATGAATATTAACAATGCCAACAGCAATTCAACTGATCCGAAAGATATTCAAAAAATTAAAATTCTCGAAGACACAAAAGCTGAACTTGAAATAGATGTAAAAAACTTAGTGCAACAAACTACAGTTGATATTGCGGAAATAAACTCAACAAGTATTCAGAAAAAGGTGAATTCGAATTTTGAAATTGCTAAGGAAAATATTGAAGCTGACGTGCTATTGAACGATTCTCAGAAAAAGGAGAAGACTGATGAATTGTTGGATCAAAATATTGTATTTCTTGAAAAGAACCAAATTGATATTGAAAATAAATTAAGCGCCAATCCTGATAATAATCAATATCAAAGAGAACTAGAGATCACAAAGCAATTAATTGAAGACAATAAGGAAGAAAAAAGAATTAATTCTACCCAAGTCACATCAAATATTACAACAGATATTTCAACGAAAGCGCTGATTGAAAATTTGAATCCGAATTATACTTCAAAAGAAAATGATTTACTCAATACAAATGCACTTTCTGAAAGTGACAAACTTAAAGAACTGATTAGAAATGACAAAGAATTATCTATCTTAGTAGAAAAAAGAATTGCGCAATTGGAAAAAGATCTAAATTCTACACCTGAAAAAACACAAGAAATTTCCTCGTTAATTGAATTAAAAACTGAAATAGAAACGAAAATTGTTACCAGAACTGAAAAAAGGATTGAGATTTTAGTTGGGGAAACAGAGCAAGAGGCAATCATTTCTAATTTGGATAAAAATTATGCTTCAAAAATAGCAAGCGCAAAACAAAAAGGAGATATTAAAGAAGAATTGGCTTTGGAAACTGGTTTAAAATCGAAACTAGAAAAAGAAAACGCTAAATTAAATTCTCCAACTACAGATGAGCAGAAAGCAAAGAAAATAGTTCTTGAAGAAATAATTTCTAAACAAACCTCGAAGATTGAAGCATTAAATAATCCAGAAAATATTTTAGCGGCAAAAAGTATTGAAGATATTAAAAAAGAAAGTGGATTTGAAAATGAGAATATAGAATCGTTAAATCCAAAATCAGTACAAGATTTGAAAAAAGACATTACAAAATTGGATGTCTACATTTCTAAATTGAATACAGAAATTCAAAACGAAACAAAAAGCAGCAATTCTGACGAACAAAAAATTGAGAAACTTCAGGAAGAAAAAATACTGGCTGAGAATAAAAAACAGGCATTTTCAATAAGCTTGGGAGAACTGGAGCAAG
>JBBSUQ010000087.1:0-13330 GCA_038234235.1 Flavobacteriales bacterium
AAGAACAGAATTTCTAATTGTCAAGATGAATATTAATTTCCTCCAAACTCTAGAGTTTTTTATTTTCAAATAATATTCGTCATAAAAAAGTTCATCGTAACCACCCTCCCTGCCCTCCCTCAAAGGAGGAGAAAATCGTATTTCAAGCTCCTCCCTCGAGGGAGGATTAAGGAGGGTGGCAAGCGAAAGTCGTATTGAAAGAACAGAATTTCTAATTGTCAAGATGAATATTAATTTCCTCTAAACTCTCCACCGGAGCTTTGCAAGATTTATCATCACACAAGTATATCAATGTTTTATTTGCTGCGATTTTATCTTTAGAAATTAGGGCATTTGCTTCATTTCCAGAAACGATTAATCCTTTATAATTTTTGTTTTGCGCTAAACTTCTTGCAAGTTCCAAATGATTTTCGCCAACAATTACTGCCTTGTGGGTTGTTTGTGTGAAGTTTAATGCCAACATTGCCCAATTAGAATAAGAACTGCCATATTGTACCATTCCTACTTTCACAGATTGCAACATATTTTTAGCGCGATTTCTCCAATCTTCCAACTCGAAATATTGACCTAAAACGTATAGATTATTCGCCATTACGCTATTGGATGCCGGAATCACATTGTCGTGCACTTCCATTTGTCTTACAATCATTTTTGTGGATTTTTCCGTGAAATAAAACAGAGATTCATCACCCGAAAATTTATCTATACAAGATTCCATTAAGTTTTTTGCTTCTAGTAAATATTCTATTTCAAAATCTATGGAATAATATGCGATACATGCTTGAATTAAATGCGCATAATCTTCTAGAAAAGCATGAATTTTAGGCTCTTCACCTGTCAGATTTCTAAATAAATTTCCATCTTTCTTAGCCTTCGCAAGAATGGCTCTGAGATTTTTCCTTGCCAATAATTTAAATTCTTCTTCCTCGAAAACTTGTGCTGCGTGCACTAATCCGCAAACTGTCATGGCATTCCAAGAGGTCAGACATTTATTATCCAATCCGGGCCAAATTCTTGTTTTGCGTTCGTTGTACAATAATTCGCAGACTTTGGCTATTTTTAAAGTCAACTCATCGTCAGTAAGTCCGAATTTTTGTTTTAAAAAGCCATCATTGTTTTTTCGCAAAAGAATTATATTTCCTTCCCACTGCGCTTTCTGAGAGAAATCAAAGTATTCTGTAGCAAACTCAAAATCTTCTTGTAAAATTGTTTTAATCTCAGCCAGTTTCCAAACATAAAACTTACCTTCTACTCCTTCAGAATCGGCATCGTAAGCGCTGTAAAACAAACCGTCTTTTCTTAGCATTTCTTTTTGAAGCCAAGAAATTGTTTGGTAAACTAAAAATTTAAATTCTCGGTTCGGAAAAAATTCATAAGCTTCGCTGTAAAGTTGAATCAATTGGGCATTGTCGTAAAGCATTTTTTCGAAGTGGGGCACTTTCCAAAGCATATCCACCGAATATCTTGAAAATCCACCACCAATTTGATCGTAAATTCCTCCACGAGCCATTTTATCCAAAGTCAGTTTTACGTGATTGAGAACTTTATCATTGTTGTTTTCTTTTCCATATTTCAATAAAAAAGAATAATTATTCGGCAACATAAACTTGGGCGCTCTGCTCGGTCCACCTTCAACTGAATCAAAGTTTTTCGCCCAACGTTGAACCAACTCTTGCAGATCAGCATTCAGTGATTGCGTGCTTTCATTTTCTGATAAAAAGTTATCTCGCACAATGCTGCTTGTAACAATTCCCTCATGCAATTTTTCGGCGTATTCTATAACTTTGTCTTTGTCTTGTCGGTAAGTAGCTTCTAAAGATTTTAGAACTTGCATCCATTGTTCTTTTTGGAAATAAGTTCCACCATAAATTGCTCTACCATCGGGAAGTGTAATGCAGTTTAATGGCCAACCACCTTGTTGGGTCATAAGCTGAACCGCCGTCATGTAAACTTGGTCGATATCTGGTCTTTCTTCTCTATCTACTTTTACGCAGATAAAAAATTTATTCATAATTGCAGCAACTTCTTCATCTTCAAAAGATTCGTGTTCCATCACATGACACCAATGACAAGCAGAATATCCTACGCTAACCAAAATTAATTTATCTTCGCTTTTCGCGTTTTCAAAAAGATCATCGCTCCACGCAATCCAATTTACGGGATTGTGGGCATGTTGTAAAAGATAAGGTGATGATTCGTGGATTAAGTCATTGGTGTATTTTTCAATATTTTCTTTCATTTTTTAAGCTCTTAAAGAATCCGTTAACATTATCAAAAAAGGAATACTCTGTTCGTACTTTACTTCATAATAATTGGCGCCGATTTGTAAATTTTTGTAATAATTGGGTTTATTATCCCAATAATTTTTTTCTGATGTTATACACCAAGCATTGTCTCCCAGCCTCTTAGCCAAAAACCACTTCTCTAAAAGTCTTGCTACTCTGCCGTTTCCATCTACAAATGGATGAATATTTACAAACACTAAATGTATGTAGGATGCAAGATAAAAGTTAAACGATTCTAAATCTACTGGCTTATTTTTAAGACTTTGGAAAGCAGAATCAATATTAATTTTAAGTTGTGATTTATACGCTTCAAAATAATCTCTGCTTAAAATTTCCAATGTCATGCATCAAATATAAGGATAATGTAACTCGAATTATTTATTCTGTCTGGCAAACCAATCATTGTAAATAAGCTATGTATTAATGATTTAAATTACCCTGCCATAATCATCAATTTGTTTCATCTAATTTTGGTTGATTGATAAAAATCAAGCAAGCATAAAGCAACAAAAATTGAATGGGAATGCGAATTAAATTCAACCAGAACTGAGTTGCACTTTTATCATAATCTTGATATAATTCCATGGTTTTAATGCCATGTACGGTAATTAAGAATAAAACCAATAAAACAAAGGTAAACAACGCTGCTCTGGCACGAGTTTTCTCAAATATTAAGAAAATAGCAAGTAAAATTTCAACAATCCCACTCATCATTATAAAAAATGGCTTATTCGGAAATACACTTGGCATAACTCCCTTATAAAAATTTGGAGTAATAAAATGAAATATCCCTGCGACAAAGAACAGAATTACAAGTCCGTATAGAATAATGGTTTTCATAAATCAAATGTAAGTATTTAACTGAAGATATATTCCTTTGTTATTTTTATCTTTAAAAACTTTTTTATAAAAACGATGAAAGATTTTCAAAATTACGCTCTAGGAGAATGGGTGTCGGGAGACAAACCTGAGACAACAATATACAATGCTATAAACGGCGATATAATTGGTCAAGTTTCAAGTTCGGGACTTGATTATAAAGCAATGATGGAATATGCCGTGAAAAACGGTGGTGCTAAATTGAGAAAAATGACTTTTCAAGAACGAGGTAGAATGCTCAAAGCACTGGCGCTCTTTCTCATGGAAAAAAAAGCAGAATATTATAAAGTAAGCGCATGGACTGGTGCCACAAAAGTAGATTCTTGGATTGATATTGAAGGAGGAATAGGTAACTTATTCGCTAACGCATCTTTAAGAAAACAATTTCCAGATTTGCCCTATTACGTAGATGGAACGGCAGCTGCTTTGTCAAAAAACGGAACATTTATCGGACACCACATCATGGTTCCCAAAGAAGGTGTGGCAATTCACATAAACGCATTTAATTTTCCTATTTGGGGAATGCTGGAGAAAATTGCTGTCAATCTCATGGCGGGAGTTCCCTGTATTGTGAAACCTTCTGAATATACATCATTTCTTACCGAAATAATGGTGAGAGATATAATCGCCTCTAAAATTTTACCTGAAGGATCTTTGCAGCTTGTGGTTGGTTTAGGACGAGGGATATTGGACAATTTGAGTTCGAACGATATGGTGACTTTCACTGGATCAGCCTTGACAGGGAAAAAACTAAAATCTTTACCACAAATTGTAGAAAATAGCGTAAGTTTTAACCTAGAGGCAGATTCACTAAACGCGACTGTACTAGGAGAAAAAGCAACACCAGGAACAGAAGAATTCGATTTATTTATTAAAGAAACAACCAAAGAAATTACGGTAAAAGCCGGACAAAAATGTACGGCCGTTCGAAGGATAATTGTACCCGAAAATTTGGTGGATGAAGTTCAAAAAGCAATCTCTGCAAGGCTTGCTTCTACAGTAATTGGTGATCCATCAATTGAAGGTGTCCGCATGGGAGCTTTGGCAAATCGCACGCAAGTTGATAGAGTTCGGGAAAGTGTTGAATTGCTTTCAAAAAGTCAAGAGATTGTTTATGGTGATTTGGAGAACTTCGAAATACAAGGAGGCGACAAGCAAAAAGGAGCTTTTTTCTCTCCAATATTGTTTGTGAACAACGATCCATTTAATAAAACAGATGTTCATGAAGTAGAAGCTTTTGGTCCAGTATCGACAGTGATGCCTTATAAAAATATGGATGAAGCTATAGAATTGGCCAAAATGGGTAAAGGCTCATTGGTTTCATCGATTGTTACGCCGGATAAAAAAGAAGCTAAGGAATACGTTCTGGGAGCAGCAAGCATGCACGGAAGAATTTTAGTGTTAGATGCAACGAGTGCGAAGGAAAGTACTGGTCATGGTTCGCCAATGCCACTTTTAACTCACGGCGGACCGGGAAGAGCTGGTGGCTGTGAAGAAATGGGTGGAAAAAGAGGAATTTTACATTATTTGCAACGAACAGCAATCCAAGGTCATCCATCAATGATTACAGAAATTACCCAACAATTTCAAGTTGGAGCAGCAATGCCGGAAGCCAATCCTCATACTTTTAGACAGCATTTTGAAGAATTGAATATTGGCGATACCGTATTTACACACAAACATACAGTTACAGTTTCGGATATTGTAAATTTTGCAAATGTCTCAGGAGATAATTTCTATGCACACATGGATGAAACTTCGCTTGAGGGAACAATTTTCGAGCAAAGAGTGGCACATGGTTATTTTATACTTTCCAAAGCAGCAGGATTGTTTGTAGATCCGAAAAAAGGACCAGTCTTGTTAAATTACGGAATTGACGAAGCAAGATTTACAAAACCCGTTTATCCGGGTGCGACGATTGGTGTGAGATTTACGGTAAAAGAAAAAATAGACCAAGAAAAAAAGTCGGAAGACGATATTGCAAAAGGCATAGTAAAATTCTTAGTTGATGTGTACGACGAAACCGGAGAAACTGTAGCGTTGGCAACCATATTGACAATGGTAAAAAAACGAAATCAGGATTAATAGATCGGTTAAAATAAATAAAAATTTATGGAATTTAAAAAGATAGTTTTGGCTGTAATCTCTTTGGGAATTTTTTGCGCCTGTCAACCAAAAACAGAAGAAAATAACGTTCCCATAAAAGAAGATAACAGTGATTTTGAATACAATGTTGACTATCAATTTTCTGAAAATGCTGAATTGAGAGCTGTTGCAGATAGCATTTTGTTTTTAATTGAAAATAAGGAAACTAAAGAGTTAGAGAAAAAATTTGTGGGTACAGCAAATATTAAAGATAGAAAGATAATTTTTTCACCTTATGCTTACATTGATTCTTCGAAATTTCAAAATTTAGACTTCGCAAATTTCGATAATGAGAACATGGAACTCGTTTGGGGTACAACAGATGGAAGTGGAGCAGAAATACGCATGTCGCCACCAAAATATCTTACTACTTACATTATAGAAACCAAATTCAGCAAAGCGCCGAGTGTAAATGTAAACAAAGCAATGGGCCGAGGCAATTCGCTAGACAATACCAAAAATTTCTTTCCAGAAGCGCAGTTTGTAGAGTATTATTATCCAATGTTCAATCCAAAATATGAAGGAATGGATTGGCAATCATTGCGAGTTTACCTTAAAAAATCAGAGGGTAAATTTATTTTGGTAGGCTTGGTTAATGACCGGTGGACTATTTAATTATAAAAGAATTAATGGAAAAAATTACAGTTTCTAAATTAAATAAGCGTTTTGAAGATTATGCTTATGAACAAGATGATATAGAATATTGGTTGGCTAGAGAATTACAAGAACTATTAGGTTATTCAGATTGGCGAAATTTTACCAACGCAATTAATAAGGCCAAGGAAAGTTGCGAAGCCACAAAAGAAGCGGTCTCGGATCATTTTGTTGACGTCAACAAAATGATAGAATTAGGTAAAGGTGGCAAGCGTCGAGTTGATGACATAATGCTTACAAGATACGCTTGCTATCTCATGGCACAAAATGACGACTCGAAAGAGGAAGAATTACCTTTAGAAGAAGATATAAAAAAATTAGAACGTCGAGTTAAAAAATTGGATGAAAATATTTCAAAAAAGAAACTCAAGCGAAAATAATAAAGTTTAATAATGGTAACCCAAATCAATAAACAATACTATCCTTCCATAAATATGTTACGAGGAATAGCGGCTTTGATGGTGTGTGTTTATCATTTCACTAATTTTTCTGGTCCTTGGGGCGATTTATTTCCAACAGAAAGTACAATTCGTGAAGTTGGAGAACAAGGAACCTTAGGAGTCTTCATTTTTTTTATAATTACTGGATTTGTAATACCTCTCTCGCTCAATAAAAAAAACTTTAAATTAAATCAGTTTCATAAATTTATTTCTAAAAGATGGATAAGAATTGAAATTCCATATTTGGTTTCAATAATATTTATTCTTTTAGTTGCATTCGTTTTTAGCCTTAAAAATAATACAGTTTTCGACCTTGATTTAACCAGACTTTTTCATCATTTATTTTATACCGTTTCTTTCTTTAATTACGAATGGTACAATCCTATTTTTTGGACGTTGGCCATTGAAATGCAGTTTTATATTTTGATTGCCTTGCTGTATCCCTTAATGAAAATTAATAATCAAATATTGATATTCATGGTCCCAATAATATTGGCTTTATCTACATTAATTATTGATGATCATAGATTGGTTTTTCACTATGGCGCTATATTCTCTCAAGGAATTTTGCTTTTTTTAATACTGAAACTTAAAATTGACAAAATGTTGGGTGTAATTGGCATAATTGCATGTTCAATTATAACTTTCTACATCAACGGAATTGGCATTGCTGTAATATCGTTGCTAACCGTTGGAGTAATTGCATTCTTCAATACAGATAAAAAATTATTCAATTGGTTGGGCAAAATTTCTTATTCTTTGTACTTGATTCATGGTTTAATTGGAGGCACTTTTATATATTTTTTCGGAAGATATGCTAACGATTTTTTTACTAAAATTTTAATCGTATTAGCTGCACTGATTCTTTCAATATTAGGATCATTTATTTACTGGAAATTAATTGAAAATCCATCTAAAAAATGGTCTGGAAAAATCTCAATAAATGAGAAAACTTAAATTGTTGTCGTTTGCTTAGAGTTCGAATTATTACTTAACAGAAATTGAAGAACTATCAAAAATTTAGTAACTTTGATAGTATCAAATGATAGCATCATGAATCCTCCGTATGAGATTACCAAAAATATTTTAAAATTAATCACTTCGATTTCAGAAAAAATTGGAGAGGTAAATGCCAACTATTTGAATAAACAATCGCCAACTTTACGGAAACAAAATAAAATTAAAACTATACATTCTTCCTTGCAAATTGAGGGAAATACTCTTTCTGAAGAACAGATAACAGCATTGATAGAAAACAAACGAATTGTTGGACCAGAAAAAGACATTGTTGAAGTTTTGAATGCAATTAAAGTCTATAACGACTTAGAAAATTTTAAAGCAAGTGATGAGAAATCATTTTTAAAGGCTCATAAAATAATGATGGATGGGTTAATAGAGAATCCAGGAAAATATAGAAATAAAAGTGTCGGAATTATACAAGGTAACAAAGTTGCACACATAGCTCCTCCCTTTGAAAATGTACCCTATTTAATGAAAGATTTATTTACCTTTTTAAAAAATTCTGATGAAATAATTTTAATTAAAAGTTGTGTTTTCCATTATGAAATGGAATTTATTCATCCTTTTATGGATGGAAATGGAAGAATGGGTAGATTATGGCAGACCGTAATCTTAATGGAAAAATACCCTGTTTTTGAATTTCTACCGTTTGAAACGCTCATAAATAAAACACAAAATGATTATTACAAGGCTTTAGCTCAAAGTGATAAATCTGGAAAATCAACTTTGTTTATTGAATATATGCTCGGGGTAATTAATGAAGCGCTTAGCGAACTTTTGACCTTCAATAATCGCATATTTAAAGATATTGATAGAATTGAATATTTCATCAAAATTTCTAACAGTCCGTTTACAAGAAAAGACTACATGAATACATTTAAAGATATATCTACCGCCACAGCATCAAGAGACTTAAAAAAAGCAGTGAACCTAAATTTAATTGTAAAACAAGGTAACGATAATCGGACTATTTATACTGTAAATAACTCGAATTAATATTCGTTTTGAAAAGGTTCTCAAGTTTGATTTGAATTGTAATTATTCAAGTATTTATTTAAATTCCAATACCAGTTTCTCAAAATTCCCAAAATCTTTCAAATCATAATTATTGATATTCAATCTCCGACCAGACTTCAGCTTAAAATTTAATTGTCGAAGATTGATAATTCCGCTAATGTTTAAGATTCTAACAGGCAATATTTCATTTATTAATTCTCTTGAGATTACAAAATTCTTATTCTTACTAAATGGAAAATTAATTTCAATTTTATCCTCGTAAACTATAAAATTTTTAAAATTCCTTACAGCATATATTGGCACTGCGATGAAAAACACAAACACCAAAAACAATAAAAGAAATAAATTGAACTCTGAATATTGATTCTCTAATAAACAATATAACAAAGTAATTACTCCCCAAATTACAAAGAATAACGAAAAGAATAAGTTTATTTTTCTATACTCAAATTTCATCTAAAAATCGCTCAAATCTACTTGGCGCATTGCAATGAATGATTTCACGATTTTTGTGCCTACTCCCGGCACATCCACAACAATTAAATAGGTGCCGGATGCAACACTTATTCCCTCTTCGTTTGTGAGCAACCAATCTTGATAGGTTACGGGCGCATCTTTTTTGTAAGTTTTAATTAGTTTGCCACTAACACTGTATATTTTAATTGTACAGAGCTCTGGCAAATTGGTAATTTTTACGCGGTTGTCTATCTTGTTGCGCTCATATTCTGATCTTCCATTGTACGGATTGGGAACAACTCGAATGTTGTCTAACTCGCTTGCTAAAATATTTTTTTGGTCTTTAACGGTAACGTAATCTGACATATCCCAACCATAATGTGGCAAACCGTTGTTGCTGCCACTCGCTGTATAAGTTTGGTATTCTTTGTTAATTCGCACTTTTATATGAACATCTGATGACAATAAATTTTTTCCAGATTTTAAAAGTGGATTCATTACCCACATTAAATTACTAAAGCATTCTCTGTAAGATGTAGCGGTTTCTGTTTGTAATTTATTATACACCCACGGATTGTTTTCTTGGTAAAAAGGACAGCCGTTTCCATCAATATCTTCCCCGAAAATATATACTGCGTGCAAACCTCCAAAAATTGGCGCACCATTGTTGTCTGCAATTCTACTCGTTGGATTCCATAGCATATCAGCACCATTGTCTTGACTTAGAAATGAATTTTCTCCAAATGCAATGTGCAATCTTCTACCTGTATTTACATCAACTGCATAACCTGGGAACCAACCTAAGCCAGTTGTTCCATCGTTTAAACTTTGTCCGTTTTTATTTACACTAGGAGATTTTCTCAAAGTCATTTTTTCGGCGTTACCAATTGTAAGTGCAGGATCGTCTCCTGTTTCAATAACTGCTGCTTTTGTCCATTTTGATTTATCGGATGTCAAAACCAAATCAATGCCATTTATTCTTGTTAAAGTAGCTGTGTTTTGAGAAATTGTAGCACTTGAAGCTTTATAAAAACTGTTTACACCAAATGGCAAATAACCACATTCTTTCCCTACCAAGGTGAAAGGTGCAATTCCGCCAGAAAGTAGTTTGGGATATTTTTTATCGGGATCTCTGTTCAATCTATCTCTATAACAATACGGATTAAATATTCCCAATGTTGGATCATCTTCTGCAATTAACGGATTAAAGGTCCCAGAACGGATCCAGTTGGTTGGATAAAATATGTCGTTGTCTTTTATAAAATCTAACCAAATATTTGAAGAATCTGAATAGGTTAAACTGGAACCAATAGGCTCAACAAAATAATTATAAATCAAAGGTGAAACTACTTTTGTGTTTTTTGTTTGGTTAATTCTCACTGAAATTCCCCATTCCGGAATAAGCTGTTCATTGTCTACTGAAATTGTTAAATCACTCGTTATACTGTCTAGTAAATTACCGTTTTTAGCATCGTATTGATAAATAACCCAAGCTGCAGTATCAATATTTGAACTTGCTTTGAATTTACATTCATAATATCCACCAGAAATATTTATTGGGTCAATTACCTTTACTTCTATCGGACTTTGCATTGCTTGGTATGTCAATTCATTTTGGTAACCATTCGCCAAAATTTCTGCATAATTTTGATCTAGCAGTTCTAAAAATGTAAAGTTGTTTCCAATACCATCTAACCTTGTAATATTTGGACCTTCGCCATAACCAAGTGTGCTAATTATTCCTCCAGATTCAATGTATGGATTGTGCGGAATGGCTTCTATCAATTTAATTTCGCCAATGGAAGCTTTTCTACTTTGTATGTATTTTTTCTTTTGTCCTTCCAACTGTTGCGGATCATTGGGATCGTAATTTGAATAATTATTATAAGCATAAGAAACTACCATATAATAATACCGTTTAAAGTTTACCAAGCGAGAATTACCTTGCGCAAATAAATCATTTACTATGTTGAAACTATGTCTAATTCCATTGTTAGAACCATTTACTTTTTCTACAGGAATACTGGCTGAAAGTTCTTCGTCAAATTCAAAATTGATAATTCTGTCCACCTCATCTTTAATATCACACTGAGCAACTTGTCTTGCCAAAACCGGATCATCTAGTTCTGATGCTGAAACATTTTCATCTCTTAACTGGAATATTTGATAACCCTGAAATCTGTAAAATTTATCAGCCGTTGAATCTTGCGCAATAATAAAGGGATCAAATTCTTGGTAAGAATCTTTGTAATTATTAGAATTAACTGGATTGTAAAGCGCCAAAATAATTTCATTTTCCAGTTCTTGTAACACTACATTTGGCGCATTTGGACCATCTAAAACTTTAAAACACTTTTCAAAAAGGGCTTGGGCTTTATCATCTGCTCGGCGCAAAACTTCTACCGAAGCAAATGGATCGCCGCCTGCTGCTCTTGCCCAACAAACACCAACGGTAATATTATTTACTGCGCCTGGAGTAAGCACAAATGGCCCAGCCGATTGCAAAAAGCGTCTGTCATTGGGCATGTTGCCTGCAGTTTGCTCGGTCCACGGAACTTGTGGAACTCCGTTTGTTCCCCAACCAAGAGGATCAGTATCTCCGGGAAACATGAATGCTGCAGGCGTACTAACATCAGTAGTGGGATCAGAAAGGTGGCCACTTCCGCCATAATAACAAGGACTTCCATCTTTCCATCTTCCTCTTAAATAATTATAATAATCTCCAGGATTTATAGGATCGGTTTGGTTGGGATTTGCACCTAAGGTAGTGTTGCTGTAATACACAAATCTCCGCATTCCATAACGTTCATTGTCTATAATTCCATCGCCATATCCAATTCCGTTTAGTGCTTCATTTGGGCCAATTCCATAAGCATTATCTATTCCATCATCGTCTTGGTAAGGTCCTTCAAAAAAATCGACTCCCACGGCTGGCGGATTGGTTCCATAACCGAAAAATCCGGCATTGTTGGCATCAAGTGCATCGCCGTTGTAATAATATCCCAAACCTCTGTTTACATCGCAACCCACATAATCATCAAACGGATCTCCGAGTGCGCCATCAGTAAAAAATCCGAAATAAGTGTTAAACAAAGTCTGCGTACCTCGATTAATGAGTTCGTAGTTATAAAAAGTCATGTTATTTATTTCATCGTTGGAAGTAAATGAAAAAGCCTGCGCTCTAATTTCCATTCCAATAGGTTCTGAATTTGTTTCGGAGTGGATATTTCCTTTGTCATTCATGACCCACCAATAATTTATATCTCCGTAAAGAGAAACTGCTCTATCTACCTTACATTCTTTGGTTTTGGTAATGTCGTGCCAAGGGTAATCACCTTTGTCCCAATCATAATTACCATCGTTATCACGATCAAAAAACGGCGCTAAATAATAATCTTGTCCCATGGTTTGGTCACCATGCGCGGGCCATTTTTTTACAATTTCAGGAATTTTATAATTGGGGAAAAGCTCACTTTGAGTTTGAGTACCATTTTGTCCGTCAAGAATACCTGCATCGTACCAAGAAACAAATTCTCTAATTTCATCTTGCACGGTAATGTAATGATTGTCATATTTCAAACATTCTGAAGCATCAATGTTTGCAGAAATATTGGTGAGTGGACCTGTCCAGTAATCTTGACCTTGGCGATACCTTAGTGCTGCCATTTTTAACTGACCGTTTACATCAGTTCCACCTAACCAAAGTGCTGAAGTAAAAAGCGCCATAATTCCCGAATTTTTTGGTACTTCGTATTGCGAAAAATTTTGACCAGCTACTTGCCAAAGATTTCCTGCAGTGTGCATTAAAGCACCCACATTGTTAAGATTCATTAAAGTGGAAGTAGTTGCAGGGGCACAACTTGCACCTTTTTCCATTGTTTTTAATTTTTTGAGATCCACACCCATGTAATTCTGTGACATAGCCGGATACAGAACAAAAAAAGTGAAAAGCAGTGCAATAAATTTCATAAGTATAGAATTCTACTCGGAAAGATAAGTAGTTTTTATTAAATAACAATGTAGATTGATTTTGTGGTGGTGAATATTGAGTTAACAGAAAAAAAACAAATGCCATCGAGAGCCTCAGGCACCTTATTTTTGACTTTTAATGGTGTGATAATTTCTTTAGATTAAAACGATTATCAAAAAGTATATCCCAACCCAAGTTTTAGTCCAGGTGTAAACCTAGTAGATAAATCTTTTGAACCAAACGTGGCAATTATTTCATAAGTTTAATTTGAATATTATGATTGTGAAATTTTACCGTGTAAATACCCGCCGCCAATTCTAAAGCATCCATAGTTGTAAGGCCAATTTCTATATTTTTACGCAAAACTATGGTTCCTTTGAGATCATAAATTGTTACGAGATCCTCCACCCTACTTTCAATTATAAAAACATCGTTTGTTGGATTGGGATAAATTGACGGCTCAA
>JBBSUQ010000088.1:0-13232 GCA_038234235.1 Flavobacteriales bacterium
GCTTGTTTTTTAATAAAAATAGCTAAGGTGCTCAGGATATATGATTACGTTATACTTTAATTTTAATTTGTACCGAAGTAAAGAATTAAAGTTTGGAGTTGTTAAATACACTAATCCGCCAGTTCTAACTAATTTATGGAAGTCAGTTAGTTCCGCAATTGTAATTTAATATGCCGATTGTTTGTTTCAAAAGTTGTCGTTTATTATTTGTGCTAATTTTTTAGTTTGGTGAATTCTGGAATATTTTTGATAATCATTACTACTGTTTTTTAATTTTCCTTTCTCACTGAATTCAGTATGCAACTCTTGAAGTATTTCACAAAGATGGTTTTTGTTTTCAACTATTACACCGCTATTTGTTGCATTTATCAGTTTTTCTTGAATTCTATTTTCCGTTCCAAAATCTGATATATTAAAATATTTTTCTTTTAAAATTTGCGCTTCTTTATCGGCACTAAAACAAAATAATATCTTTCTATTGGCAGCTAGATAATCGTAAATTTTAGTTCCCATATTACAGTAATAATTAAACAAAAGCAGCAAATTCGCACCCTTTAATTCGACGATTAACTCACGATAAGGTATTCCTTTTTTAATTTCAATATTTTTACTCAATTCTTGAAATTCTTTGACGAGATACTCCTCTAGTCTAGCACTATCATTTAAACCATAAAATTTCACCTTGAAATCTGCCGATTTACATTGCGTTTTAAATTCTAACAATCCTTCTAAAAATTGTTTTAAAGGATGATATTTGAAAATAGAACCTGCTGAAACTATAGTAAATATTTGACTATTTTGCTTTATAGAATCTACAGAATCATATAGCTCAGAATCATAACCATTTAATATTATTTCATTTTTTTTTCTTGGTAAAAGAGCACTAATTTGTCGGTTAAAAATTTCAGACATTCCCAAAAATAGTGATGCGTTTTTTAATACTTTAAGTTCTCTGTTTTTTTCAAATTTACCGAATATTTTATGTTCATTTTGTGTGTTCTGACTCCACAAATCCCGATAATCGGCGATCCAGGGAACATCGTATTCTTTGGATAATTTAGAGGCATAATGAAAAAGCACAAAAGGATCGCCCGTAGCAATTATAAGATCCACATTATCTTTTTTAAGGTATTCTTTTGCCCCTTTATAAATACTCCTTTTAGTTCCAATTGGCAAAAAATATTGTAATATTTCTAGAATACCTGAATATATTTTTCTAATTAATTTAAAACGGTCCATACCGTATTTTAACAATAATCGATTGGAAAAGTTAGACTTATATGGTACTTCAATTAAAGTGTTTTCTTCGTTAATAGTTATTTTCACTTCATTCGAAAATCCCGGGCTGATATAATCTCTGTAATCGCCATACTTATTTTTCCATTGCCGCGTAACAACAATTGGATGAACATCAAATTTATGCAAGTCTTGATACCAGCTAAACGGACGTAATCCACCAACTGAAATGTAAGGAGGAAAATCGTAAGCCAGAATTAGTACTTTTTTCATAATTGCATAGTAAAATTAAGCATATTGTAAGTGAATGCTTGTTTTTTCTTATTGAAAAATAAAATATGAGTAAATTCGAACCCAATGAAGAACAAAACGCTTGTGTTGATGACTGAAGGATTTCCTTATGGAAGAAGCGAAGCTTTTTTGGAAACCGAGATTATTTATTTAAGTCAGGTATTTGAAAAAATAATTATTTGTGTTTCGACATTACCTAGTGATTTGGAAAGCAGAATCTTGCCAAATAATTGCGCAGTAAAGATATTTAATTCAAAAAGCACTTCACATTTTCGCAAATTGGTTAATATATTCAATCCCACATATCTGCAAGAACTATTTAATATTAGTTTTAAATTAGGTAAAAGAATTACAGTTTATAAGATGAAAGTTGCGTTGCAATATTTAAATGAATCAAAATCCATTGCAAAGAAGCTAAAATCACTTGAAAATTCGAATACTCTATTCTATTCTTACTGGTCTGATAAAAACGCCCTGGCAATGACATTTTTAAATAAGGCAACTAAAAAAATAGCTAGATGTCATAGATGGGATTTGTATTTTGAAAGTCAACCAGAAGATTATTTGCCATATCGAAATTTATTAATTAGAAATTTAGATAAAATTTATCCGATTTCACAAGATGGCAAAGACGAAATAATAAATAAATGGGGCGTAAAAAACCCGAAGAATATTGAAGTTGCAAGATTGGGAGTTAAACCTCAAGCCTTAGCCTTTGATTTCAATAAAAAATTAATTGTTTCTTGCTCAAATTTAATAAAAGTAAAACGCATAGAATTGCTTATTGAAACATTGTCTAAAGTTCAATCAAGTATTAACTGGGTGCATTTTGGTGACGGTAGAGACCGTGAAAAATTGGAAAACCAAGCAAGAGAATCTTTACCTAAAAATGTAAATTATCATTTTTATGGTTCCATTGGGAATTCAGAACTCTTAGAATTTTATAAAACTGAAAAAGTCTCTTTGTTTATAAATGTTAGTGAATCTGAAGGGATTCCAGTATCCATAATGGAGGCGGCATCTTTTGGAATACCAATAATGGCTACTGATGTGGGCGGTACGAAAGAACTTGTAAATAATAAAAATGGGGTATTGCTCAATAAAAATTTTACTACAGAAAGCTTAGCATTAGAAATTGAAAAATTCTTTGCCTTAGAGCAAATAGAGGTTCAAAAAATCTCTTTAAAAGCACATCTTACTTGGGAATTAAATTATAATGCCGAAAAAAACTATTCTGAATTTGCTAATAAATTATTGAATTTATAGAATGTGCCCTCGATAAAACTCCAGCAACTCATCCGTCTTTGCTGAAATATCAAAACTCTTTGCCAATTCCTGAGCATTTTCTATAAGTCGATAACGCAAAGTATCATTTTCAACTAATTCCAAAATTTTATCGGCAAATATGTTTGCATTTTGTTCTTTTATCAAAATTCCAGTTTCGCTTTCAAATAAATCGACATTTCCTTTACCATCCAAAGAAATTATTGGCAAACCACTTGCCATCGCTTCTAAAAATATCAATCCAAAGGGCTCATAAGTTGCAGTATGCAAATAAATATCTGAGGTCTTGTAGTAATCTTCAACATTGTCCAAAACGCCTTTTAAAACAAAAGATTCTCCCAGATTTTTTTCTTGAATTAACTTCTTTACATTTTTAAATTCTTCGCCATCTCCAATTAAGGTAAACTCGAATTTGTAATTTGATATTTTTAATTGTTCTGCAATCTCAACAATGAAAGCTTGGTTCTTTTTATTCTGAAAACTCCCGACGTTTAAGATTTTTATTGTTTCCTTTTCTTTTAAATTTTTGGTTAATAATGGAGTGTAAAATTTGGCGTAATTGAAACCGTATTGTATCAATTTAACATTTCTTCTTTGAGATTTTGGCAACACCTTCTGATAATACTCAAAAGTATGATTGGAATTTGCTATAAAATGTGTTTTTACCTTATTGTATTTTTGTTTTTTGACATACCGAATCTCGAGAAAATCTAAAATTCTTTTTTTGATTAATAATTCAGTTGTCCTGAAAGGTAGGAACTGATGCATATTATCGTGTCCGTGGCAAACATAAACTATATTGGTATCAACATAATAAGAACTTAAAAATTCTGCCAAAAACAAATGTGTGTGAACCACATTAGGTCGAAAATCTTTTAGCAGTTTTTCGTAGACCGGACATTCGTTTTTTGATTTCAAACTAAAATTTTGATAGTTTAGGTTCACAATATTAAAATCCTTGGTTAAATCTGTATATTTGTTGCCATCATGTAAAACTCCTATGATGAACTCAACATCATCTCGTTTATGTAATTCATTTCCTAAATCTACCAAAAAACGTTCGGCTCCACCTTTTGAAAAATCAGGTATTAGAAATAAAATACGCAACTTTTCTTTCATTTTAAGTTATTTAAACAAGTGATTCCATTTTCATCTATTTGCAATCCAAAACATTTCATTTCTTCCAAATTCGCACTTACAATTTGTGATAAATTTTTCCAGGGAGCTTCTGTGCTATTTTTTCTCCATTTGCTACTTCTGAAATTCATGAAGTGAATGTAGGGAAAATTTTTGCCTCCATCACGCTGATTGTTCACTTCACCTTTTTCCCAAAACCAAGTGTTAGGTTGTTCGGAATTCAATGTGCCGTCAATCCAAGGCTTATCAACAAAAGGTGTGGTATATTCTTCATTAAGATAAATTTTAGATAATTTTTTATTTTGAATTTTATGGGCTAGTTTTTTTAAGAGGGAAGTTTTAAACTTTTCGTTAAATTTATCAATTAAACCCAATTTATAGGCATTAGTGATGCCATGTTCATCAATGCCCACAAACTCAGGATTTCGCAGTGCTCCTTTAAAATCGTAAATTTTCTTATACATTTCACGATTCTTTTCATTGTTTCGAAAAAATGAAAAGTGCCCAGATATACAATGTCCATGCGTACTAAAAACATCGTAATTCTCTAAAATCTCCTTGGTGTAAAAATGGGATAAATTTCCAAAAATCAAATCTACATCGCACCAACCATAAAAATCATACTGGAGAAAATCATTTTTGTGTATATGCCCAAATAGAGGTCTTAAATCACATGTTTTATAGGGATTCTGAATATTAACTTCAAAATCTAATTCTTTCTGTACAAAAGCGATATAGTTTTCAAATTCAATAGAATGTATAGTAACGTTTGAAGGCAATTCAAAAGTTGTTTTACAATTTGTATAAACAATAAAATGAAAATCTGAATTTAAACTTGCGCTGTGAAAAAACAATTCAATCCATTCTGGCCACGTGCCAAAGTAAGGAATGAGTATTGCTATTCTTGAATTTTGCATTAATTTAAACGGTCTATATCAGTTTTTTTCTGAAATGAATATCTTATTTTATCCCTAAGTTTAAAAGTAAATGAATTGTTAAACAATTTAAACAAAGCCATATTTGGAGATTTATCTGGATTTTTACAGCGTACTATGGCAACTCCACAATTGTTCGAGCTGTGAAATCTAAAAACCTCATATTTTGAACTTTTTGCAATAAAATCTACCCAAGTTTTAACTCCAAAACTATAATAATCATGCAAACAAATTATTCCATTTTTTCTTATAATTCTAAGAGATTCTAAGAATTCTGTTTTAACATAATCTAAAGAATGATCACCGTCTAGAAATATTAAATCTGCTGATTCATTTTCTAATTTTTTAAGTTCTAATTTAGAATCTCCCAAACGATACTCGGCATTTTTTTCTTTAAAAAATTCTTTTACTGATTCTTCTCTGAAATCTTTTATATCAATTCCAATATAGCTACCGCTTTCTTGTAGACTATTCAATATATGAGCTGTAGTAAAACCTTTGAATACACCAACTTCAACAATTCTTTTAAATTGATGCAATTCAATAATGTTAGCAATTAATTTAGCAACATCTGGCTCTGATGTCCACGAATGCGTTTCTATACCTGTTAATACTTCTTCTAATTTCATGATTGCGAAAAATTAAATTCCTTTTGCAATAAACTTACTATTAAAGGATTTTGTAGTTCGTAGATTGTTCCTTCGCCTATTTCAAAACTAACAGACTGATCTAAATAATCTTGTTCTAAATTATTTCCTTGTAACCACACGCCAATTGTATAATGTCCCTTCGTTAAATTGAGTTGATTGAGCGAAAATGAATATAAACTACGTTCGTCGAATGATATTTTTTGAGATGAAAACATCGTACTTAATTGGTAAACATTATTTTGTAAAATATCAAAAATAAAAACTGCTAAATGAATTTCTTTATTATTAAATAACACTTCATTTTTATTAAGTTGTATATCGATTTGAAATTTATCGTTTGGCGAATATAAATTTTTATGAATATTAACACTTTTAATGTAAATCTGCTTCAATCCACGTTTTCTATCTCCAAAATTCGAAGTGTCGTAATAAGTATTTGACTCTATATTATCAGAATTATATAAATCTAAGACTTCGTTTATTTTACCTTCCAGTTTTACTTCACCATTCTCCAATAATAGGCCATTCTCACACAAACTTTTTACAGCCGCCATATTATGACTCACAAACAAAACCGTCCGCCCACTACTCGCAACCTCCCCCATTTTCCCCATGCACTTTTTCTGGAATTCGGCATCGCCAACGGCAAGTACTTCGTCAATAATAAGTATTTCATTTTCTAAAAATGCTGCAACTGCAAAGGCCAAGCGCAATTGCATACCAGAGCTGTAATGTTTTAGTGGGGTGTCTAAGAATTTTTCTACACCTGAGAAATCTACTATCGCATCAAAGTTTTTGAGAATTTCTGCCTTGCGCATGCCCAAAATAGAACCGTTCATGAAAATGTTTTCTCGGCCCGAAAGCTCTGGATGGAAACCTGTTCCAACTTCCAGCAAAGATGCAATTCTTCCCCTAGAAATTATTTTGCCTGTTGTTGGGGGCGTTATACGTGATAAGATTTTTAGTAAAGTAGATTTACCAGCACCATTTTTACCGATGATGCCTAAACTCTCACCAGGATTCACCGTAAAGTTTACGTCCTTTAGCGCCCAAAATTCTTCTTTAGAACTTTTAGATTTAAAAATTCCTGTAACGCTATCTCTCAAACTCAAATAGGGTTGCTGTTCCTCATGTTTAATAAGGTATTTCTTGCCAACATTTTGTATTTCGAGTATCGGTTTCATGCCAAATCAGCAAAATATGCCTCCGTTTTTCTAAAGTAAAACAAGCCGAATAAAAACAAAATTACTGTGGTAATGCTGCTGTAAAAAACCGTTTGCCAATCAATGATATAAGAACCAAATACTGCTCGTACAAATTCCAAAGATCCAGCAACCGGATTGAACTGCAAAACTTTTAGGGCCCAAACATTTTTGGTTATACTTATGGGAAACATTACTGGCGAGAGAAAGAGCAAACCTTGTATAAAAAAAGGAAGAATGTAGCGTACATCTCGGTATTTCACATTCACGGCGGCTAAAAACATGCCCAGGCCGAGAGATGCCAGCGTTGCAAAAAGTATAGCAAGTGGCATAAGCAAAAAGTTAATCCATTGCACCTCTACCTGATATGCCAGTAAGAGAATTACAAAAAGCACTAGCGTAACTGCAAAATCAATAAATGTTGCCAAAATCGCCGAAATAGGAATAATAAGTCTGGGAAAATATATTTTTTTAATAATGTTTGCATTGTTTACCATGGAGTTAGAAGCATTGGAAAGTCCGGCACTAAAAAGTGTCCAGATAAGCAAACCGCTAAATGCAAAAAGCGAATAAGGAATTTCGAGCTTCGTTTGCTGGCTAATTGCCGCACCGAGAAAAAACGTAAAAACCAAAGTCATAAATATGGGTTGCAATACAGCCCAAAGCAAACCAAGCACAGTTTGCTTGTATTTCACCTTCACATCTCTCCACGTAAAATAATAGAGCAATTCATAATACCTCGCCAACTCCTTAAATCCAAAAGAAAATTTATTTTGAGGTTTTATTTCGTATTCTATCATGTAGTAATATTGTTTCCCATAGGTTCAAAATCCCGTATTTACTTGCAAATTTACGATAAAAAAAAGATTAAAGATTTTAGATTCTTTTAGAAAATATCTCAGCTTGTTTTAGCGTAAATATTCTATTGTAATTATTTTTTATTTGGGGCGCTATTTTCGGCTTCAATTCCCAAGGTTTGCTTTTTTTTTCAAAAAAATAAAACGCTTTCCATCTGCGCCGAGCGCTGTCGTTCTTAAGTATCGTTCTTTTCGGTTTTTTATTGGGATTAAATTTTCAAAAAATATACGCTATTCTACGTATTGCCTATTATCAATCTTCAACGTAAATTTGAATAAAATAAATTCTATGAAAAAATTATTACTTTTTTGCGCACTTTCTTTGGGAAGTACAACTTGTGTATATTCTCAAACATGGTTTCCTACTGGAGCGAAAGCAAGTATTGGGGCTAGTTATCTCGTCACTGCTTGCCAACTCGGCAGCAATATTATGGTAATTGGCAACCAACAACAATTTGGCAGATCTACAGACGCAGGTTCAACTTGGACTATGCCAGCAATAACGCCACCAAACGGAACTTTTATTGCTCTTTTCAATGCCGGAGATCGCATTTATGCTAATATGAAAATAAATACTTATAATTTCGAATTGCATTATTCTTTAGACAATGGCACAACCTGGACAAGAGATACAGTTGGAATTCCTCAAAACTATGTCAATACAGGCAAACTTTCTATGAATGTTGTAAATATGGGCAACAATTATCTCATGGCTTATGACGGCACGCACACTTGTTACAAACAAAATGGCGCTGCAAGTTGGACGGAAGTTAGTGTTTCAGTATCCATTGCAGATATAACTTCGCTTAATGATGTTTGGTATGTACTCGGCAATACAAATATTATGAAAAGCACAGACCATGGTGTTTCTTGGGCACCTGCCCCACTTAATGGTTTGCCCTCTGGAGCGGGTTGGTATAAAATAACAACCAATGGCATCAACCGTATGTTTATTTTAGAAGGTCCTGGCAGTGGTGGAGATGAGATTTATTTTTCAGATGATTCTGGTGCAAATTGGAGTTTGACAAATTCTGCAGGACATTATACTTACCAATATCCATATATTGGTTATATGCACGCTGTTGGAGATTATTTATTTGCTGCCGTAAATCCAGAACAATTTGCTTTCAATGATGCACCACCCTTTTTAGTTTCTTCTTCCACAGTTCCAAATTTTCAAGTTGGAGACACAAGCGGATTATATAATGGTCCAACAGTAGCAGTTTTACCTTTCTTTTTCCATATTGGCGCTAAATTATTCACGCTAAATTCTGATCTTATGAGTTCTACACCAGGTTTTTCTGCAACAGCATCTATTCCCGAAACAAAATTATCTGGAGTAAAAGTATATCCAAATCCAGCTTCTGAAATTTTAAATATTGATGCACCAATTGCAAGTGAGTGGGAATTGTATAACATCAGTGGTCAGCATTTAAATTTTGGTAAAACAACCAATACAAACACAAAAATTGATGTGAGTGGATTGCAACCAGGAGTTTATTTATTGAAAATTCAATTTGAAGGCAATAGCCAGATTGTCAAATTTACAAAATAGGTTCGTGGAATACATTTGTTAGGTTAAATTCATTTGGAATTTTGTAGGATTATGCCATGGAATATAGTCGGGTCATGGCATGAAATATCGTAGTAGGGTCATGGCATGTCATGACCCTACTACGATACAACCGCAATCATTTTTTCTTGATTAACAAATAATACAAATTCACCAATATAATCGCAACATTCGTTACCATTACGGGAATTGAAGATATCATGGAACCATAGAGCACAAAAATAGCGCAACCTATGGTGTTTATGATACGCAAGGTTGTTATGTTGCGCATCAAAAAGGAAAGTAAGAGTATAAAAGATGCCAAATAGCCTATGTATTCTGTCATGGTATATATTTTTTTTTTCTACTTATTTAGTCACTTTAGCCTTTAAAGCCAGTCCGAGTTCGTGCATTTGCTCTTCGTTGAGCGTAGAAGGTGCATCTATCATAACATCTCGCCCGCTGTTGTTTTTTGGGAATGCTATGTAGTCTCTAATGGTGTCAGATCCACCCATTGTGGCTACCAATCTATCTAAACCAAAGGCCAAACCGCCGTGTGGAGGTGCGCCATATTCAAATGCATTCATTAAAAATCCGAATTGTTTGTTGGCTTCTTCTTTAGAAAAACCAAGTAAATCAAACATTTGAGATTGTAGTTCTTTGTTGTGAATTCTAATAGAACCTCCGCCAAGTTCAACACCGTTCACCGCTAAATCATAGGCATTGGCTCTAACTTTAGCAGGGTCTGTTGCCAATAAATGAAAATCTTCATTTTTCGGAGAAGTAAATGGATGGTGCATTGCGTGCAGTCTATTTGTTTCTTCATCCCATTCAAAAAGTGGAAAATCTAAAACCCAAAGCGGGGCAAATTTTTGTGGATCTCTCAAACCAAGTTCCGTTCCCATTTTCAATCGCAATTCATTCATTTGCTTGCGCACTTTGACTAAATCGCCACTAAGTAAAAGAAGTAAATCTCCCGCTTTTGCATCGGCTTTTTCTGCCCACTTTGCAAGTTCCGTTTGATCGTAAAATTTATCTACAGAAGATTTATAAGTTCCATCGGCATTGCATTTAAGATAAATCATTCCTAATGCGCCAATTTGTGGTCTTTTAAGCCAATCTGTCAATTCATCCAGCTGTTTTCTAGAATATTCAGAACAATTTTCTGCTTTAATGGCTAAAATTGCTTCCGCCTGGTCAAAAATAGCGAATCCTTTGTTTTTTGTAAGTACAGTAAAATCTACAAACTCCATCCCAAAACGAATATCTGGTTTGTCCGAACCATATTTTTCCATCGCCTCGGCATAAGTCATACGAGGAAATTTGCCAAAATCAATATTTTTAATTTTTTTAAACAAGTGTTTTATCAAACCTTCAAAAGTGTTGAGAATATCTTCTTGTTCCACAAAAGCCATTTCACAGTCTATTTGTGTAAACTCTGGCTGTCTATCGGCACGTAAATCTTCATCTCTAAAACATTTTACAATTTGGTAGTATCTATCAAAACCAGAAACCATTAGCAATTGCTTAAACGTCTGTGGAGATTGCGGTAAGGCATAAAACTGACCTTCGTTCATGCGACTTGGCACCACAAAATCTCTTGCTCCTTCGGGTGTAGATTTAATTAAATAAGGCGTTTCAACATCAATAAAATTTTGTTCATCAAGGTAGTTTCTTGTTTGTAGCGCCACTGCATTTCTAAGTCTCAATTTTTCTTGCGCAGGGTTTCTGCGTAAGTCGAGGTAACGGTATTGCATGCGCAATTCTTCGCCACCATCGGTATCATCTTCAATGGTGAAAGGAGGTAATTTAGCAGCATTGAGAATTTCCAGTTTTTCAACTTTAATTTCTATTTCTCCAGTAGGAATTTTGTAGTTTTTGCTAGAACGTTCAATAACCTCCCCTACAATTTGTATCACGAATTCGCGGCCGAGTTTGGTAGCTTGGGCTGCCAGTTCAGCATTCACATTCTCATCAAAAGCAAGTTGTGTAATTCCGTAACGGTCTCTTAAGTCTATAAAGACAATGCCTCCTAAATCTTTAGAACGTTGCACCCAACCTGCGAGCGTCACTTTATTATTTACATCAGTTATTCGGAGTTCTCCGTTGGTGTGCGTGCGATACATTGCGTATTTTTTTTGGATATATTAAGGGTGTAAAAGTAATGTTTTTTTTAAGACGCGGGCATTGAGTGGTGGCTGAAATGTGGGCGGATTAGATTAGCAATTAGTAAGATTATAGAATTTTTATGTCCACGAATTACACGAATTTTTTTGTTGAGGTTATCTGTTGTGATTTACAATGTTTTCACCGGTGGCTCACTTCGGCTCTGCTCAGCGACCGCCGCTCAGTGGCGCCGAAGTGAGTCGAAGTGAGTCGAAGTGATTGAGATTAAATTTTATACTCAAAAAAAAACTGCTCTCCCAATTCCAAAGTATCTTCGGAAGGGGAGAGCAGTTTACAGTATGTAATAGATTTTTTTTATCTAATTATAACCAACTCTTTAAGTAACATTCCATTCTCTGTTTCAATAGCAATCATGTATTTTGCAGGAGCTAAATCACTACCGTCAACTTCATTTGTTGTTGCTTCGAAATTTAAGTTGATTTTTCTACCAGTCATGTCTAAAGCATAAACATTTTGGATTGTTCCAGTATATTTAACTGTGAATTTGCCACTTGTACTTGGATTTGGATATAGAACTATGTCTTCCAATGTGTTTTCTCCAAGACCAACGAAATCAATTTGTATACAACCTGATGTGTCTACACAATTTGGACCGTTGTTAATTATCACTGCATAAGCACCAGTGTTTGTTGCTGTATATGTTTGTGAAGTTTCACCAGCAATTATACTATTATCTGCACAGTTTATCCATTGGTAAGTACCCGTGTTGCTTGAAGCTGTTAAAGTATTTCCACTAACTGTTGTTTGCACATCTATGCCAAAAACAATGACTTGTTGTGTTTGTGTAGAAGTGTTTCCTACTGCATCTGTAAATGTCCAAGTTACAACTGTTGTTCCTATCTGAGAGATTGGGAAAGTTTGTGTAGTTGTTGCGGTGATGTTTCCACTACAATTATCAACCGCTGTTGGCACTGGTAAAGACGCAACTTCACAAGCAGAATTTACTGTTGCCAAAGTACTTGAATCTGGAACTGGTGCTGTGTTATCATTCACTACTATATTTTGTGTTTGCGTAGCAATGTTTCCATTACCATCGTCAAAGGTCCAAGTAATTATTATTGTGCCCTGAGCTGTCATTGGGAATGTTGCCGTTGTTGTTCCAGTGATTGTTCCCGCACAATTGTCGTTTGCTGTTGGAGCAGTTGGAGCAGTCATTACTGAACATTGTTCTACAACATTAGGCAAACTTGCAACAGTTGGTATTGGTGAATTTGCATCTGTTATTGTAACTTGCTGCGATGCTGTTGTGCTGTTTCCACTTGCATCATCAAAGGTCCAGTTGATTGTGTAAGTTCCAGGACTGTTAAATGCTGTTGCATCTGTTGTTGTTCCTGAAACTGTTCCTGCGCAATTGTCTGTTGTTGTTGGCGTTGGCACAACCAAATTACAACTTCCACTTAAGTTTGTAAGTGTTGGGGTAACTGGTGCTGTAGCATCTGTAATTATAACATTCTGTGTTTGTGTAGTCGTATTACCATTTCCATCATCATAAGTCCAAGTTACAACCGTTGTTCCTTGAGTTGAGATTGGGAAAGTCTGTGTGGTAGTTCCCGTAATTGTCCCAACGCAATTATCAGTGGCTGTTGGAGCTGTAATAGAAGCTACTGAACATTCTGCTGTTACGTCTGAAAGTGTTGAGTTATCTGCAACTGGTGCAGTAACATCAGTGATTACAACATTTTGTGTTTGTGAAGATGAGTTACCGTTTCCATCGCTATATGTCCAAGTTACAACTGTTGTACCTTGAGTTGAAATAGGGAAAGTCTGGGCTGTAGTTCCAGAAATTGTTCCTGCACAGTTATCAGTTGCTGTTGGAGCTGTAATAGAGGCTACTGAACATTCTGCTGTTACATCTGAAAGTGTTGAGTTATCTGCAACTGGTGCAGTAACATCAGTTATAA
>JBBSUQ010000089.1:0-13215 GCA_038234235.1 Flavobacteriales bacterium
AATTACAGGTCATGCAGCGAATGTGAGTTTTGGCGTAATATTAAATGAAGGTGAAACATATAGTGCCCGAGATGTAAATGTTACAGCAGCTTCTAGTCTTTCTGGTTCTATTGTTTCGTCAAATTTACCAATTAGTGTAACAGTTTTTAATGGATCATTAAACAATTCCGGTTGTGTAGATCAAGTTGGAGATCAAATTACTCCAACAAATTTCATTGGTAAAGAATATGTTATTAGAAAGGGAAATGGAAATGCTGAAAAAGTATACATTCTCTCGACTCAAAACAATACAGCTATCACAGTTGATAATTTAAGTTCGAGTGCAAGTACTGTAGTTAACTGGAGTGAGACTTATAGTTTTGATGTCACTGATACTATTCACCATATTTTAACTTCCAAGCCAGTTTATGTATTTCAAGTTTCTGGATCTGGTTGCAAATTGTCTGGGGCTCAAGTTCCTCCTTTAAAATGTACAGGTAAATCTGAAGTAGCTTTCACCAGAACAAGTTCAGATTCGCTTAGTGGAATTTTTTATATTCGTAATGGTTATCAATCTCAATTTACAGTAAATGGTAGTCCTGCAGTGATAAATTCAAGTTCATTTGCAATTGTACCAGGCACTGCTAGTGAATATGTAGTAGCAAAAATTAATTTCAGTTTGGCGAATGTTCCTGTAGGATCATATAATAGAGTTGTAAATGCAGGAGATATTTATGGATTTGGTCTTGAACAAGGAATGAGCACCACAGGAAGTGGATTAGCATACTTTTCAGATTTTATTTCTTATCCTTTTATTGATGCAGGACCCGATGATACTATCTGTGCCAATGTGGGTTTTCCAATTAATGGAATTATCGGCGGGGGGCCAATCAATGGTTATTGGAGTACGAATGGATATGGTACATTCCAATCTAGTGCAAATGTTCTAGCTAATACTTATCTACCAAGCCCACTTGATTCATTAGTTAGTCCAATAAAATTAATACTTAATTCTACTGGAAACTGCGCTGTAATTAGAGATACTTTAAATTTACAAGTTACGCCAGCACCTATTGTTTCGGCTGGTGCAAATCAAATTAAATGTTCTAACAACGCTGTTGTTCAACTTAATGGCAATATTCAAGGTGGTAGTAGCACTGGTACATGGACTACTTTAAATGGTGGAACTTTTTCAAATGCTAATAATTTAAATAGTACTTACACTCCTACTTTACCTGAAATTGCTGGTGGTATATCAACATTAATTCTGGAGTCAACCAATAATGGTTCTTGTATGGCTGTGTCAGATACCATGCAAATAACTTATACTTATGGTGCTTTAGTTGATGCTGGACCTGACACCATATATAAGTGTAGCAATAATCCAATTATAAATTTGAATGGAACTGTAACGGGTAGTTCAACAACAGGAAAATGGACAACAAGTGGAAATGGAATATTTTCACCAAATAATCAGGCTTTAAATGCTACCTACACTCCTAGTGCTACAGATATTAGTTCAACGAGTATAATTTTAGTTCTACAATCTACACTTAATGGAGATTGTAATGTTGTTACAGATACGATAAAAGTATTTTTCACTCCGTCACCAATCGTGGATGCGGGTCCTTCTCTAGTGGCTTGTACAAATGATCCGGAACTTAATTTATCAGGAATGGTTAGCGGACCTACAACCACAGGTATGTGGTCAAATGGTAATGGCACTTATAATCCGACAGATTCTTCCCTTACGGTGACATATACACCAACTCCAACTGAAATAAGTGGAGGAAGTATGATATTAATTCTTACTTCTACTAACAATGGCAATTGTAATGCAGTAAGTGATAATGTTCAGATCAACTTTGTTGCGCCACCATTTGCCAATTTCAATTCGACAGATGAATGTTTAACGCAGCAGAACCAATTTAATGATTTTTCATTACCTGGATTTGGGACTGTAAATTCATGGCAATATGATTTCGGAGACGGTACTAATTCTTCATTACAAAATCCCACACATACTTATTCTTCTCCGGGAGCATATAATGTGAATTTAATTGTCACAAATACTTCTGGTTGTTCAGATACAGCTACTAAAACATTTGATATCTTTCCTTTGCCAGTTGCAAGTTTTACCTATACAACAAACTGTACAAACAATCAGTTGTTTTTATCCTTTATGGACAACACAAGCTCTGCTGATACACTTAATTACTTTTTCTATGATTTTGGAGGACAAGGAACAAGTTCAATGGCCAACCCAACTCAGTTGTTTAATGGCTTTGGAAATTTTACAATTACGCATATAGTGAGCACTGTTAATGGTTGTGCTGATACTACAGTTCAGATTTTAAATATTCCACCGAGACCCCAAGCAGGATTTTTCTATAATGCACCAAACGGAATTAATGTTGGAGCAGTTTTCAATTTTATTGATACTTCAAATTATACAAATAATTTGGTTTGGGATTTTGGAAATGGAACAACATCTACTTTAGATGATCCCACGAATACTTATTTTGCCAACGGGACATATTTTGTTACACAGTATGCTTATGGTCAGTTTGGTTGTGTAGATAGCGTTACACAGAAAATTGTTATTAACACTGTAACAACAGAAATCACACAGTTAATTCCCAATGCAATTTCACCTAATGGTGATGGAAGAAACGATGTTTGGAAATTAGAATTTATAAATCTACTTTATCCCAACGCAGAAATTTCAATTTTCAATAGGTGGTCACAAGAAATATTTAGAAGCACAGGATATGCAACTCCATGGAATGGAACTTATCAAGGTGAACTTGTTCCCGATGGAACCTATTATTACGTTATTGATTTAAATGACAGTTCCATTGAACAGAGTTTGTTTAAAGGAGCCATACTCGTACTTAAAAACAGAGATTAATTATGAAAGCAAAATATATATATACTCTATTGATTTTGGCTTTTTCTGTTCAGGCAAATGCTCAGCAACAGTTTAACAATACTAATTTCATTTTGAACAGATATTATTACAATCCCGCAGAAGCTGGTAGTAGAAATGTACATGTTGCAAACATGAGTTATAGAAATCAATGGGGAGGCTTTGAAGAAGCACCTGTTACCTTTTTAGCAAATGTTAATGGATCTGTAAAGAACAAAGGTAAACATGGATATGGAGTTACACTTAGTAGTGACCGAACTGGTTTAGTACAAAACACAGCTGTTATTGGAAATTACGCTTATCAAATGAAATTAACTGATTCTTTAAAATTAGGTTTAGGAATTCAAGCAGGTTATATGCAATATCGTGTAAGATTGTACGATGCGCAATTGGCGGATCAAGGTGATCAGGTATTAACCGGAAATATCTTTTCTGGGAATGCAATTGATATGAATACAGGTTTCTTCTTGTATAGCAGTAAATTTTTCGTAATGGGATCCATTCAACATTCGTTAGGCAATACAGTTAAATTTACTACTTACAATCAAAATTTGGCCTTTCATTATAATTTTGCCGCAGGATATAATTTCATCTTTAAAAAGAAAAAAATTGTTATCCAGCCTAGTTTCTTAGTGAAATACGTGAAACCAGTTGATCCACAGATATCTGGAATGATTAAAGCAACGTTTAAAGAGAAATTTTTCATTGGAGGTTTATATCGTTCAGATGATGCTGCAGGTTTAATTATCGGAACTACTTTTAGAGAAAGACTTACAATTTCTTACGGTTATGATTTTACAATGTTTGGCTTAAGAAACTATCAATCTGGCTCTCACGAAGTTGCTTTATCTTTCGTCTTAACTAAGAAGAAACCGAATTTGGATAAAGAAGACGAAGACTTGAATAAAAGTATTTTGGAAAACAACCAACAAAAAATTGACGAAAAATAATATTGATTTATAATTGATTGAATATGAAATTATTTAGACTACTAATAATAAGCGTACTATTAATAATGGCAACTCCAAAAAAGAGTGATGCACAAATTGATACAGTATTTTGGTTTGCCGCACCCTGGACAACGCCTGATCACTGGTGGAGAGATCCAATTGCATTCCATTTTGCAACTTTCGGCAACCCGACAACTATAAGATTATTTCAACCTGCGGGGACTTATGATACTACCTTCACGGTTGCAGCGAACAGTTTATTTTCAAAAACTGTTCACCATATTATAAATCAATTAGAAAGTAAACCTGCCAACGCCGTTTTAACTACGGGTTTTAAAATTGAAGCCACTTTCCCTATAACAGTTGTATATGATATCATTACACGGTCGCCTAATTTCTTTAACCCCGAAACATTCTCGTTAAAAGGCCAAAATGGTATGGGGACAGAATTTGTGGTACCCTTTCAAACCAGATGGAGAACAAGGATACAAGGTGGTGATTTAAATGGTGACGGTATGACAACGCAGCCATTTCAACAATTTAATGTGGTAGCCACCGAAGATAATACAACAATTTATATAACACCAAAAACAAATGTTGTTGGTCATGTTGCGGGAGTTACTTATGCAGTTATACTGCCTTTAAAAGGAAATGTTTACACCTGTCAGAATTTAGTAACAAATACTAATATTCCAGGAAATAATTTAGCCGGATCTATTGTTGTATCTAATAAACCAGTATCGGTTACAATGTCGGATGATTCTGTGCAGCCTATTGGAGGTTGTGCGGATGTTATGGGAGATCAAATTGTTCCTACAGATGTTATTGGAAAGCAATATATTGTTAATCAAGGATTTTTAAATGCCGCAGAAGATGAGTCTATATTTATTGTTGGAACAGATAATTTTACGACTGTAAATGTTGATAATGGTATCACCGTAACATCAGTAATGATTAATCAAGGTGAAACATATAAATATAGCATCACTCAACCTAGGACTTTTGTTTATGCTGACAAAAATGTTTACTTGCTTCACATGAGTGGATACGGTTGTGAGTTAGGTGCGGCATTGTTACCGCCTTTAAATTGTGCTGGCTCCGATCAGATTAGTTTTAGTAGAGCAAATGGACAAAATTTTAGATTAAATATTACCTGTATGGCAGGAACAGAAGGAGCTTTTACATTAAATGGAAGTACTACTCTTGTTCCAGCTGGAGCTTTTTCACCTGTCCCTGGAACGGCCGGGGTTTGGTTATCAGCACAGATTGCATTTAACACTACAGACGTGCCTGTTGGTTCGGCAAACATTATAACAAATTCAATGGATCTGTTTTCATTAGGAATTATTAATGGTGGAACCACGACAGGATGTTTGTTTCATTATGTTTCTTCATTTATAAGAAAGGTATTTGTAAATACCGCCAATGATACAACCTTATGTAATGGAGAACCATCTGTAGCACTTACTGGAACAATTACTGGAGGAGCAAATGAAGGTATATGGACGGTAATAAATGGAACGGGAACAATTACCAATCCTGATACACTTTCAACCACATATATTCCAAGTAGTAGTGATTTTGCACAAGGTACAGTTTCATTTGTGTTGACATCTACTGGAAATTGTAATCCAGTATCAGATACAATGAAAGTTGATTTTATACAATCGGCTTCGGTAAATGCAGGAATGGATCAAATATATTGTAAAAATAATTTAGATACTATTCCTTTAAATGGTATGCTTTCCTTTGCAGCTGGAGCATCTTGGTCTGGTGGAACAGGTGGAGCGTTTGACAACCCTGGTTCATTAAATACATACTATACCCCTTCTCCTTCTGATTTGGCGGCGAATACCATAGATTTAATTTTAACTTCAGCAGGTTCATTCTTTGCTTGTCCTGATGACATTGATACAGTAAAAATTATATTTACTCAAAGTCCTGTTGTTGACGCAGGTCCCGATATTACTATTTGTTCGAGTACAGCAATGGCTCCTGTGAGTGGAACTGTAACTGGACCTACGACAACTGGCATGTGGAATACCACTGGTTCGGGAACTTTTGATCCAAATGCCTCGACTGCCGCAACTTCATATCAAGTTTCACAAGCCGATACAAGTGCAGGATTTGTAGTTTTATATTTAACCTCTACCAACAATGGAAATTGTCTTGCAGTTACCGATAGTGTTAATTTAAATATTATTGATAAACCAACTGTTCAAATAACATCCGAAGATACAATTTGTAGTAATTTGAATATTTTTAATCTTGATGGTATTGTGACAACTGGATTTGGTATTACTTGGATTGTAAATGGCACAGGTTCAATCAACGATCCTAATAATATTAATACTTTTTATAATATTTCTTCAATAGATACGACAAATGCATATTTAGATGTCTATTTGGAAACAGATAATTCACTTTGTCCAACTGAAATTGACTCATTAAGAGTTTATTTTGTAGATCCTCCGAAAGCAAATGCAGGAATTGATCAGGCGTTTTGTACAAATGAGCCAATACAATTAACTGGTAGTGTCACCGGAGCCAATAATACAGGTCAGTGGTCATCTACAGGTTCTGGTACGTTTAGTCCTGGTGTTAATTTCTTATCCACTACTTACTTCCCTTCTGCCGCAGATTTGGCAAGTGGTAATGTAAGTCTAATTTTAACTGCAACGCAATCGTTTGGTTGTACTCCAGATAAGGATACACTTTTTGTGACATTCAAACCTAGTCCGATAGCAAATTTCTCATCAACAATTGCTTGTCAAGGTAATAATACAGTATTTACTGACTTAAGCACAGCGCCACAAGGTACAATTAATGGTTGGGACTGGACATTTGGAGATTTAACAGCAAATTCAATTGCTCAAAACCCAAATCACACATATCCTGCCAGTGGCACATTTACTGCTACATTAATTGCTTCATCAAGTAATGGTTGTTCTGATACTATAAGTAAACAAGTAACAGTAAATCCACTTCCTATTGCACAATTTAGTGCAGGCCTTAAATGTGAAGGAAATGAAGTGCCGTTTACTGATATGAGTTTTATTTCTTCAGGAACTATAACATCTTGGAGTTGGACATTCGGAGATGGGCAATCGAGTACGCTTCAAAATCCAGGACATATTTATGTAACTTCTGCTACGTATCAAGTAACTTTGGAAGTAACATCCGCATTGGGTTGTACAGATACTTCAGTTCAAAATATATTTATAAATCCAAGTCCAAATGCAGATTTCTCTTTCAATCCTAATCCTGCGATTGTTTTAGAAAATGTGCAGTTCACAGACCTTTCTACTGGCAATGGCGTAAATGATTGGTTGTGGTTCTTTGGCGATGGTGAAGGAACGAATATTCAGAATCCAATTCACAATTATTCTTTAGGAGGAACTTTCAATGTTGAATTACTAGTTACAGATCAATTAGGATGTAAAGATTCTACAAGTAAGTTAATAACCGTTGCATTATTGCCAGTATTACCTTCAGGTTTCTCACCTAATGGAGATGGCGAAAACGATTTGTTTTATATCCGCGGTGGAGCCTTCCAGAGTGTTAATTTAAAAGTTTACAATCATTGGGGAGAATTGGTACATGAAGGATTTACACAAGCAGAAGGTTGGGATGGAACATTTAAAGGGGAAGATGCTCCAGTTGGAGTTTATACTTGGACATTTGTAGTTGAAATTGCCAACGGACGAATCATTAAAGGAAGTGGCGACGTAACCTTAATAAGATAAAAAAATGAAAAAAATAATTTTAACACTTTCGATATTATTAAGTTTCTCATCATTGAGAGCACAAGACTTTCATATGTCGATGTATGATGCAGCTCCAATATTTTTGAATCCCGCCATGACTGGTTTGTTTGATGGGAAATGGAGAATACACGGTCAATACAGAACTCAATGGAAGGCTGTAAATTATAAACCATACAACACTGCACTAGTGAGTTTTGATATTCCTAAAAATCATTGGGGTTTTGGAGTTCAAGTAAGTAATTTTAGAGCAGGAATTGGAAATTATAATGAGCTTTCGGCATTAGGTTCTGTAGCGTATTCAATTCCAATTGATGCACAAAAAAGGCATAATATTTCTTTTGGTTTACAAGGTGGGATTTCTCAAAAATCTATTGAATATCAGTTGTTAACTTTCAATAACCAATATACCACAGACAATGGTGGTGGGTTTAATAATGATTTACCAATAGTAGAAAATTTTAGTGGAAATTCAATATTGAGACCAGTTACAAATGCTGGATTCTTGTATTATTATGCAAAACAAAAAAGTAAGTTAAATCCATTTATAGGTGTTTCTGCTTTTAATCTAGTACCAGCAAAAGAATCATTTTTTGAGAGGGATAATATTCTTTACACAAGATTTTATGCCCATTTAGGTGTTCGAATTAACATTACAGAAACTTTCTATTTGTTACCAAAAGTATTGGTGATGAATCAGAAAAATTTCAATGAACAAACTGAAGCTTTGGATTTAGGAATTTATTTTAAAGGATCTGAATTTTGGTTACTGGGTGGAATAATTTATAGAAATTCTGATGCATTTATTGCTTCTATTGGAGCTAAAAAATCAAATTTCATAGCTAAGGTTGCGTATGATTTTAATACTTCCTCTCTTTCTCCGGTTTCTAGTGGTCGTGGTGGATTTGAAGTATCATTTACCTATATGAAACCAACATCGAAACCGAAATTTGAGAAAATTTGTCCAAGATTGTAATAGAACTCATTGTAAAAGAACTCATTGAATCACAACATGCAAACACTTATTAAAAAAATACTCTTTATTAGCTTTCTATTGATAGCTGCAAACAGTAACGCACAGTCCAAAAAAGTTTGGTTATATACTGCGGATGAATTGTTCGCGAAACAAGATTATAACAACGCGCTTATCTATTATAGAAAAGTTCTGAATGATACAATTTTTATTGATGAAAGAATATTGCCATATGAGGCAGTAACAACTAATCAGAGAGTTAAAACAGATGCCAAAATGGATGCTGTGGATCGTAGTGTGCCTTTAGCGGCTTATGTTAATCATAAAACGGCACTTTGTTATACTTATATTTTTGATTATGAGAACTCTTTGGAGCATCTTAAAATAAGTACGAGCAGTGGCTATTATCCTGAAGATAATTTTCCCTTGGCGAATGCACAAATGAATATGGCTCAATATTCAGACGCGATAATAACATTTGAAAACTTCATAAAAGAACCTGGAGTAAAAGATTCACTTTTAACGATTGCTCAAGTTCTTATTACGGGTTGTTATTATGCTCAAAAAGATGGTGATATTAAAACTGAAGCAGTTGTTGAAATGTGTGATACTAACGTATTCAATAAAGGAACAGCATCTTTTGGAACAATGTATTACAAAAATGAAGATAAAATAATGTTTGCATCGGCCAGAGAAGGTGGAGTGCTGCTAGATCCGGAAAAACAACAGAGTGAATTTTTGTTAGATTTATATTATACTTCTAGAGATGACGAAGGAGAATGGGAAAGACCTAAAAATTTCGGAAGACCTATGAACTCTGCTCAACATGATGCTTCAGGTGCACCAACCAACAAAAATGCTATTTTCTTTACCAGATGGAGTGATGAAAGCAAAGATAAAAAATCAATATATGTTGGTAGAGAAATTAATATGCTCTTTTTTGAATCATTTAAATTAGGACCAGAAGTTAATGTTGATGGATTTATAAGTATCAATCCTTTTGTAAGTTTAGACGGTAAAACCTTGTTCTTTAGTTCTAACAGACCTGGAGGTTTAGGCGGTATGGATTTATGGACTATTGAATTAGATTCTAATGGAAATACTATGGGTCAAGCTATTAATTTAGGATTACCAATAAATTCAGAACTTGACGAAGTTACTCCGTTTTTCCATGAACAATCGTCTACCTTTTTCTATAGTTCTAACGGACATATTACGATTGGAGGTTTGGATATTTTAAAATCTGCTTACAATAAAGAAACTAAAGTTTATGGAAAACCCGAAAATATGGGAACACCAATAAACAGCCCAAAAGATGATGCCTATTTAATATTTGATAGAAACCTCCGTCAAGGATTTTTCTCTAGTGACAGAGAACCATGTGAAGGTGGACATTGTTATGACATATACAGCGTTAAAAACGAACCTATCCAAATATTCCTTACGGGAACAGTATATGATGCCAACACAAATCAGCCATTAAGAGATGCCAATGTAACTTTAAAAGACATAAATGGTGAATTCAAAAACTTCGTATTAATAACCAAAGAGGATGGTAAATATTTCCAAGAACTACCTCAAAATGCTGAAGTATTTGCTAAAGCTCAAAAAATAAAATATTTTGCTGACGCAGCTTCTGTGGATAGCAGACCTTATACGGTTACAACTACCCTTACTCAGGATTTTTACTTGAATAAAATTCCAAATGAAGAAATTGAAATTGAAGGTATTGAATATGATTTTGACTCTGATAAACTCAGACCAATCTCTATGGCAATATTAGATAAGTTGTATGAATTCTTAGAATTAAACGATAATATTATTGTGGATGTATATTCTCATACTGATGCGAGAGGGTCTGACAAATACAATCAAAGCTTATCTGAAAGAAGAGCCAAATCGTGTGTTAATTATTTAATTTCAAAAGGCTTAAATAAAGATAGAATTCTTGCTAAAGGATTTGGAGAAAGTCAGCCTGCTTATTTAAAAGATGAAAATAAAGATTATGTTTTAGATGCAAACGGAAATAGAATTCAATTGACAGAAGAATATATAAACGCTCAACCAACTGAGGAAGAAAGAGAATTATTGCATCAGAGAAACCGTAGAACGGCATTTAAGGTTGTTGGTGAAGGTTATGTAAATGATTCATTGTAACTGAAATAAATATTAATTTTTGAAGGGTGAAATTTACATTTCACCCTTTTTTATTTTCTATATTTTTTAATTGTATCAGAACTTGAAAAAAATCAAAACTCTAAATGACAATAAAGTTGAAAGCAATTTAAAAATGAAACATTAATTTTTAGAAAATTTCTACTTATCTTATTAATCTCAAGTATAAATTTTAGGAGCTCTTCAAATCAAGTATTGCCTAACTTTTATATTATTAGAAAACTTAAGACTTTTAATTTTTTTTGAATTTAAATTTTCTATTTAAAAAATTCAATTACTTTTGACCCGTGAATATTGATTTAAGATATTGTTATTGTTGTTCTTGTTTTCATAATAATTTTATGAAGCCCATGCCTCGCTTTATCATTTGAGAGAGCGAATAAACTAAGAACAGGGCGTTAAATCATCCACAATTTCAATAAAATCATGAGAAAATATATTCAACAAGTGCTGGCTAGCACAACATCCATATACATTTTAATAGAAAAAAACGGCGAAGTTAATTTCATTTCTTCAGGTGCGGAAAAAATTTTAGGTTATAAACTAAATGAAATTAAAGAATCCAATTGGTACGATTTGACACGGAAAACAAACGAGTCTCGTGAAGCAATAAGAAACAGAATCGACGAATATTTTAATTCTCCAAAAACTAAAACTCTGAATTACACCGATAAATTGATTGACAATTACGGTAGAGAAAAATGGATTTTGTGGAACGCAAATAAAACCGCTGACGGGAAAATATTGGCTACTGGTCAAGACATAACGTTACAAAAAGAAAACGAGAATAAATTACAATCAAAAAACAGCTCGCTTAACATTCTCAACAAAGAATTGAGTGACAGCATTAAATATGCTTGGCGTTTGCAAAGAGCAATTTTAAAAAATCCAGATGAGCTTAAGCAAATGTTTAGTGATAGTTTTATTTTTTATAAACCAAAAAATGTAGTGAGCGGTGATTTCTATTTGTTTCTCACAATTGACAATTATAAATTTGTTGCTGTTATAGATTGTACTGGACACGGTGTTCCAGGAGCAATGTTATCCATTATTGCCAACACATTATTGCGAGATATAATTAAAAGTAGAAACATAATAGATCCTGCTGAAATTTTACGAACGTTAGATTCAGAATTTGTAAATTACCTCAATGAAAACGATGCGCTAAATGAAATTTCAGACGGTTTGGATATTGCTTTGTGCAGAATAGATAGAAATACTAATGAGCTTATTTTCTCAGGTGCATTTAGACCATTACTCATTTTAAGAGAAAATGACGTTATAGAAATTAAGGCTAACCGCTACCCTATTGGCTTGTATTCTGGTGTTCAAAAAACTTTTTTAAACCAACAATTTTCACTTAAAACTAAAGATCGTTTAATACTTTTTTCAGATGGATATTTAGATCAGTTTGGTGGTGAATTTAATAAAAAACTAAACAGAAGACGATTTGTGCAACTTTTGCAAGAAGGGTCAGAACTTAATGGCTGTGAATTTGAATCTTACTTAGAATACGCTTTCGAAAACTGGAAACAAAACAACGAACAGACAGATGATGTTACGGTGCTGGGGGTTGAAATTTAACTTTTTGTATATTGGGATTTTGGGACTGATGGACTGATGGACTGTGTTTGTGGGATATTGGGATTTTGAGAAATTGTAAGGGATAAACTTTTTTTGCTTTGAATTGTTTTAAATTTTGTTGGTATTTAGCTAATTAGTTATGATTTTAAGATTTATTATTTTTCTGTTTTTGAATTTTGCTGCGTTAGGCTTAGGTTCTATTTTCACCACCGCTGGCGTTAGTTCAGATTGGTATCAAAGTTTAAATCAAGCACCTTGGACGCCACCTGGATGGGTTTTTGGCGCTGCCTGGACCACTATTATGATTTGTTTTGCAATTTATCTTGCAATACTCTGGCCTAAAGTTCAAAATAAAAAAATTTTAATTTCTTTATATGTTCTACAATGGATATTAAACGTTAGTTGGAATCCTGTTTTCTTTTATTTACAGCAAATTTCGTTAGGATTGGCTGTTATTAGTGCTCTTACAATTGTTGTGGGAATATTAATTGTCTATTATTGGTCTAAAATAAAGGTTAAAACACTGTGGCTTCTGCCCTATTTTCTTTGGTTATTAATCGCTACATCCTTAAATGCATACATTGTTATGTTTAACTAAAAAAACCTAAACTTCTTTCGAACTTCTATAAGATGTACCCTTAAATAAACAAACTAATTCTTTGGCTTGATTAAAAGTTTTTATTTCGTAGAGTCCGGTTTTGTGACCTAGATGTAACTCAATGACCTCAACAGTAAGAATTTCGCCAATTTTTGCAGGTTTAGTAAAACTTATTGAAACATCTAATGCAACACTTATTCTACCATGCGAGTTGCAAGCAAATGCAAAAGCAGAATCAGACGCACTGAACAATACTCCACCAT
>JBBSUQ010000090.1:0-13140 GCA_038234235.1 Flavobacteriales bacterium
CAGAAAATATTATAAAATTGATTAGGAACTGTAAAAACGAAGGCAAAACAGTTATATTTTCTAGTCATATTATGAGCGAGGTGGATCTACTTTGTGATGACCTTGCAATAATCCACAAAGGAAAGCTGATATATGGTGATACAATGCAGAATTTTAGAGAGAATATGCAGACTCCAAATCTTACGAGTGAATTTATCAGAGTAATAGAAAACAATAATATTAATACTGTGACGATATGATTTTTACAATTTTTAAAAAAGAACTAAAAGATACGCTAAGAGATAGACGTACTTTAATGATGATGATTGTGATACCGGTTTTGCTGTTTCCAGTAATTCTAAGTGTTTTTATGAAGTTCTCTAGTTCATTATCGGAAGATGCTGCAACTAAAGCTTTGAAAATTGGCTACATAGGTGATGTTAATAATTCGATTTTGAGTAGTATTGAAAATTTGCCTAAAGAATATGGTATTAAAGAATTTATAAAATATACGGACAGTTTGGAGCTTAAGAAAGCTGTGAAAAATGATTCTGTGCAGGTGGGAGTAGTAACCAATGCTACCGTAGATAATGATTTGAAGGCAAATAAAGAAATAAAAGTTGATTTCTATGTAGATAGAACAGAAGTCGGTATCTATGAAAGAGTAGACATTATTGCCGAGGTAATAACTGTGCAGCAACGAAATATTAAAATGCAAAAATTGGCTCTAAAAAAGGGTGATATTAGTCCTGTAAATCATGAGGTACACAATGTGGCTTCAAATATGGAGATGATTGGAAAGTTGGCGGGCGGTATGCTACCTTATATTTTTATTGCTTTTGCTTTTTTAGGTTGTATGTATCCTGCAATAGATTTGTTTACAGGTGAAAAAGAAAGAGGTACGATGGAAACTTTACTCACCACACCAGTACCTAGATGGAAAATACTTATTGGAAAAATGGGAGTTGTAGTTTGCAGCGGTCTTCTGGCATCAACTTGTGCACTACTGGGATTGTATTTCGCGATTGAGGTATTACATGTTGTTGATAATCCGATGATATTAGAAGTTATTCATAATATTTTGAGTGTAAAGCTGATTGTAATGTTGTACGGTTTATTATTGCCAATGGTAATATTTTTTGCCGGAATTATGATTCCTATTGCTATTTATGCTAAGGCTTTTAAAGAAGCTCAAAGTATAATTACACCTTTAAATTTTGTGGTAATTATGCCAGCCATGGTCGGATTTTTTCCAGGAGTAGAATTAAATGCTATAACTTCTTGCATGCCCATTGTAAATGTTGTTTTGGCAACAAAAGAATTGATAGCAGGAACACTTAACCCTTTTTATCTGATTATAAGTTTTGTCGTAATGACGGGGTTGGCGGCTATTGCAGTTTTCGTATCGTATCGAAAGTTTGATAGTGAAACTAATGTGATTGCCTAAAATGAAGTTCACCTAAAATGAAGTTGACCTAAAATGAAGTTGACTTAAAATGAAGTTTATATAAATGTAATATGATAAAAGAAAAAGCCTTACTCAAATCTTGAAAGTTTTCGAAGATTGAGTAAGGCTTTTTTATTTCTTGATAAAAACTTATCTTATTTCTTTGCTGCCGGTTTTTTGGCTGCCGCTGTTTTAGTGGCTGGAGCTTTTTTCTCTGCCGCTGGTTTTGTAGCCGCATCCTTTTTAGCTGCCGGTTTTGCCGCTGCTTTAGTCGCAGGCTTTTTAGCTTCTGTAGTAGTTTTCTTAGCTGCTTCCGTTTTTTCTGGAGCTGCAGTTTCTGTTTTCTTAACTACTTTGGGCGCCGCTTCTTTATTCTCTGCTGCTGGCTTTGTAGCTACTTTTTTCTCTGCTACTTTTTTCTCTGCTGTATTGGCAGTTGAAGTTACTTTAACTTTTTCTTCTTTAGTAGAATCAGTTTTAGTTTTAACTTTTTTCTTGGTAGTGACAGGAGCGCTTACCATATTTTTCTTTTTAGGACGCGAGTTACCGTGTGATCCTCTGGTACGCTTTCCTTTCGCCGTTTTCATGTCTCCTCTTCCCATATACTATTTACTTTTTGTTCTTTATCGATTTTAAGACTACAAATATATCAATCTTTTTGTTTCAAACGAGCTCTTATTTCATTTTCAAGTAATTTACCTGAACGAATAATTTTTGTACACCATTCAATCTTTAGTTTTATTTGATCTTTTTCGCTCAATAACCAGCTAATATTTGACTCAGTTAATCTTTGTCTTAATGTATTGAGAAGTACTGCTACAGAGACTGAAATGTTAAAACTTTCTGTAAATCCATACATTGGAATGTGCACCAATTCATCTGCTTCATTTAACACCACATCAGAAATCCCCTTTCTTTCTGTTCCAAAAATAAACGCCGATGGTTTTTCAATTTCAATGTCGAATATTGTTTTGGCTTTTAAATTAGGCGTAGTTGCCACAATTTTATAACCATCTTTTCTGAGTTTTTGAATACAATCAAGTGTAGGATCTGAACCTCTATCAAAATTCAACATATTAACCCATCTTCCAGCGCCTCTGGCAATATCTCTTTGAATATCGTATTGATTGTCTTTTTCTATTACATGCAGTTCTTGTATGCCATAACAATCGCAAGTTCTAAGCACAGCACTTGCATTGTGTTCTTGATAGATGTTCTCCATGGCAACAGTTATGTGTTTGGTGCGCAGGGCTGCAATTCTATCAAACATTTCTACTTTCGATTCTGAAATGATATCATAGAGTTGTTCTAATACCAATTCATCTTCAGATTTATTCACAGTTTTAAAAATAAGAGTTAAAATAATAAGCAATTTAATTAGGTCTCAAACGAAATGGGATCAACAAAAACAATTGAAATAAAAAAGGGGCTCACCGTTTGGTAAACCCCTTAATTTTTTTGTTGGTAAAAATTAATTTACTTTAGAAGATAAATCTGCACCCGCTTTGAAACGAACTACATTTTTAGCAGCAATTTTAATTTCTTTACCTGTTTGAGGATTACGTCCTGTTCTTGCAGCTCTGTTAGATACTGAGAAAGAACCAAATCCTACTAAAGAGATACGATCTCCTTTTTTCAATGCGCTTGCAGTTGCGTCAACAAATCCATCTAATGCTCTTTTAGCATCAGCTTTAGTCAATCCTGATTCTGTTGCGATTGCATCAATTAATTCAGCTTTGTTCATAGTTCTGGTATTTTTAGAATGTTTGTAAATAAATAACTTGGCAAATATATCGTATTATATAAGCCGTGCAAGGTTTTTGGCAAAAAATATTCAACTTTTGTGCAAAAAAGTATGAAATTGTTGATAAAGTGGCTAATATTTAGGCTAATTCTAGCTTTCTCGACCAATTATAACTTTTTGACGATGAATTTTTTCATCAGTTTTGCTACCATTTTTCGATTGCTCCAAGGCCAAAAAGGGCAAAATCGTATTTAACTGGATCTTCTGGACACCATTTTTGAAGTGTTTTCATTATTTCTTCCAGTGCCATCCAATCGTTTTGATGTCTTTGTACTAATTTTAATCTTCGAATGTTATTTCCAGTATGAACATCAAGTGGCATATAAAGCTCACTCGACTTGATATTTTTCCAAATTCCGAAATCTACTCCTTTATCTGAAGAACGAACCATCCATCGCAAATACATGTTTAATCTTTTGGCAGCTGAATTTTTCATGGGATTACTAACATGTTTAGAGGTTCTACTAATTTCTTCACCTAAAAAGGATTTCCTGAAATTGAATATTCGACCTTTTACACCTGCTATTTCTATGTTTGTAGAAAAAAGTTGTTCTAAATTGCTTTCCTTATATATATGGTGTAACTTTTGAATGAAGAATTTTAGATCTTCTGTATTGAATGTTCGGTGCACAAATTTTAAATCTCTTAAATCAGACTCGTGGTGATTTTTAATAAATTCAAATGGTTCATGGCCAAATATTTCGCAAAGTAATTTTCCGTTATTGATTATACTTTTTCTATTTCCCCAAGCTATTGTTGCAATCAAAAGGCCAATTATTTCAATATCTTCTTTCCTTTCAAATTGATGCACTATCTGGATTGGATCATTTTCCAAAAAATCGGGATTTTCAAATTGATCTGCTTTTAAATCGAGAAATTCTTTAATTTCTTGTTTGGTCATTCAGTTTATTGTCTTTCCGTTTATTGTCCTTCAATATTTTGTCCTTCAATATTTTGTCCTTCTGTATATTTCCCATCTGTAAAAATATTGCCATCACTCATTTGTATTTGACGATCTGCAAGTGCGGCCAAATTAGGATTGTGTGTAACAATAATAAAGGTTTGTCCAAGTTCTTCTCTCAATTGAAGAAATATTGCATGCATGTCTTCAGAGTTTTTAGAATCTAAATTTCCAGTTGGTTCATCAGCCAAAATTATCTTTGGAGAATTGATAAGTGCTCTTGCAACGGCAACTCTCTGTTGTTCGCCTCCTGAAAGTGCTGCAGGTTTGTGGTCATAACGGTGACTTAAATTCAACATGTCAAGATAGCGTTTTGCCTTCGCTTGCGCATCTTTTTGATTGTCGCCACCAATTAAAGCAGGCAACATGGCATTTTCAACTGCCGAAAATTCTGGTAAAAGTTGATGGAATTGAAATATAAATCCTAAATTTTGATTTCTAAACAACGATAATTTATTGGAAGACAATGAAAAAGGATTTATTCCTCCTATATTTAAAATGCCACCATCGGGTTTTTCTAAAGTTCCTAATATTTGTAATAAGGTAGTTTTGCCTGCTCCACTAGAACCTGTGATAGCAACAATTTCATTTTGAGCCACCTCTAAATCTATACTTTTCAGTATTTCTAAATTGTCATATGCCTTTCTAATCTGCGTTGCTTTTAGCATTATTTTGGTAGTTTTAAATCATGACCCATTTTATCTCTTTTTGTTTTAAGATAAAGTTCGTTGTGCTCGTTACTTTCTATTTCTAAATTTTTAGTCTCCATAATTTCTAATCCATAACCTATTAGTCCGCTTCGTTTTTTAGGATTGTTTGAAAGCAAGCACATTTTACTAATGCCTAATTCTCTCAACATTTGTGCTCCAATTCCGTAATCTCTCTGGTCACTTTTAAATCCTAATTTCAAGTTAGCCTCTACAGTGTCATAGCCTTCTTCTTGAAGTTTATATGCTTTCAATTTATTAACAAGGCCAATTCCTCTTCCTTCCTGATTCATATAAATGATAACGCCTTTGCCTGCTTTGTCTATCATTCGCATTGCTTCGTGCAACTGCGGACCACAATCACATCTACAAGATCCAAAAATATCTCCAGTTAAACAAGAAGAATGTACACGAACCATCACGGTTTCTTCATCATTCCACGTTCCTTTAACCAAAGCCAAATGTTCTTGACCTGAATTTACATCTTTAAAAGCATGAAGCTGAAAATTACCATATTCAGTCGGAAGTTTTACATCAACAATTTTCTCAATTAACGATTCATTTTTTATTCGGTATTCAATCAAATCGGCAATTGAAATAATTTTGAGATCAAATTTTTCGGCAATTTTATACAATTCAGGCAAGCGTGCCATTGATCCATCTTCATTTAAAATTTCAACAAGAATTCCTGCGGGCTGAAATCCTGCAAGTTTTGCCAAATCCGTTGAAGCTTCAGTGTGACCTGTTCTTCTCAAAACTCCACCTGCCTTCGCTCTTAATGGAAAAATATGCCCTGGTCTTCCTAAATCTTCTGGATTGGTGTTTTTATTAACTAAGGCCAAAATTGTTTTTGCTCTGTCATGAACTGAAATGCCGGTAGTACAACCATTTCCAATTAAATCCACAGAAACTGTAAATTGAGTTTCGTGTAAAACGGTGTTGTTATTGACCATTAAATTCAGTTCTAACTCTTTACAGCGTTGTTCTGTTAGCGGAGTGCAAATTAATCCTCTGCCATGCGTGGCCATAAAATTTATCATTTCTGGGGTGGCACATTCGGCAGCGGCAACAAAATCGCCTTCGTTTTCTCGATCTTCGTCGTCAACAACTATTATTACTTTGCCTAAACGGATGTCTTCAATAGCCGATTCTATAGTATCTAATGCGCTTTTCATTTTTTGAAATAATCTTTTGCAAAATTACATTAAATATCTGCTAAGCGCAACGTAAAATTGTAATCTAAAATAAGGAATTAAATATATTCTATTCTTTATCCTTCAAAATTAAATTTGGAAAAAAGAGTATTTATTGGGAAACAATTTCAGTTAATTTCTGAGTAGTTTTTTGCCACGTGTAATTCTTTGCAACAAATTCTTTGGCATTCTGCGCTATTTGCTCATACAATTCTGTGTTTTCAAGCAGTAAATCAATATATTTTAAAAAATCTATTTCAGTATCCGCAATTAAAATAGAAACCAAATGCTCGGCATGTATGGCATTGTTCGATAGGGTAGTGGTAATGCAAGGAACACCAATCGCCATGGTTTCAAGAATTTTATTTTGCTGTCCAGTACCAATCATCATTGGAGCAATAAATATTTTGCCTTTTGCATAAGAAGTTCTAATGTCAGCAACGAATCCTGTTATTTTTATTTTAGAATTTTTTAGTGCTAACTTTTGGATTGCTGCTGTGGGCGCTGCGCCAGAAACTAATAAATTCAGGTTTTTTCTTTGACTTAAAATTTTATCAGATATGTATTCTACTGCTTGAACATTTGGCTGATAACTCATATTACCTACAAAAAGTAAATCATATTCTTTCGCTTCATTTACTTTTTCAAAGAATTTTTCATCCACACCATTGGGCACCACAATAATTTTATCTTTTTCAGGGTGTGATATGTGTTTTCGGTCTTGTTCAGAAATAATTGTATGGTTTTCAAAATAGTTAAAAATCCTCTGCTCGTATGATTTTAACCTCATAAATTCCATTTTGAAAAGCCATTTAGAGTGCCAAGGTGCAATAGAGTAACGCCTTTCCATTCCTTTTGCCAATGCATCCATGTAGTCTAGCGTTTTTGGGCAAGTATGGTAATTTTTAACGTATTCACTCATTCTAATCAGCTGGCAATAAATATGATCGGGTTTCCAAACAGATAATAGTTTATTAATATTTTTTTGGGCTATTGATGAATGAAAATATGCAGTTTGAAAGGGTTTGTTTCCAAAAAGACAAATTATAAGTCTCATGATTATCCCTAATTTTCCTAAAATATGAATGTGTATTTCTTCGCAATATGCCTTTAATTCATCTCTACTTTCATCGGAAACATAAGTATCTGAAACGGCAAATAAATAAATTCGGTTGGTTTTTGAAAGTTCTTTAATTTGATAATAAGCACGCAGTTTATCTCCTTTTTCCAGTGGAAATGGAAATCTTGATAGAAATATGGCCAATTTTGGTTTTTTAGTCATTTAAATTGGCGCAAATTAATTGTTTAATTTTAATGGAATCATGATTTTTGAGAACATAATTTTTCGCATTCTGCCCTAGTTTTATTTTTAATTCCGAATTTTCATCAAGTTTACTTATGCAGTTGGCAAATTCTTGTGGTGTTTCTGCAATTAAAATTTCTCTACCGTTTTCTAAATCCAGACCTTGAATGCCTTTTCTAGTTGTAACGATTGGAACTCCATAACTCAAAGCTTCTAATATTTTCACTTTAACTCCAGATCCAGAGAATAAAGGCACAACAAATATTCCACAGTTTTGATAAAATTCATTTAAATCCTGCACTTTCCCTAAATTTTCAATCTGTTTATTTTTCACGTTCATAGGTTGTTCTGGCATAAAAGAACCGGCAAGTTTAAACTGAAAATCGGGTAGAAGAGGTAAAATTTTGTTTATTATATAATTGACGCTATCGATATTTGGTTGCCAATTCATGGAACCTAAATGAGCTATTTTTTTAGCCGTTGGCACAATCACTGACTGCTTCATCTCTATTGCGAGTGGAATTTCAATTATTTTTGACTGAAGTGTAATTTTAGTTAATTCTCGACTGTCAGTTTTGGAAATTGAGAATATTTTATCTGCCTGTCTTAAAAGAGTTGTTTCTTCAAGTTCCAAGCTCCGACTCAATGACTGAAGGTATCTCTTTTTAAGAAATGAATTACTTTTAAGCGCCAAATCTTTCCAAATTTGATTTTCAATATTGTGTGTTCTAATAATAAACTGTAATTGATTATTTTGCTTTAAATCAGGGAGATAAATAGCACTAAAAACACTTTCAAATATTACAGTGTCAATTTTTTCAGTTTTAATAATTTCTTGAATACTTGCCGAAATAGATGCATTATAAAACCTGTGTAAATTATAAGATTTTTTTAAAATAAGATGTTTAAGAGCAGGTAGCGGCTTCACTTCTGTATTAAGTTCAAAACTATGAATTTTGGCACTTTTCTGTATTTCAGCAGGAACTTCAGCAAGATTAAATGGGTGTTTTTGAGTACTTAAAAAAACAGCACTTAAATTAATATCACAATTAATTAAACTTTCAAAGAACTGCTGCATTGCAAAAGTACCACCATCTTTGTTTGGGAAAATTGGTTTTTGTGCTATGTAAAGAACATTCATTGCGCCTTGCTTCGTTTGAAATGAAACAGTTTTTTCCACATATCTTTGTCAAATATTGAACGGTCATTCGCTGCTGCACGCATTAATATAAACGCAATTGGTGCAAGCAAAAATGTTGGAAACCACATTCCCCAAAATGGGGAGAGTAGGGGTTCTGAACCTTGCGACATACTGTCGCCAATGGAAGTGAGCACGAAATACAACATAAAAAGTAAAGCTGCAATTACAACTGGTGCGCCAAATCCTCCTTTTTTCACAATTGCGCCAAGGGGTGCGCCAATAAAAAATAAGATTATTATACTCACTGTAAGTGCTAGTTTTCTATGAAACTCTATTTTATAATGATTTATATTGTTTTGGGTTGCATTTAAAAAGTTTACCTGACCTTCAATGTTTTCAAGTTGTCGCCTTATTTTAGATTGCGCATTGTTAACCACTGTAATTTTCCTTTCTGCTGATAATTTATCCCATTCGTAAGGAATTATAGAATCTTTTTTTATTTGATTTTTGGAAGAACCCACTTGCTGATTTGCAACTACTATTTTTTCTTGAAACGAGATATGAGCGTTTTTTAATGATTTCGAAAAGTTATCTACGTATCCTTTTATTTGATTGTTAACGCTATCCATTATTTTGTTCAATTGGAAAACATTCATCATTTCATAGTCGTCCTTAAATAAGTTTTCTTCTGATTGATTAAAAGAAAATCCAGACAAATCTATTTTATAAGTTGCAGCAGAAAATGAAGTTCTCTGTGAAGGATGATTATTTGAATTGCTTGGAATTAACTGTCCATTTTCAGTGAAAATTGGAGATTGGGTGTTCAATTCTTCTAGAGCATAACCATTTTTTAAATCAAGAAACAAATATTTGCCATTTTTTGATTTATACATTGTTCCTGTTTCAGCTTTAATGGTTTTTAAAGTATTTTGACTTGTTCTATCGTGTATGAGAATTTCTTCAAGATCATTGTCCTTAATTTTACCAACTTTTATTGCGTAACCATCTAGTTCTTTGGTGTAAGCGCCTTCTTTTAGTAAAGTAGAAATTTTTGTATTTTGAATATCGTAAATTAAGGCGTGCCATTTTAAGTTTGCAACAGGAATTACATAGTTGGCAAAATAAAATGTGAAAAGCGCAATTGTAATTACCATATAGGTTAAAGGTCTGAGAATCCGGTATAAAGAAAGTCCACTAGATTTTAAAGCAGTTAATTCGTTATTTTCGGCAAGATTACCTACTGTCATTATAGAAGACAACAAAATTGCAAGTGGAAGTGCAAGTGGAATTAGAGATGCGCTGACATAAAACATTAATTCACTAATAACCCAAATGGAGAGACCTTTTCCCATTAAGTCATCAATATATTTCCAAAAAAATTGCATCACGAGCAAAAACATTGAGATGCAAAGCGTTACAATGAAAGGTCCAATAAAGGATCGGATACTGAAAATATACAGTTTTTTCAAGAAAATTGTAAATTTAAGAAATCAATAAATCTAAAGTCATTGCAGTTTAACGTAATAACTAGCAAGATATTTATGCGCCAATAAGTCTTTTCAGATCACCTATTTGCTGATCCCAGAGCATTTGAGCTTCTTCGATTTCATCTTCTTCAGCAAAATCAGTTACTTTAAGCACCACAACTTTTGTCATTGGGTCAATATGATAGGTTATTTCGACGTAAGCATCACTGCCATTTTCTTCGTCTTCAATCCATTGCCATTTTATTCCGTCAACGGTTTTTTTAGTTAGATTTCTAGCTTCTTCTTCACTTCCGTCCCAAATAAAAGTAAAAATATCATCTTTTATATTGACATCGTCTGCAAACCAATCGCTCAAACCACTAGGGGTAGAGAGCATTTTTTCTAATACTTTCGGAGAGGTTTCAAAAAGAAACTCCATTTCAAATTTCTGTTTATCTGACATTGTTGTCTGCAATTTATATTAACTTCGTGCTGAAATTTTTTAGCAATATACATAATTCTTTTCAATGGCTTTAATACATTCACTTGAAAAAAGTGGCAATTTTTTATTCAAATACCGAGGACAACTTCCGGTAGTTTTATTTTTATCGGCAATTCCTGCTATTTATTTTACTGATTACAAATGCGTTAATAGTTGCGAACCCCTTGGTTGGACCTTGTTAATAACTTGTGCAATATTTTCGTTGGTAGGGCAGCTAATCCGCGCTATAGCAATAGGTACGAGCAGTAAAAATACATCTGGAAGAAACACCAAAGAGCAAGTTGCCGAAGCCTTGAATACCAAAGGCATATATTCCACTGTAAGACATCCACTTTATTTAGGCAATTTCTTTATGTGGATCGGAATTGTTATGTACACCTATAATATATGGTTTGTATTGATTGTGAGTGTTTTGTTTTGGGTTTATTACGAAAGAATAATGTTTGCTGAAGAACGCTTTTTAGAAAGAAAATTTGGAGAAAGTTATATCAACTGGTCTATGAATATTCCCGCTTTTTGGCCATCCTATAAAAATTACATAAAAAGCGATATTCCCTTTTCACTGAAAACCATTTTGAGAAGAGAATATTCGGGCATCACGGCAACAATAATTGGCTTTGTGTTTGTCGATTTTTTCAGAGATTGGAAAATCAATGGAGAAATTCAATACAAATGGTCTTATGTTATAGTTATCAGTATTGCGCTTTCTATCACCTTGATATTGAGAACCCTTAAACATTCTACGAAAATATTATACGAAGAAGATAGATCGTAAAGAGGGTAATTCTTTAAATAGAGTTAAATTTCGAAACTATTTAGATTGTTAGAATAAAAATTACTACTATATTTGCCCCCTCAAAAGCATGATTTTGTTTCATTTTTTTGGAATAATTAGTCCAGCAGAAAGACTTTAAAAATTCAGCAAATGGCGAGGTAGCTCAGTTGGTTAGAGCGCCGGATTCATAACCCGGAGGTCGGGAGTTCAAATCTCCCTCTCGCTACTTAATTATCTAAATCATTCTTTTTTTTACTGAATTTAAAGTTTTAGAGCGCCAAATAATCTGCTTACCATAACACTCGGGGAGGGGAGTGAAAATTCGTGTGTTGTAAATGAATTGATGGTTACAACTTTCGGGAGTATTTATCTCACAAAATTCCGTCAAAATTAATTCTGTTTTTAAGTGAATTAATTCATTTTACCCTGACTTTGTGACAAGATTTACATAATATTACCCTGACTTTGTGACAAACTATTGAATAATTTACCCTTACTTTGTGACAAATATTTAGTAAAAACCATTGATCTTAAGGGGTGCTAGACAGGTCGGAAAAACTACAATAGTTAGACACTTTGCGAAAGAATATAAAAACAGTATTTTTCTCAATTTAGAATTACCTAATGACTTTAAGTATTTTCATGATTACAAAGATGTACCTACGCTTATAGAGGTTTTATTTATTGCAAACAACATTTCCAGCGAAGAAAAGGAAAACACCTTAATTTTTATTGATGAAATACAGGAATCGCCAGAGGCAATTGCGCTGTTGAGATATTTCTATGAATTGGAGCCAAAAATTCACGTTATAGCAGCAGGTTCACTTTTGGAACATGCAATGAGAAAAGTGAAAAGTTTTCCTGTCGGACGAGTTCAAATGCTCCATTTGTATCCATTTAACTTTCCCGAATATCTTAAAGCTCTGGATCATGAAATTGCAATTCAGCAATTAAATACAATTCCATTAAATGTAGCGGCTCACTCTACACTTTTGAAAATTTTTAATCGCTATGCTATAATTGGTGGAATGCCAGAAATAATTAAAAAATTTCTAGAAACAAAAAGTTTGGCAGATTTATCCCCTATCTATGACGGAATATGGGAAACATATAAAAATGATGTTGAAAAGTATGCCTCCAATGAAGTAGAAGCAAGAATTATTAAATACATAATGTCAGTCGCTCATCTCGATGTTGACTCTAGGATAAAATTTAATAATTTCGGCCAATCAAATTATAAATCGCGAGAAGTAGGTGAGGCTTTTCGAAATTTAGATGATGCCAGAATAATACAATTAATTTACCCTACTACAGATACCGAAGTTCCAATACGACCAGATTTGAGAAAGGCTCCAAGACTACAATTTCTAGATACAGGTTTGATAAATAATGAATTAAACATTCAGGCCGAAATGCTGGGAATGGAAGATCTCAATGGTTCGTATAGAGGTGCAATTATTCCTCACATGATAACGCAAGAATTAATCTCACTCAATACAAATAAGATATCTAAACCAAATTTTTGGGTAAGAGAAAAAAAACAGTCATCAGCAGAAGTGGATTTGGTTATTCAACATAAAAATCTTGTAATTCCTATAGAAATAAAGTCAGGTAAGGAAGGAAAATTGAAATCTTTACATCAATTCATAGATGCTACAAACCATTCCTATGCCATAAGAATGTATGCCGGCGAATACAAAGTAGAACAGCACACCACGCAAACAGGAAAGAAATATTATCTAATGAATTTACCCTATTTTTTGGGAACGAAATTGAGGGAATATATAGAATATTTTGTGAGTAATTATGATTCGGAAATTTAATTTGAAATGAACTGTAAAATTCGGAGAATAAAAATTAAC
>JBBSUQ010000091.1:0-12883 GCA_038234235.1 Flavobacteriales bacterium
AACTTGCTTCCTGCTGTAAAGTTGAAGTAGTAAATGGGCTAGATGGAGATTTTGTTGCAGGTTTTGTTTGTACATCCTGAACTTCAAAACTATTTTTATTGGTTTCTTCAAGAAAAGACTTTGCATCATTGCCATTGGTGAAAGATTTATTTAAATCGGTTTTAATTTTTTCTTTCCCTTTTAAAAATATACCTTGAATTTTATAAGAAGATTCTTTTTTAAAGGCGTCTATTTCTTTTTCTCTTTCTACAATTAATTTTACTGCAACTGACTGTACGCGACCTGCACTTAAACTCGGTCTTATTTTTTTCCATAAAACTGGTGATAATTCAAAACCTACCAATCTATCCAATACGCGGCGTGCTTGTTGAGCATTTACCAACTCTTGATTTATTTTTCGTGGATTTTCAATTGCTTTAAGTATTGCTGTTTTAGTTATCTCGTTGAAAGTGATTCGTTTGGTCTCTTTTTTAGCCAAACCTAGTGTTTCGTATAAATGCCAAGAAATTGCTTCTCCTTCACGGTCCTCATCCGTTGCTAACCAAACTGTATCAGCTTCTTTAGTTAATTTTTTGAGTTCGGCAACAATTTGCTTTTTATCAGGTGACACTTCATAATTCGGTAAAAAATTATTTTCTATATCAATAGCAATTCCTTTTTTAGCTAGATCCCTTACGTGTCCAAAACTAGATTTTACAACAAAGTCTTTTCCAAGGTAACCTTCTATGGTTTTAGCCTTAGCAGGTGATTCGACAATTACAAGATTTTTAGCCATAGAGTATTTGATTTTACTTTCAAATTTGAAATGCAAAACTAAATATAAATCTGTATTAAATACAAATCTAAAAATTACACTAAAAATAAAAAGTTATATAAATCTATAAACAAACAACTTATAGTGTATTATTAAAACACATAGAGACCACCCAGATGGATGATCTCTATGAATATTATGTGTTATATCGCGTAGTTTTCTATGCTACTTCAAGTTAATTCACCACCACTTTTTGAACTATTGATATGGTTTCAGATTTTATCTTAATTAAATAAATTCCTTCTGAATAACCGCTTACATCAAGTTTTTCAATCAACGTTGAATTTGATTTTATAATAGTAGAAAAGATTATTCTTCCATCATTTGAAATTAATAATATTTCAGCATCGGATGCCTCCATGTTTTCAAATTGTAAATTTAACTCGTCAGTTGCAGGGTTCGGATAAATTGACAAATTACCTAATTCATTTGTTTCAATACCTAAACATGTATTTACCATAATTGTAGACTGCGCTGTCCCACTACAGTTATTTGCATCTGTAAATGAATAAGTAATTACATGACTTCCAACACCAGCAATTGATGGATTAAATATTCCACCACTCACCCCATTTCCAGAATAAGTACCATTAGCAGGACTTCCTCCAGCCAAGGTGATAGGTGCATTGTTTACACAAAGTGTTGTTACGGTTGGAGTATATGTTACATTTGGAGGAGTATTATTTGCAGTAACAATTACTGTTGAAGTTGCGGTACAACCATTTGCAGGATTTGTAACCGTTAAAGTATAAGTTCCAGCGGCGTTTACAGTTGGTGTAGCAGTTGTTCCACCACTCACAATTCCAGGGCCAGCCCAAGAGAAAGTAGCACCTCCAGTAGAAGATGAACCAAATAAAGTGACCGTTGTTGCACTACACGTAATAGTTTGCGGTGTTCCAGCATTTGCATTTGGAGGAGTAATATTTTGACTCACAACAACGGTTGAAGTATTCGTACACCCATTAGCAGGATCTGTAACTGTTAAAGTATAAGTTCCAGCTGCATTTACTGTAGGGGTAGCAGTACTTCCACCACTCACAATTCCGGGACCAGCCCAAGAGAAAGTAGTACCAGATGTAGAAGACGAACCATTTAAAACAACCGAAGTAATAGCACACGTTAAAGTTTGCGGACTTCCAGCGTTTGCATTTGGAATACCCGCACTGTTAGTGACAGTTACAGTTGAAGTATTCGTACACCCATTTGCTGGATCAGTAACCGTTAAAGTATAAGTTCCAGCTGCATTTACAGTTGGTGTGGCAGTAGTTCCACCACTCACAATTCCAGGGCCTGCCCAAGAGAAGGTAGCTCCTGAAGTTGAGGAAGAACCAGCTAAATTCACTGTAGTTGCACCACATACAATCATTTGATTTGCACCCGCATTTGCATTGGGAAGAGTAATGTTTTGATTCACAACTACGGTTGAAGTATTCCAACCATTAACCGGATCAGTAGCTATTAAAGTATAAGTTCCAGCTGCATTTACAGTTGGGGTAGCAGTTGTTCCACCACTCACAATTCCTGCACCCGCCCAAGAGAAAGTTGCACCTGAAGTTGATGATGAACCATTTAAAACAACCGAAGTAATAGCACAAGTTAAAGATTGCGGAGTTCCAGCGTCTGCATTTGGAGGGGTATTTACAGTAATCATAGTTGATGCTGTATTTGTACAATTATTTACATCAGTAAATGAATAAGTAACAGTTTGAGAACCAACTGAAGGATCAAAATTACTGCCCGTAACTCCAGTACCAGAATAAGAGCCACCTGAAGGACTTCCACCACTTAACGCTACTGCTCCAGCATTACTACAAGTAGCAGAAATTGCACTTTGATTAACCGTTGGAGGAGTATTTACAGTTATTGAAAAATTTGAATTAAAAGCACATGCATAAGCATCAGTATAATTATAAGTAATTGTTTGGGAACCTACAGAAGGATCAAATATTCCGCTTGTGACACCAGTCCCCGAATAAGTTCCGCCGGCAGGAGAAGCCTGAATTAAAGTATACGGTGTTCCATTACTACAAAGCTGTGGCGCTGTTGCAAAATTGATTGGATTTGACGGACAACTAATTGTGATAGAGTAACTTTGTGTTCCACTACATCCGCTGTTATCTGTTACCGTAATAGTAAAATTAAAAGTACCTGTTGCGTTTGGCGTTCCAGATATTGTTCCTGAAGAACTCAAGGTTAAGCCACCTGGCAATGCACCAGCTGTTACGGCAAATGTTGGTGTCCCCAATGCTCCTGTTTGAGTTATAACCTGACTATATGCAGACCCTGCAGTCCCTGCTGTTAAAGCTCCGCCAGTTGTTAAGGCAAAAGTTGGACATACATACGGAGTATAAACAACATTGTCAATTCCAATATAATCGGAGTTTGCACCAGATGGACCTGCATTCGTTACAAAATAACGAAAAGCAATTCTTCCAGAGGTTGGTGCTGACAACCCGCTTAATGTAATCGTATATTGAGTCCAAACGGCTGGATAACCTGTAGTTGTAAGCAATGGATTAACTGACAATAGCGAAGTGGTGAAATCTCCAACTGCAGTTGCAGTTGCACCTACATTAGTACTTGCACCATTGGTACTCAATCTCACTTCTAATCGATCGGGGTATATATCTCCAGTACTTCGAGTGTAAAAAGTAAAAACATCACCATTTTTATAAGTCCGATTGGGCGTTACCAACCAATTGCTTATAGTACCGGTGCCACCTGTTGTGTTATTGAAATTGGCTGAAATAAAAGAATTGACCGTTCCACTAAAGGCTGGAAAAACAGTGCTTGCACCTTGGGAGTAGCCTGTCAATCCTAAAGGAGAACTATTGTTTTGGATGAACCAACCCGAACCTGTTAAAGTTGTTATATTTTCAAAACCCTCAGTATAAGTTTGAGATTTTCCAAAAAATGGCACAAATAATAAGGTGATAAGTGCAAAACAAGAAAGTAATTTTGTTTTCATAATGTTTTAGTTTTTAAGTGAATATTTTTCAATTTTATTATTCAAAGCAATTAACTCTTCTCCTTTCAATGATTTAATGTTTTCATCTTTGGTAGAATTAATTTCTTTTTCTAGATCAATCTTATAAGCTATATATAAGTCCAACAATTCAGCTTGAAGCGTATTGTTAATTTGTCTTGAACTTTTAACTGAGTTTTCAAGCGCTAATTCTTTTTCAGTTATTCGACTTTTTAAACTTGTTTGTTCTTGGGAAAAGGCTGCTGAACTAATTAAATAGAACGCGCCTAATAAAAGTATTGTTTTTTTCATGAATAGTAAATTAAATGAATATTAAGCGCAAATATATTCTATAAATCAATTGCTTTAAAAAATTATTTAAAATTTATTTAAACTTTTGTTTATTTAGTTCCTGCCGAGTGTATTAGACCAAAATAAAATTTCAATAAATAATAAAAATGTGACATTATAAATATCATTTTTTAACCTGACATTTTGGCACTATGCTATATTTAAACTATCTTTGCACATCAAAAAATGGAAGCATAGATGTTAACAGACAATACTCATTCAGAAAAGCAGATTAACGAATCAATTCAGGGTACAGCAACTGAAGTTAATAATCTGTCTAAAACTAAGAATGGCAAAAAACTTTACTTAGAAAGTTATGGCTGTCAAATGAATTTTTCTGATAGTGAGGTGGTAGCATCTATTATGGCTCAAAACGGTTATGACACCACTAAAAATATTGATGAGGCAGATGTTGTATTAATCAACACTTGCTCCATCCGTGAAAATGCTGAAACACGCGTTAGAAACCGACTTACCGAATTTAAAATAAAAAAAGACAAAAACCCTGATTTGGTAATTGGAATATTGGGTTGCATGGCGGAACGTTTAAAAACAAATTTATTAGAAGAAGAAAAACTGGTAGATCTTGTAGCTGGCCCGGATGCCTATAGAGATTTACCTAACCTTGTTATAGAAGTAGAAAGCGGACAAAAAGCAGTTAATGTTTTATTGTCGAGAGATGAAACCTATGCCGATATTAGTCCAGTAAGGTTAGACAAAGGTGGAGTTAGTGCATTTGTAACAATTATGCGAGGCTGCGACAATATGTGTTCGTTTTGTGTGGTTCCATTTACAAGAGGAAGAGAAAGATCTCGAGATCCAGAAACGATTGTAAATGAATGTCGGGATTTGTTTAAAAAAGGATACAGAGAAGTAACACTCATTGGTCAAAATGTAGATAGTTACCGATTTAATTTGAGCTCAAAAGGCGAATTGAAAAATCCGGAATTAGAAACTACAAATTTCGCTCAATTAATGGAAAAAGTTGCGCTCGTTTCGCCAGAATTAAGAGTGAGATTTAGTACATCGCACCCTAAAGACATGACAAACGACGTTCTTGAAATGATGGCGAAATACGAGAATATTTGTAATTGGATTCATTTACCAGTGCAATCTGGAGATAGCAATTGTTTGAGACGAATGAACAGGGGTTATACAAGAGAGTGGTATTTGGAAAGAATAGATGCGATTAGGCGAATAGTACCAAACTGTGCCATTTCTACAGATATTATTAGTGGTTTTTGTGGTGAAACAGAAGAAGAGCATCAGGCAACATTAAGTTTAATGGGTGAAGTTAAATATGACTTTGCTTTTATGTACACTTACTCTGAAAGACCTAAAACATTGGCGGAAAGAAAATTTGAAGACGATGTGCCAGAAGAAGTTAAAAGCCGAAGATTGACAGAAATAATTGTTAAGCAAAAAAAGCAAGAATTGGAATGTAAACAAGCACAAATTGGCACAATACATAAAGTGTTGATAGAAGGATTATCAAAAAGATCTGAAGATGACCAATGTGGCAGAACCGATACAAACTCTAAAGTAGTTTTTTCGAAAAAAGATAATGAAGTTGGAACTTATGTTTGGGTAAAAATTACAGATTGTACTTCCGCAACACTTTTAGGGGAAATATACCAATACGAAACAGAATTAGCTCAATAATATGGATTTGCAACAAGTAAAACAACGCTTCGGTATTATTGGGAATTCACCCGCGCTCAACAGAGCTTTAGAAGTAGCTGTGCAAGTAGCGCCAACAGATATTTCAGTTTTGGTTACTGGGGAAAGTGGTACAGGAAAAGAAAATATTCCGAAGGTTATTCATAATTTAAGTTCTCGAAAGCATGCAGAATATATTGCAGTGAACTGCGGTGCAATACCTGAAGGCACTATAGATTCCGAACTTTTTGGTCATGAGAAAGGATCTTTTACGGGCGCCTCAGGAAGCAGACAAGGTTATTTTGAAGTGGCCAACGGCGGCACAATATTTTTAGATGAAGTTGCCGAATTGCCCATGCAAACGCAAGTGAGATTGCTGAGGGTATTAGAAACTGGAGAATTTATTAGGGTTGGTGCATCAAAACCTATTAAAACCAATGTTAGAGTAGTTGCGGCAACGAATGAAAATATACAGCAAGCAATTGCAAATGGCAAATTTAGAGAAGATTTATTTTACCGTTTAAATACGGTACCTATTTATCTGCCGCCATTAAGAACTCGACAAGAAGATATTCATATATTATTTAGAAAATTTGCGAATGATTTTGCAGATAAATATAGAATGCCCTACATTAAATTAACTGATGATGCCGTTGTCGCAATGACCAATTATTCTTGGCCCGGAAATATTCGCCAGTTAAAAAATCTAGTAGAACAACTATCCGTTATTGAAACGCGAAGAGAAATTGATGCTTCCATATTAAGAACCTACATTCCTGCAGAAAATGGAAAAGTCCCGAGTATTATTCCAAAACCAGGAGAAGACAGTTATACAGAGCGCGAATTGATGTACAAAATTCTTTTCGATATGAAAAAGGATCTTAATGAGCTTAAAAAATTGGTTGTAGAAGTTATTCATAAAAACGATGGCATTGATTTAAATTCCGATCAGTCGGCGGTTATTAAAAGAATGTACAATGACGTGCAGTCTAACGGAAGTTCAAACTTACTCCCTCCTGCTCACACAACTTCTAATAACGACAATATTGAAAATGATAGTGAAGAATTTTATGTTCATGAAGAAGTTGTTGAATCACTTTCACTTGAAGACCAAGAAAAAGAACTCATTCAAAAAGCATTAGATAAACACAGAGGTAAAAGAAAATATGCCTCACAAGAATTAGGTATATCGGAGAGAACTCTTTACAGAAAAATTAAAGAATACAATTTAAAAGATTAAGGTGAAAAATATTAAGCTAAATATATTTGTAGGAATATTTGTTTGTATTGGTTTGCTTACATCTTGTTGGCCAAGCAAGGTTTCATTTTATGATAATTCAATGCCGCCTGAATGGAAAACATTTTCTGTTGCTACTTTAAAAAACAGTGCGCCAAATGCACCTTTAAGTTATCCTGCTAATCTTACAGAAAATCTTAAAGACGAAATACAAAATAATACCAAATTGCAACTTGATGCCAAAACAGGAGGCGGAGAAGTTTTTATTGATGGCACTATTACCAATTACAGCATAACTCCAATTGCCATACAACCTGGAGACAATGCCGCAAAAAACCGCTTGACAATAAATGTGAGTTTTGAAATTTTTATAACTTTACCAAAAGAAGAAAAATACCAGTTGAACTCGAGTAGATTTGCCGATTACAATGTAAGTCAAGATATTAGTCAGATAGAAAGTGACTTGCTTACAGAAATAAACGAACAAATTACGAGAGACGTAATCAATAAACTTTTCAGTAATTGGTGATGAATTTAGATAAGATTGCGCAATGTGTTGTAAATCCGAATTTGATTGAGAAATCGGAACTAAATGAGGTTAAAAACTTGTGCCTAAAATATCCTTATTCACAAACATTTTCTATTTTATATTTGCAGGGATTGGTAAAGTTTGGTGACCTCAACTTTGATACCGAGTTGGAAAATCAGGCATTCAAAATAACGGACCGAACGCGACTCTTTGAAGTATTAAATAATAAAGAGCAAAAAGAAATTGAGGTTAAAGAAGATATAAACTTTGAACCTAAAGAAAACGCAACGATAGAATTAAAAGTAGAAGAAATAAAAATTCAGCAAGAAAATTTTAAGGAAATTATTGAGGAAGTCGTTAAAGAAATTAAGGAAGAAATTGAGGAGGAAAAAGTTGCGGAAATAGTTGCGGAAAATATTACTCAGCAAGAAATTGAGCTTTCGTCGATCCCGAAAACTTTCGTTGAAGATGAAACAGCAGAAAGCGAAGAAAAAGAAAATATTTATTCTTATCTGACAGAATTAAAATCTTCGGAAAATGAGAATAATTCAACAGAAATTGAAACCGATAATGAAATTGAAGCCGAAGTTGAAAAAACTGAAGTTGAAGAAATAAGTTTGAAGTTTGAAAAGGACATTGAAGAAAAAATTGCGACCATTCCGGAAATTGAATTGAATATTTTGAGCAGTGCAATTTCAGATCATTCATTATTGCTTTCCGATGATTTAAAATATAATGAACAAGATTCAGAAGAAGTAGAAATTGAATTTGATATTGCGCATAATGAAATAAAATCTGCTGAAAATTTTGAAGAAAAATCGGCAAGCAAGAATAAAAATTCTACGCTAAAAGAATTTACTTCGTGGTTAAGGTTGGGTGAAAATTTGCTTTCGCAAATTGACAGTGAAGATAGTTACGAAGACAAAAAGAGAATAGATGATTTGGTAAATGCTTTTATTACCAACGATCCGAAAATAGGCAGAACGATTAAAGAAAATAATAGAGAAAATATACAAGAAACGGAAGTAAAACCCAAAACTGAATTCTTCTCACCAAGTAAAAAAGCAAAAGAAAGTTTGAATGATAAGTCGGCACCAGTTAGTGAAACTTTGGCTAAAATTTTTGAAGTTCAGGGAAATTATTCAAAGGCAATTGCATCTTACGAACAATTAATTTTGAATATTCCAGAAAAAAAGACTTTCTTTGCACTCCGAATTAAAGAAATAAAGAAAAAATTAAACACATAGTTATGGACGTTTTATTGCAAGTCATTATCATCATCGCTAGTATTTTACTAGTATTATTAATCTTTGTTCAGAATCCAAAAGGTGGAGGTTTGAGTGCTGATTTTGGTGCTGCACAACAAATTGGTGGAGTTAAAAAGACAAATGATTTTATTGATAAATCTACCTGGTCTTTGGCTGGATTGATAGCTGTTTGTAGTATAGTTTTGGCAATAAGACTTGCCCCTGCACAAACAAAAGTTGTTATTGACAATAAAGTAGATACTTCAGCTCAGAACGGTCCGGCTGATCAGTCAAATGAATAATTGTGGCTTCGGCTCCGCTTACTTCGGCTCCGTTCAGCAACCGTAGTGAACTCCGCTCAGTAACCGGGCCTCCGCTCAGGAACCGTTGGTTGGTTGTGTTTAAATTTCGTTTGCGACTTCAGTTTCACATCAAAATATTTTAAAATGTCAGTATGTCAGATACTGACATTTTTTTTTGTTCAAAATTCTAAATACTGTCTATAATGTCGGTTAAAATCTATTGGCATAAAATTGGTAAAATCCGGACTGAACAATTTTATCAAAAAATTATAATCTAAAAATAAATATATGTCTATCAAATTCAAACCTTTGGCAGATCGCGTTTTAGTAGAAGCAATTCCTGCCGAACAAAAAACTGCAAGCGGTATCATAATTCCTGACACAGCCAAAGAGAAACCATTAACTGGAACAATCATAGCTGCTGGAAAAGGCAAAATAGATGAACCAATGACTGTAAAAGTTGGCGATAAAGTTTTATTTGGCCAGTATGGCGGCACAGAAATAAAATTAGATGGAAAAACGTATTTGATTATGCGTGAGTCTGATATTTATGGAATATTTTAATTAAAAAGATCTTAAAAAAATAAAGAAAAATGGCAAAAGAAATTTATTTCGATGTTGAGGCTAGAGAAAAACTAAAAAGAGGTGTAGATGCTTTGGCAAATGCAGTGAAAGTTACACTCGGACCTAAAGGAAGAAATGTGATAATTGGCAAAAAATTCGGCGCACCACAAATGACTAAAGATGGTGTAACGGTTGCCAAAGAAATAGAATTAAAAGATCCTATTGAAAATATGGGTGCACAAATGGTGAAAGAAGTTGCTTCAAAAACTGCTGATATTGCAGGAGATGGTACAACAACCGCAACCGTTTTGGCACAAGCAATTATCAACGCAGGATTGAAAAATGTTGCTGCCGGTGCAAATCCAATGGATTTAAAAAGAGGTATCGACAAAGCAGTAACTGAAGTTGTGAAACACTTGAAAAGTATTTCTAAAGAAGTTGGTTCTGATAACAGCAAAATAAAACAAATTGCAAGTATTTCTGCTAATAACGACGATACAATCGGAAGTTTGATAGCGCAAGCAATGAAAGTTGTTGGTAACGATGGAGTAATCACTGTAGAAGAAGCAAAAGGAACTGAAACAGAAGTTAAAACTGTTGAAGGTATGCAATTCGACAGAGGTTATCTTTCTCCTTATTTCGTTACGAATGCTGAGAAAATGATTACCGAATTGGAAAATCCTTATGTCTTAATTTACGACAAAAAGATTTCTAACATGAAAGAATTGTTGCCAGTTTTAGAACCGGCAGTTCAGTCTGGAAAACCCCTTTTAATTATTGCTGAAGATATTGATGGCGAAGCGTTAGCAACGTTAGTAGTAAATCGTATTAGAGGTTCTCTAAAAGTTGCTGCAGTTAAAGCTCCAGGTTTTGGAGATAGAAGAAAAGCAATGTTAGAAGACATCGCAATATTAACTGGTGGACAAGTTATCTCTGAAGAAAGAGGATTAACATTGGAAAATACAACTTTAGACATGTTAGGTCAAGTTGGAAAAGTTGAAATTGACAAAGACAACACAACTATTATTAATGGTGGTGGAAGAAAAGAAGATATCAAGGCTAGAGTTGGTCAAATTAGAGCTCAAATAGAATCTACAACATCAGATTACGACAAAGAAAAATTGCAAGAAAGACTTGCTAAACTTGCGGGTGGTGTTGCAGTATTATATGTTGGTGCAGCAACTGAAGTTGAAATGAAAGAGAAAAAAGACAGAGTGGATGATGCACTAGCAGCAACCAGAGCAGCTGTTGAAGAAGGCATTGTACCTGGAGGAGGCGTTGCTTTGATTCGTACCATTGAATCTCTTGACAAACTTAAAGGATTAAATGAAGATGAAAACACAGGGATTGCAATTGTTAAAAGAGCAGTTGAAGAACCTTTGCGTCAGATAATTCAAAATGCAGGTGAAGAAGGAGCAATCATTGTTCAGAAAGTTAAAGATGGAAAAAACGATTTTGGTTTTAATGCAAGAACTGAAGTATTTGAAAATCTTTACAAAGCTGGTGTTATTGATCCAACTAAGGTTACAAGAATTGCGATTGAAAACGCAGCTTCAATAGCTTCCATGCTGTTAACTACAGAGTGTGTTATTGCAGACGAAATAGAAGATTCTTCAGCTATGGGCGGTGGAATGTCTGGTGGTGGAATGCCTGGAATGATGTAAAATAAGGTGAGCAATCGCCTTTTGCCGAAGTTTTCTTCCTGAAGCAATTCAGATAGAAAAATTCGATTATATATAGAAAGGCTCTTCTTCCGTTAAGGTTGAAGGGCTTTTTGTTTTATTTGAACTATTTGTATTACTTGCTGTTATAATTAATAAGTTTTGAGTTTATTATCTTTCATATTTAGATTAGGAGTTGTATTCGCTATATTCAACTTCATTTGGTTTTTCTTAGAAATGCTTTATCATTTGTTGCGCAGAAAAAGTGGACAGTCCATTCAAGAAATGTACATGATTAAAATGATTAAATATTTCTTTTTGGTAGAAACCGTGTTTTTATTTTGCTTGGATGATGACTATGTAAATTATGATTTTACTCAATTATTAGTCTGTGGATTGATTCTCTTGATGTATTTTATTGGTAAAATTCGCAAGCAGCAAAGAAGACAATTAATTTTTCAAGCGCAAAACCAAAACCAACCGAGAATGTTGCAACACGGATTTAATTTAAAGGCAGAAATCATTGTAATAAGTATGGCAATGCTGTTCTTTGGATTTTTTATAATCTATCCAGAAATTGCTCAAAATCCTATTTCAAATTGGTTTCAAAGAAGTGTTATCTCCTTTCAAAAATCTCCATTAGGATTTATTTTCAACATCGTCGGATTTTTCTTTTTGCTGACAATAATCTTTAAAATGGTAAATGGCATTTTCTTTTTGGCACTTGGCCGACCGCTCATTCAACCAAGAGTAAGTTTTGGTTCGGGCAATAATAATTTCGGATCGCAAAATCAATCATCAGAAGAAGAAAGAAAAGACGATGATTTTGATGATTATGAAGAGGTTAAATGATAACTTTTTTGACTTTAAATACATCGTCTAAACATTGGTATTTTTCACAATCAACAAAATTATAAACTGTTCAAAAATATCAGCAGTTGTTTTCTTTGTAATAATATCAGTGCCTTGAATAAATCTCTTGATTCTTTCGCTTTACCACCGTTTCAGGACATTACTTTTTGTTGCATTTTTTTTTAAAGAACCTGTTGATATTAAAAGCAGTATTAGTATAAATCCTATATTTTTCATAACTTTTTAGTACTTTATCTATTTTCGTAAAAAATCTCAACACCATTTTTTGATTTTTCAAAAAAAGCGTTGGCTTTATTATAACTTTGAAATTAATCTATCACGAAAACTGCTTCGTATAAATTTAGATTGCCAATAAGTACATCTAATTCACTCGCTTTTGTGGCTTCTGAGTTATAAGGATGTATTATGTAACTGATATAAATACGATGAGATTGGTTATATCGTAATGGATAATTTGAAATCCCAACATTCCAAGCTGTATCTATTATTCCAGACTGAAAAGGTCCTGGTATTTTTTTTTCTTTAAAAATTGGGGAATTATAATCTATATAAATCAAAGTATCAAACTCAGTATGTGGATCTTTCACATCCAATCTGATAATAAAATTAACGGAGGCATTGAGATATACATTCCCAACATCTAAATTTTTCTTTGCGGGAATTTCTGAAAGCAAACCCGAG
>JBBSUQ010000092.1:0-12679 GCA_038234235.1 Flavobacteriales bacterium
ATTATCTCTTTGTATTGTTTATGAGATGTTTTGTCTTTGTTCTGTCTTTGTTCTGTATTTGAATGTGTATAAAGTTAAGATAATAACTTCGGCTTTAACATTAATAATTTTTTATTTGTTACTTCTGGTGGTTTCTGCTCTTCAATTACTGCGATTAAAATTTAATTTTTAAAATAAGAATACCCAAATATTATCATTGTCCAAATACAAAACATCCAAATCAAACCAATGACTATCAGGATGTATCAATTCGTTTTCCATTTTTTTTGTGCTTGCGTTTTCACAAATTCGCTTGCTTCATGCCACACTTCTTTGGGAATTAGTTTGATTGTGATACTGATAAGTAACGGCACAATAATTATATCATCCAACAAGCCTAAAATTGGTATAAAGTCTGGTATTAAATCTATCGGGCTAAATAAGTAACCCAAAGTTATCCAGATCAATATTTTCGCCTTGGTTGGTGTACGTTTGTCGGCATACACAACTTGCAAAAATTTGAGCTTGTTGTTTTAGATATTTCGCCCAACTTTTTAATTTATCCAACTTTTTTCTAATCTTATATCGTATATAGATTTAGTAGCAATGTGCTGTCATTTAGAATTATGAAAGTCCCATTTCTGAGTGATCCTTTCTTAAAAAATGCAGCATTATAATTAATAAAATCGCCGTTTCCAATTTTAACTTTTAAACTGTCGTTTAGCCAATCAAATTTAAAATTACTAAATTGATTTGATTCTAAGTTGACAGATAAAAATGAGTAATCCTTTTTAATTGTTTCAATTGTTTCCAGCGGATAATGTAACAATGCGTTCAGTTTGTAATCATTTGGGCCTGGTGTTCTGTTTTCATATTTAACACCCATTTTTGAATAAGTCCATTCGCAATTTAAAGGCATGTATTTTTCTAAATTAATATACTTTGCAAGTTCAGTGCTGTCCGTCGATGGAATAGTTTTTTTTTCACCAGAGCAACTAACTAGAGCAACTAATGTTAAGGATAAAACTGCGCATATTTTTAATTTATTCAATACTGCTTTTCTGTGCATTTATAATAAAACTTCTCTAACAAAACCAGCAATTACAGAAGCATCACCTTTTTCAATGGTATGTGGAAAATTATCTAAAATAATCAATTCGGCATTTGGCAATTCTTCTACAATTAATTCAGATTCTTCGGACGATACCATTGTGTCCAAGCTTCCCAAACCAATAATTACTTCATTGTTTATCTGTTTAAAATCTTCATGCTTTATTTTTTCTCCCTCTCCCATTCGTTGCATCATATCGGTCGTTTTTCTCATTACATTTTTCCAATCTGACGGATAATGGTCACCTCTCAATTTTTCTGCGAACTGCGGAACTTTTACTTCTATCAATTCAGGCTTCAGCATTTTGACCTCTTCGGCTGCGAACGTTGGAGTCCAGTCGAACTTTGTACCTAATGTAACAATTTTACCTACCAATTCTGGATTTCTCAATGCCAAATTAAGCGCGATATAACCGCCCATGCTGTATCCGAAAATATTAATTCCTATCAAATCATTTTCCAAAATGAAATCCTCCACATTTTTCGTGAACAATTCAATAGAAAAAGGATTCTCAGAGATATTTCCACCATGACCTTCAAAATTCAAATCGAACGGTTCAAAATCGCTTGCCAAAATTTCTTTTAGCGCAGAAAATTGATTTTGAGTGCCAAGAGCGCCGTGCAGGAGGAGGAGTTTTGTTTTTTTGCTCATGAATTGATGAATGATTTGTTGCTGTTAGAAAATATAATTATATGTTTTACACTCGCTGAAAGTCAATAAAATAATTTTGATATTCATTTTATTAGCGGAAATTGAAATTACTTACAGAGGTTTACGATTTTTAACCGCAAAAAAACTTAATTATTACAGATTTACTTAGTATAATTGGGAGATTCACATAATTGCCAATACTCCACTATAGTTTTTAATAAACTTTTTAAAGCCGGATAACTTGATGGTTTTACAAAAAATCCTTGAACAGATTTTGAGTAGGCGTCAATTACGGCATCTTGGGAAGCGCTGGTTGTAAAAAACAAGTAAGGAATGGTTTTTACTCGGATGTCTTCATTTTCAAGAATCTGTTTTCTGAGTTCTATACCATTCAATTTTGGCATATTGATATCGGAGAATACAATAAATGGCTCATTGGTTTTTGCCATCAAATATGTTAGAGCTTCTTCTCCATCATTAAAAAAAAGAATTTCATTTTTATATTTGAGTTCTTTAAATACTTCAGTGAACATCTCTTGGTCATCACTGTCGTCTTCAACAATTATAATTGCTCCGGTTTTATTCATTTTTTTAAATTTGGTATGCAAATATAATATTTCAGTTCGAGTTTCAAAAATTAAATTAAATGTGAATATAACGAAGAAGAGAAGTATAAAGCCATTTAGAATGATTTTGCCACTTGTTAAACACTTGTGCAGAAATAGTACTAAACGTTTCATCAACAGCGAAATCCACCAATATAAAATATTGTTTCTTGTTGTGAAGTTGAAGGTGTTTGAAATGTTGTCGAATGAGTAATTATAGTGGATTCGCAAGTTTGATGCCCTTTTTGGAAAGTGTAATTTTAGAAGTTTTACCTTTAATATATGAACGCACAATTTCTTTATCTGAAAGCAACTTTGCTACTGATTTTGTAAGATTTTCCTTATTAATCTTGTTCATAGATTGCTATGTTAGTGAATTATTTTTGAAATAAATTATTTCTCCGCGATTAAATTTTCGATTTCAATTTTAAGTTTAGGAAGGTGGTTTATCAAAACTGACCAGATATTTTCATCTGAAATATTATCATAGGCATGAATAACTTGATTTCTTAATCTAATAATTGCTTTTACGTTAGTGATTTTAAATTCAAAAGTTTTATCGCGCTTGATTATTCGATTTACTGCCTCACCAATAATTTCAAAATCCCTCTCCACAGCTCTCTTTAGCATCAGATTTTCTTGATACTTGAAAAAATCCATGGATTCATTCATAAAAAAACCATCTATTTCATCAATTGCTAATTTAACATCAAACAACCATTTTAGAATTTTTTCATCCATAAATGAGTTTTTTTGTGTTGTTTATAGCCTTTATTAGAATAGGATTTTTAAGCGTTTGCTCTTCTAATAAGTCAATATCTCTGCCAAATAAATTTTTTAAATTTTCCTTTAGTTGTAGGTAGTTGTCAAAATATAATGATAAGTCAAAAGGCTTAAATTTCACAAGAAAATCAATATCGCTTTTATCATTAAAAGTTGAATTTAAAGCAGAACCAAAGAGGTACATTTTTTCTACATTGTATTGCGAACAAAGCGTCCTCAGTAGGTCAATATTTTTTTCTATTAAATTCATATTCAAATTTAGGAAATTACTTTGTATATGTCTCGGATATTATTTGAATATTGAAATTATTTATGATTTCAATTTCGGGCCATTTGTCAGTCCATGTTTATATTCTCGAATTTGTATCAATACACTTTCCAATTTTTCATTTATCAAAATTGAGGGAATAAAAGCTGGAGCACCAAATTGTCTTTCGTTTATTTTCATCCACCATTTTGTAAATGAATTGACTTGATTGTATATTTTTTGCGAATCACGCAACTCAAAAGTTATCCATTTCTGTTTTCCAATGGATTTTATTTTCATTGATTTGATATTGGTCCACTCAATTAAATAGCCACCGCCAGCATGCGAATTATTAATAATTCCATTCTCATTTAAAATTAAGGCAGGTTTAAAGCTGAAAAAATCGATAATTATGAGAATTCCGATTAATCCAAAAAATAATATTCCTATAAGACTTATAAATATTATGAGAAACGACGGTTGTTTTAAGGTTTTTAAATCGCTACCAGGCAGCCATAAACACAGGTAGACAAAAATAATGGATCCTAATATTACTAGGAATTGTTTTAGTTTACTTTTTGGAATATTAAGTGGTTGAATGTTCACTGTAAGCTCATTTTTCATGCACTTAAAAATATATTTCTTCTAATGTATTTTTCTAATCTCTCAGCTTCTTCTTTTTTGTATTGCTTTTTAACTTCAGTGCTAATGCTTGATTTCTCGCCATCGCTAAGGTAACTGGCAACTGCTTGGATAGTTGTTCCAAACCTAACTTCGCTCTTTCCTGAAATGATATTGTGTAATTCATTCTTTATTTGTTTTTGCATTCAAACAAATATAAATTAAAGTTTTGAAATTTTAATCGAGTTTAGGTTAAAACAATTATTATAATCAAATTTTTATTCAATGGTAAGATTGTTCCAAAATTACAGATATTAATTTTTTGCTAAAAACTTGACCACTTCCATCCCCCAAAAAAAAAGACCCTCCGAAGAGAGTCTTCTCAAATCACTAACCTGTAGATGTTAATAATCGATCCGTTAGTATTCTAACGATAATCGTACCAAAAAGTTTCATTTTTAAATTTACATTCCTTAACTTAATTGCAATCGCTTGTTTCCTAAGCTGGTAATTCCCGATTTTTTCGCAAAGTATTAAGCGAATTAGCTACTGTTTATCCTCTTTTTTGGTTAAATTAACAATTGCGCATTGAAAAACTTATTATTTTCTACCCGAAACAGACTTTCATATTGTCTAATTTTGTTTTATGTACAGTCCAAAAGACATACAAGCTCTCATTTCCTTAATTGATGATCCCGATTCGGAGATTTTTCAACACATAAGTGATAGACTCAAATCTTACGGTACCGAAATTATTCCGCACCTCGAAAATTCTTGGGAAGACAACAATTACGGACTTATTTTCCAATCTCGCATTGAAAATATTATACACGAAATTCAATTCGATGAGGTTAAAAAACAACTCACCAATTGGACCAAGTCGCACGATAGAGATTTGCTCACTGGCAGTTTAATTGTTGCACGCTACCAATATCCAGAACTCGAAGACGAAACGGTGATCCACCAAATACAAGCTTTGCGACGAGAAATTTGGCTGGAACTGAATCCCAAACAAACAGCTTTCGAAAAAGTAAAGATTTTTAACAAGATTTTTTACGGAATGCACGAGTTTCATGGCAATTCTAAGAATTTTCATTCGCCAGTAAATTCTTATTTAAATGTGGTGATGGAAACCAAGCGTGGAAATCCTTTAAGTCTGTGCATCATTTACAGTATTCTGGCTCAATCTCTAGGTATGCCGGTTTATGGCGTTAATTTACCCAATCATTTTATTTTGGCGTATTTGGATGAAAATGGAACCAACTTTTTATTGGAAGAAGACAATGACCACGGTGTATTGTTCTACATCAATGCATTTAGCAAAGGCCTAATTTTAAAAGAAAAGGATATTAGAACTTTCCTGAGTGAACTCAATCTACCTTTAAACAAAGAACATTTTGAACCGTGCTCCAACACAGCTATAATGAGAAGAATGTTAATCAATCTCATTAGCTCATTTCAGCAAGTTGGCAACTTAGAAAAGGTAGAAGAAATCTTACTTTTAAAATCTATCCTCGATGCTGAGGAAGATATTTGAGTAAATTTTTACCCAAACCCTACCTAAAAACCCCCGTTTTAAATTAATCTAAAATTGTGTTTTTATTTCTAATTTATTGATTTACATATTCATGATGGTCAATCTTTAATTGTGGTACAATTTTCATAAGATATATTGTAGAAACAATTAAAATTAAAGGTCATGTTTACATTCAAATTTTCATTCGAAATACTTCAAAAGTTCAACGTAATGTCTCACAAGGTTTTAGAATATATTTATTATATTGCTAATATTTTAAACTAATATTTAATAATTTTGATTAAATTCGCATCATAAACTTGATGTATGTTATCTCCAAAAATATTAGAAAAACTAGAAATCCTCTCCGACGCAGCCAAATACGATGTCTCTTGTTCCTCAAGTGGCATAAAAAAATCAAATTCAGACATAAACAAAGTTAAAGGTTTAGGAAACTCATCTGGAGTAGGAATTTGCCACGCATATTCAGAAGATGGAAGATGTATTTCACTTCTTAAAATATTATTTACAAATTATTGTATTTTCGATTGTGCTTATTGTGTTAGTCGAAAATCAAACGATAATAAGAAAATTTCTTTTACTGTAGATGAGGTTGTAGAACTGACTTTGAGTTTTTACCGTAGAAATTATATTGAAGGTCTATTCTTGAGCTCCGGTATTTTTAAAAATCCAGATTATACCATGGAAAGATTAATGCTGGTTTGCAAAAAGCTTAGAGAGCAAAACTTCAACGGCTACATTCATTTAAAAGCAATTCCTGGTGCTTCGCAAGAATTAATTCATCAAGCTGGTATGTATGCCGATAGAATGAGCGTGAATGTTGAAATGCCTACTGAAAAAAGTCTTAAATTATTAGCTCCAGAAAAATCGATGAGCTCTGTGCTAACTCCAATGAAATCTATAAAAGCAGAATTAATTAGCAACAAGGAAGAGCGGAAATTATTTAAGTCTGCCCCGAAATTTGCGCCCGCTGGTCAAAGCACTCAAATGATAATTGGAGCAACTGACGAAAACGACATGCAAATCTTGGCAATGTCTAATTACTTTTATTCAAAGATGAATTTGAAAAGAGTGTATTATTCGGGTTACGTTCCGGTTTTAGAAGATTCTAGATTGCCGGCACTTACAACTCAAGTTCCATTGTTGCGCGAACATAGATTGTACCAAGCAGATTGGCTTTTGCGCTTTTACAATTTTGATGTTAATGAAATTGTAAACAATGATTTCCAGCATTTAGATTTAGATATTGATCCTAAATTGAGCTGGGCTTTGCGAAATCCGCAATTTTTTCCTCTTGATATAAATACAGCTGATTACTTACAAATTTTAAGAATTCCAGGAGTAGGAGTGAAGTCAGCTAAAAAAATTATTAATTCTAGAAGATATGCTAAATTAAATTGGGAACATTTAAAGAAATTCGGAATTGCGTTCAACAGGGCGAAATATTTTATTAGTTGTGACAGTCGCACAAATTTCTATTCTGTATTGGATAAATTAAATTTTAGAGATATTATTTTAAATACTTCAAGTAGTAAATATCAGCCTTTATTAAGCAATCAATTAAATTTATTTGGGTGAAAATATATTTATACGACGGTTCTTTCGAAGGATTAATGTGTGTTTTTGTAGAATATTTTAAACACCGACCAGATGTTTTTGACGTTCAAAATTTTGAAAAGTTTGGGGCCGATATTTTTGCAGATTACCAAGATGTAATTTGTGATGCTGATTTGGCGGAAAGAGTAATGCAAAGATTAAAAATCAAACTTAAATCTGAAATTCTTAAATCTTTTTACCATGTTTTTCTTTCTGAAGATGAGAAAAGAGAATATCATATTTTACGGATGTTGGCGAAATGTTTAGATTTTGGAGTAAAAATGTTGTCAAATAGCGCTGATGAAGACAGTTTATACTTGAGTAAAATGTATAAATCTGTGCACCGAGAAAAACACCGAATGGAAGCTTTCGTTAGATTCCGACAAATGAAAGATGGACTTTATGCCGCAGTTGTTGAGCCAGATTTTAATGTTCTGCCAATCATATCCGATCATTTTGAGGAGCGTTATGCAGATCAGTTTTGGTTAATTTATGATGCACGAAGAAAATTTGGAATTTATTACAACCAGAGAGATGTGAAAGGGGTGGAAATTGAATTTGATTTTGAAGCTTTTAAAACGGAAACATCATGGGATGAAAACGAACAACTGTTTCAAACACTTTGGAAAAATTATTTTAGAAGTACGAACATTATTTCCAGAAAAAATTCAAAACTTCACGTTCAACACATGCCGAAACGTTATTGGAAATATCTAGTAGAAAAAGAGAGATTATAGACTCAATATTTCTACTAGATTTTATTAAATTAATCTTTAATTAAAAAGTCCCGAAAATTTCTTCTTCAAATTATCAATTAAATTATTGTCACCAATATTATTTACAATTCCGGAGCTATTGTTTTCACCTTTATCGCTCAAGAACGAGCTAACATGTGACAATAAATTTGTAACTATATCACTCTTGGATATTTTATTAGCTATTTCATCTGAAAGACCTAACTTTTTCACAAGATTGTATGCGAAATCACCTTCAACTTTAGCTTTCATTACTTCATCTTCTTGCGTGTTTGGTTTTTCTGAAAGTAAACTTGCAACTTTTTCTTCGTTACCACGGGCTTTTTCTTTTGAAACACGATACTGCAATGCATCTGCTGCATAGTTAGCTATTTTTGAAGATTGCTCATCTGAAAGACCTAGATTTTTCGCAAAAGCCTCAATCTTTGCAGGATCAATTTTATTCAATATTTCTTGAAAATTAAACATAAAACTTTTTTTTAATGAATTTATTATTTGATATTAATTTTGGTAATTAAATTTAAAAAAAATGGCCGCATTCCGAAGATTGCGACCATTTTACACACACACACAAAGTCAGTGTTTACCTTCACCAACTTCTTCAATTAATTTTTTATTAAAAGCAGGTAAATCATCTGGATTTCTGCTTGTTACCAAACCTTTGTCAACAACAACCTCAGAATCTTCCCAAAGCGCTCCTGCATTTTCCATATCTGTTTTAATAGATTTGTAAGAAGTCATCTTTCTTCCAGAAACCAAACCGGCACTTATCAATATTTGAGGTGCATGACAAATTGCGCCAATTGGTTTTTTAGCTTCCGAAAATTCTTTCACAAATTTCAATGCATCTTTGTTAACTCTCAATTTATCTGGATTAATAACTCCACCTGGCAACATAAGAGCATTATAATCTGAAGCATTTGCTTCGCTCAATGTTTTGGTAACATCAATAGATTTACCCCAATCTGTTTTGTCCCAAGATTTAATGCTTCCACTTTTATCAGAAATAATGTCAACTGTTGCTCCTGCTTCTCTAAGTGCATCTAGCGGACTGAATAATTCACTTATTTCAAATCCGTCTGTCGCTAAAATCGCGATCTTCTTTCCTGCTAATTTCATTTTAAAAATTGTTTTGTTACTTTAATCTAACATAACAAGATGCTCAATGTTTAATTAGTACTTGCAAAGAATGTTAAAAAGTTGGTGAGAAGTGAGAAATTATAAAATTAATGAGATTTCTATTTTAAATATTGGTCTGTTTTAGAATAATGCTTGCTTACAAAAGGCGGTTTGCTCAATAATAAACAAACATCAAAATTGGCCTGCTACTTTTAACAATAAATTTATCCAGTTCCAAAAAATAATTTTCAGAAATCATTATACAACCCAAACTGTTGCAAATTTCAGAATCCTGTTCATCATCTGGAACACAAGAATAGCGGTGCAATACAATTGATCTTGCCAGTACTTTGTTATTGCTAGCCTCTAAGCCAATGAGTTTGTATGATTTATCAAAACTTCCAATGTAAGAACTTCCAATTTTATATTTTCCTAAGGAAGTTTGATAAGATTCTGGAATGTTGCTAAAAGTTAAACTATCTCGGTATTCTGTGTTGGAACCACTACCATGCGCCACAATTCCTCTCGACAAAATTTTATTTGAATCAAGATCTACAACTAGCAATCTTTTTTTGCCTGAATTTATTTTCATATCAACAAAAATGGCAATGGTTTGATTGTATGTTTTGTTTTTAGAAAGCCAAGTTTTAGTTTCTGTAATTTTATTATTGAGCCGTGACCAAAGAAAAATAGAATCTTTCTCGACCTTGTCTTCTTTTTGAATATTAGATTGAATGTTAGAAATACTTAATAAGGAATTTAATTTTTTAGTTTCACAAGAGCTAAAGTTGAATGTAATTATACAAACAATAATAATTATTTTTAAAGCTTTTATTTTAATCAAGTTTTATAAGATTTTCGGGAATTTTAAAATCATCAGAATTCATATTTTTGAACTTTACATTTGTTACATGGGCATAGCCTAACTGCTCGCCCAAGCCATTGTCTTTAGTCCAATTCCAAAATTTCCATTCTCGAGATATCGGAACTCCTTTAACTTCTTTATAATCTTCGTAAGAAACTGCATGTGCGCTTTGCTCAGCTTCTTCTATATTTCTTCCGCCTGCAGTAACAATATAAGCAGCATATTCTAATAAATGTGTTTTTGCGTTTGCGTATAAAATATACCAATCTTCGGGCGAATCTCCAATGTTTTTACCAAAGCTTAATTTTTCTACTTCAAAAGTTTTTCCATTCAACATTTTGTTGGAATAGTCATTCAATTTAGTGCCTTTTTCTTGCGCTTTATATGGCAACATGAAAAAATAAGTCCATGTGAAAGCCGAAAATTTCAACCCACTAGTGTCCATTCCTGGTGAATAATAAATATCCATCCCTTTACAACGTACTTCATCACCATTTTTATATTTGAGAATTGCGTAATATGAATTATGATAGATTGTAACATTGGCATTTAATCTTTCCTTACCACCAAAGAAAAGTTGCAAATCAAAATTAATTGCCTTTTCAACATCGAATTTAGGCTTGTTATGTGCAGTTTCTAATTTTTCTCCGAAACTTTGGTTCGTATTGTCTTTTTTAACCGTTGAATTTTGACAAGACATCGTAAAAATCAAGAGACTTAAAACACAACTTATTTTCATGTTTGATTATTGTTCAAATGGATAAAATCGTGAAAGGCCAATAGAATTTCTTGTGAATATGGCTTCATTTTTAGAGGCTTTCTTATACGATTCCGAATCATTTGCTCCCACAATTAAATAGGGCGAATACTTCTCGTAAATTTCCATGTATCTATCGCAAAATCTTGCATATTCACTTGGAGCCATGTTTCCCTTTTAAACTTCAGTAAGTAAAATTGGTTTCATTTCATCGTAAAATTCTGGAGTTAGGCAATTCACTAATACATAACCTATTTCCGATCCGCCAGGACAAAGTTTATCTCCTGGATAGCCATAATCTTTTATAATTTTTTTAAGTTGAAGTTGTAAGGACTGGTTAACTTTATTGACAGAATCTCGTGCTATTTTGATATTTTTTTCGTTTGACGGGTCATTTTCCGATATGAGTTTGTAATAATTTTGAGCTGCTTCACTTTTTTTAGACATTCGTTTAACCACAAACATCATTGAATCTGATAACGGAGTTTTTAATTTATTAAATCTACTAAATCCTATTTCAATTTCTGAATTTTGAGAAACGTTAAAACCATGAATTAGCAAATCTGGTTTCAGTGCGTCAATTTTCCAAATATAATCCCAATCCATAAAAGGTGTGCCCCAACCTTGTTTCATAAATTCAGCACATTTTTGATTGTCGCCAAGGTTTTTATAGCAATAGGCCATTAAAAAATATTCTTCAGCCACCAAAGCTGTTTTTGCATGTATTTGATCCAGTTTATCAATCGCAGCTTGAAATTCTTTTTTATCCAATGCCAAAATATAAGCGTTTTCACATTCTTGTTTGTACGCAATTCTGTCAATTTCTTGTGCAGTACTGATGTTGATTAAGCTATTGCTAGTGATACTTATAAAAATTCCTAGAATCAATGATATTGTTTTCATACACGCAAATTATTGATATAAAGATATAAACTTTAAGTCAATATGAGAAAACAGTAAAAATATATGCTAAAATTTGAGTTGGATAATGAGATTGAATATGATTTGGTGCTTATTTAGTACTTATCCCGTTATTATAGAGTTTGCATCAATTCATAATATCCAATAAAATAAAATGGAATAAGAACAAACTGCAAATAATAAAGTACCAATATTTTCGATTTTAATTTTTCGTTTCTTTCAGATTTTAAAAGTCTCGGCAATGTGAACAGTGTTTTAAATTCTAATTTAAATCCTTCTGAAATTTTGCTTTGGTGCATATAATTGATAAAACCTAAGCACAAAAACGCAGTGACTGCACCGCAAATAATGAAATAAATAAAGGGTAAGAAAATCATAGTTTGTAAATTTTATTTAATGTTTCTTGTAATGTCTTATGTTTTTTTTGAAAATCTGTAATGTTTGCTAATTTGAACTGTCTGTTATTTGTTTTTTTGTTAACTTGATTCAAAGAAAGCAAGCAAAAGTCTAATAGAAATTAAATTGGGAACATTTTTCATTGGAATTAACATTTATTGAATTTCAAAAGCAAAATCGAGTAATATTTTGGGCAAGATTTGTTAATTTTCTGGATTTTACATTAAAAATAGATTTCAAAAATACAATTCCAAAGAGCGATCACTTAGCGACCACTAAGCGATTACTAAGAGTTTACTAGTGGTTATAAAAAATGGAATATTAATCACATAATTTTATTGCTAAATTTGCTGTATAACATTTATTGAATACACCCTCTTGAAATTTATTAGCCGACAAAATATTGATATTGAAAAATGGGATTTACTAGTTTCTCAGAATGTCGATGTCACTGTGTTTTCTTCAATAATTTATTTAGACACATTGTGTGAAAACTGGGAAATTTTGGTTGATGAAAACTATTCTCGTGGAATTGCGCTTCCATTTAAAGTTAAATTTGGAATCAAAACACTTTACACTCCTTTTTTTATTAGGTATTTAGAATTCATAAATTGCGAGGCAAGTGAAGAATTAATTAATACTTTAAAATCTCGCTATCAAAACATTGAAGCGAATTTTAATGATTTTCCTGAAATTTTAAGTACCGACAAATATTTCTTTCAAAAATTAGATTCAC
>JBBSUQ010000093.1:0-12657 GCA_038234235.1 Flavobacteriales bacterium
AAAAAATGAAAAATGAAACGATAAGAAAAACTAAAAACTTCGACGAGTTATTAGATAATAAATATGGTAAAATTGGGGTAGAAAAACGTGATGAATTTGAAACAAAAGCTCAATATTTTGTAATCAGTGAAATGTTGAAAGTAGCACGAAAGGAAGCCAAACTAACCCAAGAACAGTTGGCTGAGAAAATTGGAACCAAAAAGAGTTACATTTCTCGACTTGAAAATGGAAAATGTGACATTCAACTTTCAACCCTTTATAGAATTTTTGAATTTGGTTTAGGCAAACGTGTAAATCTTACATTCGGATAAAAAACAATGTTTGTCAAGTCAAATTTGCAATACAAAATATCGATGGGAAGTAAGAAACAAGTGGAAATGGCATTGCCTACTAAAATGCTTTTAAATTTACATTGACCAACATGACAAATATATCGTACGCTCATAATCAAATACTCCAAGTTGCTAACTTTCACGAACTTATCTCTACGCCTTTTCAGGGAGAAAAGAATGCGATGTGTTGGACACGTAATTTAAAAGGCGATTTTTCTGAGATTGTAGATAAGTTAAAATCAAATGAAAATATTGTGGAAATTGACATTGAGGATTTACTAGATCTTCAATTAAGTGAACAAGGTCAGCTTGCACGAGAAATTCTTTTAAATGATTTGAAACTGTTGAAAGATCATGGTGCTTCTCCTGTTTTGAATATTATTAAATGCTATGAGAGAGACGATTTCTTCTTTCCAACCGATGTTTATTCTTTCCACGTAGATCGATCTCCTGTTCCTACCAGTACTTTTTTATGCACTTACCATGGCGAGCCCAGTGAAATTTTGCCCAATTCTCAAGCTGAACAAAAAATCTATGTTCCTGAAATACGAGATGAGTTAAAAAAACTATATGCCGTACCAGATGCAGGATTCGAAGCTTTTTTAAGTGAACATTTTTTTGATTTGCACTATCAAGCCAAGACAGCCGCAAAACCAATAAATCTCGGACTAAGTAACTTATGGAAGTTAGCGGTTGATCATCCTGAAAGTAAAGTACTACCTTGTGTTCACCGTGCACCAAACGAAAAAGCTGGAGAATATAGATTGTTGTTGATTTGTTGAATACAATCTAATTCAGTTAAATGAACGGATATTTTTTACACTAAAATTATATGACTATCCGTAAAGTATATGACTATCAGAAAGAAGCTAATCCACCTTAAACACTCAGCTTTCAATACACTTAAAGCCAACAAAAATCAACTTAGTTTTTAAAAACTCATCTAGAAAAATTAAGATTTTTTATAATTTCAATCTGAACCATTAGTAAATCTTGTTGTTACAATTAAGAACTCAAAAATAAATATTATGACAGAAATTAAAATTGAAAAGAAAAAGCCAGTTTGGCCTTGGTTATTATTACTGCTCGGCATAATTGCCTTTGTAGTGTGGTTCTTCGTTTATAGAAACGACACGGATGAGAATAAAGAACCTTTAGAAACGGAGGACAATACTGAACTCATAGATGTGCAGGAAAACAACAATACCGTTGCGGACTATGTAACATTTATAAATGCTGACACCAATACAATGAGTCTCGATCATGAATTTACGAGTGAAGCATTTTCAAAACTTATAAATGCTGTAGAAGCCATGGCAAATGAAATAGATTTTGATGTGAAAGCAGATATCGACAAAGCAAAACGACTTTCAGAGGAAATAACTAATGACCCAGTGGTAACAAACCATGCCGATAAAATAAGAAAAGCGGCTGTAGTTGTAAGCAATGCCATGTACAATATGCAACAGGCAAAATATCCTGGATTGAGCGCGGAAGCCTCAGATGTATCAAGTGCAGCTTCGGCAATTAACCCTGAAACATTAACACTAGATCAACGGGATGCAGTTAAATCTTTTTTCAGAAAATCTGCAGACTTACTTAATAAAATGAATTAATAATCAGAAATTAATTATCAAATTAAAATTCAAAATTATGAAAGACGAAAATAAAAATCTTTATTATTTAGACGATTTATCAAATTATAAAGTAGCAGATGATTATTCTGATGTAAGAAATTGGGAAATAATTGATGCGAACAAAAGAACAATAGGCAAAGTAGATGGATTGCTCGTGAGTAAATCTGCGGAACGCGTTGTGTATTTAGATGTAGAAGTTGAAAAAGACTTGATTGAAGCGGGTCACGATGCGTATGCAACACCTGCAGATGGTGGAGTACATGAATTTATAAATGAAGATGGAGAAAATCACTTGATTGTTCCAATTGGAATGGTTACGCTTGATGAGGACAACAAAAAAGTGCATACAACTCAAGTAGATTACTCGACTTTTGCCAGAACCAAAAGATTTAAAAAAGGTGATAATTTGGAAAGAGCGTATGAGTTAATTGTATTGCCTCATTATTTTCCTGAGAATAAATTTGAAGAGGAAAACGAGTCTGATAATCAATTCTATAATCGCAAAGAATTTAAAACTCGAAATCTCTAAAAGAGAAAAATTCTACAGTTTAGGGTATTTAAAAGATGTTACAATTCTCAATTAATGAGCATAAAAACATCAGAAACTTGATTTAATAAAAAAGAGGCTGTCTAGAAAATTATGACGGCCTCTTTTATTAATATGTAATTGCTTAATTCAAAAGCTACCGATAGACCAATAAGTGCGAGAGTTTTAAAAACCAGATTAATTATAACATAATATGACCGAGGAAGGAGCAAATCAACAAGAAAATAATCAAGACAATCATCAAGACAAACATCAAGTAGATAAAATTAATCCACCCTTTCAAAAAAAAGTGTGGATAACAACTGGAATTGTCGCATTTGTCGTGGTTGTTTTATGGATTCTTAAAGTCGCGTTTAGTGTTTTATTATTGGTTTTAGCAGGAGCACTTATAGCAATATTTTTTAGAGGTTTAAGCAGTTTAATTCAGAAACTAACCAAATGGAATGAAAAGCTTTGTCTCACCATTTCCGTTTTAGGTTCAACACTAATCATCGCTGGAATTTTTCTATTGATTGGGGCAAAAGTTCAGGCACAAGCAGATGAGCTTATGAATACCTTACCCAAGACAATTGAAAATGCCAAAGAGAATTTAAAGGATAGTTCTTTGGGTAGAAAATTTGTGGATAAGGTGACATCCAAAAGTGCTGCGGATAAAGCTCAAAAGTTTGCGAAATCGTTTTTTAAAACTACATTCGGCGTACTAGGAGATATTTATGTCGTGTTATTTATTGGGATTTTCTTTACGGTTGCACCTAAAACATATACAAAAGGCATGGTAAATCTTGTGCCAGAGAAAGGACAAAAAAAGACAAAAAAAGTAATTGACAAATTAGACCAACAGTTATTTAATTGGCTCAAAGGGAAAATATTTTCAATGACAGTGGTTTTTATATTAACAGCCATAGGTTTAGCTATCATTGGTGTTAAACTTTGGTTGGTTTTGGCGCTGTTGGCAGGATTATTAAGCTTTATTCCCAATTTCGGACCAATAATCGCATTGATACCCGCAGTTTTAGTAGCTTTGTTGCAAGGTCCTCAAACCGCAGCGATTGTCGCTGGATTGTACATATTAATTCAGATAGTTGAAAGCAATTTTATAACGACGCTTGTGCAGAAAAAACTAATAAGCATGCCTCCTGCCCTGATAATAATTGCTCAGTTACTCATGGGTGCATTAACTGGCGGTTGGGGTTTGGTTTTAGCGACTCCGCTTACCGTTATATTGATAGTTCTAGTGCAAGAATTGTATTTAAAAGAAAGAAGTTCATAATTCTATTGTTCTAAAATACTCGAACAGTGTAATTTTTATATCTAATTTCACCCTTTTAGATTTTATTATCCTATAAACAACTGTTATTATTCATCAACAGCGATTTTTATCATTTTTCGATTTGAATTTAGATATTTTCTATTTTTCCAATTTGAGAAATTATTGTATTAGAAATCACCGCTTAATATAAAAAATATTATATTTATATCAGTTTTAAATCAATCCATAAATGAAGAAATTTATATTATGTCTACTACTTCTTGTATTCTCGGCACCAGGTAATAGTCAAACGGCAAACATTAGAGGAATGTATGTTGACGGTTTCGATAATATTTTGGGCAATATTCAATCAGAAGACAGTTTACTAAATTATGCCCAGTCCAATAACTTTAATTATCTGGCATTGTATAATTTACATGTAGTAAATGCGAATAATGACTTAACTAATTTGAGTTCATCCACGGTATTGGCAAATTTTATTCAGAAAGCAAAACAATTTTATTCCATTTCGCAAGTGGGAGCTGTTGGAGAAAATTTTAATTTCTTTAATAATGTAATTAATGTTTACAATCAGCAACACACAAACCCACTTCAAAAATTTGATGTTTACAATATTGAATTTGAATTTTGGAACACATCTTCCGTTTCACCCGGAAACTATTACTGCAATACCTATCTTCAACCAGCATCTTTAAGCTGCGATACGGCTGGGGCTTTTACTTATTATACAACTTTAATTCACCAAGTAGATTCACTTGCCCAAGCAAATGGAGTTATCAGCGAGTTATATGTAGGTTGGTTCAATAACGGACAAGCAATTGCCATGGGCAACTCTATAGATCGCATTCTACTTCACGATTATATCAGTAATTATTCTTGGCTCTACAGCTATGTTAATAGTAGATTACAAGATCTTGCAGCCAGAAATATTATTACCGAAGTAATTCCCATATTTTCGGCTGAACCAAATTTTATGGGACCTTGGTTGGCAACAAATTCATTATCTCAGCCTTATAATGATTTGGTTTCAGCTTTTAACAACGCTTCGGGCGCTTGGAAATCTTACATAAATTTAAACGGTTATCAATATTTTGCCTATTCTTTTATGCCTCCCTCGCCTGTCGGCTTAAATATTCAATTGGAAGAAATAACAGAAAACAGCTTATATCCTAATCCAAGCAGTGGAGCGTTTACAATTACAAATAAAAATGGCTCAACTGAAAAAGTAGAAATCTATAATACGATAGGAGAATCTATAGAAAATGGGGAAATATTACAGACCAGTGATAAAACTATTATTGATTTATCCAATCAACCAAAGGGAATTTATTTCGTGAAAATTACCGATAATAATAACGTTTTAAGTATTCAAAAAGTTGTGATTCAGTAGATATCGTAAAAGAATAGATGTGCAATCATACCAATCATTACAAAATGAATTTCCTATTCAGATTATAAATATTTACAACGTTAATTTCCTGCTCATCCAACATTAAAAACGATATAATAGTCGTTGATAATAATATAAAATCAATAGAAATAATAGAAATAATTGAAACACAAAAAGATAATCTTTGGGATAAATAGTAATTCTAAAATGATAATAGTGCTATTTACAAGCTTATCAGCTTTTGGAATCTATCTACTTTACAAAAACACAATAAATTCATCTACAATTAAAGTTACCTTTGAAGAAATATACAGCAATGTTAACAGAATGGATTTAATAAAGTTGGAATATATTGACGATTTTGAAATTAAAAATGACGTAAATACACATGTTTTAGTAATTGAAATTAACAATCAGAAAAAATTCCTCGATAGTGTAAACAAAATCTCAAAAGCCATAATGTTATCTAATATTAAGAAGTTAGGAAGTCCTGTAATAATTCCTGTACCTGAATTTAACGAAGCTCTCGAAATTGTTATAGAGAAAATTAAAAATTATAAAAACTGCTTAACATAAAGTAAAAATTCAAATTTTAAAAGATTAAAAACTATGAAAAAATTAAAAACAAAAACATTGGCTCTGCTCCTACTTTTAACTTCAACTTCAACTGTATTCGGGCAAACAAAAATAAACACGGAGCCCGAAAGACCATTTATTGAGGTGACTGGCACAGCTGAGTTAGAGATTATTCCGGATGAAATTTATATTGCTATTACCATTCGTGAAAGGCAAGATGGAAAGGAAAAAATTACCATTGAAAAACAAGAAATTGACTTAAAAAGAGCTTTACAAAGTATTGGAATTCCTCTTGAAAATCTTTCGCTTTCTGATGCAAACGCAGATTACGTAAGAGTAAGTTGGACAAAAAAAGATGTAATTACTAAAACAGAATACATTTTAAAAGTAGGCGACGCTTTAACAGTGGGTAAAGTCTTTGAAAAACTAGACGAACTTAAAATAGTTGATGCGTACATTTCTCATGTCAGCCATTCTAAAATTGAAGAATATAAAAAAGAAGTCCGAATTATGGCCATTAAAGCCGCCAAAGACAAAGCAGATTACTTATTGCTTGCAATTGGTGAACAAACAGGTAAACCTCTAAAAGTTTACGAAACCAACACAAATATTGACCAGTCTCTGTTGAATGTTAGGGGTGCAAGAGGCGGAAAAACGGAGTATTATATCGATGGCTATAAAAGCAGCTCTGACAAAAATGAAATAATAGAATTCCAGAAAATTAAACTTCAAGCAGCAATTTACGTGAAATTTGAAATAAAATAAAAAGAAATGCATTTTTTGTAAATTAAAAGACAGAATGTTAAATATAAAAATCGCCTCTCAATATTTTGAACATCATTAAAAAAGCCTTAAATTTATGATATGGAAATAAACATTCAGAACGCTAAAATCGATCTTATCCAGTGGCTTACGACTTTGGACGATAGTATATTAATTAAAAAAATCATGGATTTAAGAAAAAATGAATCGAAAGATTGGTGGAATGAAATTTCAGAAACTGAAAAAAATCTATAGAAAAGGGAATTACGGATGTAGATAACGGAAAACTAAAACCAAACTCAGAAGCTAAAAAAATCCATGGAAAGTTGTATTCCAATATGGTACTTGGTTTATTTACAACCTTTCTTTATTTCAAAAAAATGAAAAGACACAAACAAATTGAACAGTTCAGTTTAGTTTAGTTTAACAGTCTATTTATTGGCAATAGTAGTAATATTTATAATTCAAAGATTTTTTCAAAAACCAAAGTTAGACAGATTTCCTTCATAAGAAGAAAACGATACACAGCAAAGATATGAACAACAATACAGCCATAATATTACTCTTTTTAATTTTTACTATAATCGCATGCACTACCAACCAGTCCCAAAAAATTCACGATAAAAAAGTAACGATTGAAACCAAAACAGCACCAAACAGTAAGTATTTAACACAAAATGAACTTTCAAGATTTCGAGACAATATCAGCCCAATTAATATAAACTCGAAATTATCCGTTCCTTTTGACACATTGCAATTCGATAAAGTAATTGCGTATGATTTTGAAGGATTATCTGAAGTTTCTCAGAGTGTCATAAACAAGCAAACTGGGGCATTTTCTAACGGAATATCTTATCAAAAAGTAGTTGATCCCGAAAATGTTGAATTTTTAGTCGAATTTCTTACGAATACCAAAACATACGGAGAATCCGTGGCAGCTTGTTTTGAACCACATTTAGGAATAGTTTTCTTTAAAAAGTCCAAAGTAGTTTATGTTATAGATGTCTGTTTAGACTGTAATTTCCTGATATCAACTACCGAAATTCCTGCAACTCAATTTAAAAAAGTTAAATATGAAGATGGATCAGAATATGGCTTAAAAGGATTTAGTAAATTTGGACAAACGAAAATTATTGAGCTTAGTAAAAGACTTGGGCTCGGTTATGGAAAATTTGAGAAAAAGTGAGAATATTTATTTTCTTATTTGTATATTTAATCAACTGAAAATCAACAAAAAATGTCAACAAATAAAAATTGCATCATTAAAATTAAAAACACTTTTGCACTTTCGCTCTGTCTGTACTCATTTTTATCCTTTGGACAAACATCAACAGAAATAATTTTACCTGACAGCAATATAGTTTTCAAAATAAATGAAATTGAAGGAGTAATTTTGGGTTTGAATTTTAAAACACGTGTGATTCTAGACAGTTCCAGAACATTGATAAAAGACCCCTTAAAAAATATTACCGAAGTCAAAAATGCTAAACGCTATTTAGTTGATTTAAATAAAGTTGAGCTCATTGAGCCAAAACTAAAAGCATTTATGTGGGAGAATAATCATTTTATTAGTGAGAACCTTCATTTCTATGTGAAACAGTATTTGGGATACACAATATCAACAGGCGATTCTGTAATTTATATAAATTGTTTTTATTTTGATGACATTAAAAATAATGGAAATTGGAAATCTTCAATTGTACGAGTTTTTGACGGTGGACCTTTTTTTTTCAGTGTAAAATATAATTGTACAAAAAACGAATTTTTCGAACTTTATATTAATGGATTTGGATAATATCATTCTGTTCCCAATGATTATCTCCATAAATATGGCAAAAATCATTTAAATGACTCATAATTTAAATTTCGTCATCAGAATGGAAATGTTTCGTTTTTAATTCTCTGAAAATGAACTATATTTTAAAACGAAGAATTAAGTCGGAAAAATGACGAAACTGAAAAAATAAAACCATTTTATCTTTTAGAAATTTTATTATTGGATATGGTTTTTTGCATTGAGGATTTGAATCGGGTAATGTCTTCGTTTCTTTTTAATAAATGTTTTTGACTCACGCCACTATTCACACGTTTTCTCCAAAGTTTAAAAGAACTTTCTTGCAATTCTCGGCGCATCAAGACAATAACCTCGGCTTCGGATTTTCCAAATTGCATTTTTATAGCCTCAAAAGGAGTTTTATCTTCCCAAGCCATTTCAATTATTCTATTTAATTCAATTTCTGTCATTAATCTATTTTCCCATCTAAATTTCTCACTTTCGAAGTTTCTCAATCTCCTTCAAAACCTCATTTGCCTCCCCAACTTTTGCATCACTCAATTTACGATTGGTTGTAGATAACTTAAAAGATTCTTCTAACAATTTTTTATATTTAATTTCAAGTTTTTCAACTTCTGATTTCTTTTTGAATAATCCGAACATTGGTTATTGTTTTATTTTTGAATATCCACCATCTACATGCAATATTTGACCTGTTACATAAGATGATTTTTCTGTTAATAAATATACTGCGGCTTCCGCAATGTCTTTTGCCTTTCCAACTCTTTTTAAAGGATTAATTTCTGCTTGAGCATTTATTTTTTCTGGTGTATTTAAAAATCTATCCGCCAAACTTGTATTCGTTAGCGATGGCGCAATGGCATTAACTCTTATAGTTGGTGAGAATTCGGCAGCTAACGCTCTTGTTAGGCCTTCGAGCGCGCCCTTAGACATTGCAACTTGTGCATGGAAGCTAAAACCTAATTGAACTGCAACGGTTGAAAAAAGAACAATTGATGAATTTTCGCTTTTTTTTAATCTAGGCAACATTGCACGAATTATTTTGGTAGCACCTAATACTTGTAGTTTATAATCTTCCAAAAAATCTTCATCCGTAAAACGATGAAATGGTTTTAAATTAATACTTCCTGGGCAATAAGCTAGGCCATGAATCTCCTCTGGAAATTCTTCAAGACTATATTCATCGTTCAAAACATTTAATCTAATGTATTTTACGTTTTGCCGATCTTCACATTCATTATTGTTGTAAGTGCCGATTATGTTAGCATCTTGTTCAGCAAGAAGATTAACAATTTCTTTTCCAATGCCAGAAGAACCGCCGATGATGACGTAGTTTCTCATACTATTTAATTTTCTACAAAATTAATGTTTTTAGAGAGATTTAGAATTACAACTTCTATTATTATGGTGATAATTATTGAATTAAATAGTTAAGTTACAATTTCATTAAGAAGGGTAATTTAATCAACTATTAATAAGCTTAAATCATTAATTAAAAACAGTATTGTGCCCTCCGTCTTTGTTCCATTGTGTCCAGGGTATGCCTTGAATTGATTTTATCATGCGAACCACTCCTGCTGCCGCGACAATTATGTAACTTTTGTTTCCAACTGGCTGACCATCAATTTCAACTTCCGTTTTTTCAATCAACACACTTTTACCAGTTCTAATATCAAATAACCAAATTCCGCCATCTTTACCCGCTACAATTACTTTGTCATTGGAAACTATTGGCGTTTGATTTGGATGACTTTCAATCTCTTTTTCCCATAATAGACTTTCTGTTTTAGCGTCAAATGCCATTAATTTTGATTTATCTAACAAGATAATTATCTCGTTTTTATAAACTACAGGATGCGCGCCATTGTAGTTCATTTGACCGTAGGCTTCACCAATTTCAGAAATATTTATAGCTTGCAAAGGTTGAGGATATTTTTTCACTGGTTTTAATGTTTTTCTATCTAAAACCACCAACTGCTCATTGTTATTCAAAGCAACTGTAATGTAAATATATTCAGGAGTTAAAGTAGGAGACGAAACAGCTTTAATTGTTTTGGAAGAAAATAATTTTTTACCGCTCACCTTGTCAAAAACATAATATTCGCCACTTTGCGATGCTACATGTACTTCATTTCCTTCAACTACAGGACAAGCAATCACCTCTTTGTCTATCCAATTTATCCAGTTTTCTTTGCCTGTGTTTAAATCGAAAGATGCCACAACGTAAGTTTCCGCCGGATTTGTAGGATTGTCATAGCCATTATTATAAACCACATAAACACTGTTTCCATCGGCAGAAGGTGTGGAATAGATTGTACCAGCCAGCCATTTGCTCCATAATAAATTTCCATTTTTTGCATCGATAGCATATAATGTGCAAGAATAAGTGTTAATTAACAAAATTCCATTGTGGTAAACTACAGGCGAAATTCCAGACTCTCCTAGTTCTACTCCCCATAAATGTTTTCCACTTGCAGCATCTAAGCAATAAAAATTTGGAGAATGAAATCCTTCTTGCGTAAATATTTTATTTTCGGCAAGTGTTGGCGTACCAACTGGACCAGATGAACTAAAATCCACATCAAAACCTTTTGCGGTCGTTTTCAAATATCCAGCTGCTGGCGTGGCTTTTTGGATTGGTGTTTCAGCGTGATTAACTACAAAACCTGCCTCATTTACCCTTCTTTCTGAAAGCATTTTCTCAATCGCTGCAGATCCTCTATACCTTCTGTTTGCCATTGATGACGAAAATCCTTTGGTTTCAGAGGCATTAATTTGACAAATTTCATTTTCATATTTAAGGTTAACAAGATAATTTGAACCTTTTTTGAGCATGAATTTGCATTTTCCTTCGGCATCCGTTACACCCTGATAAACTAATTTACTATTGGTAGAATTGAGGTAAACATTTTCACCCACACTCGGCAAACCTTCATAGTTTTTCAAATTCAAAGTAAAAAGATGGTGGGTCGAAGTACCGTTTGTTTGGGTAATATTTTTTTGCACGATCGTATCTCCATTTACAAGTTCACGAATGTTGGTTTTTTCAAAGAAAACTACCTCTGTTAACTCAGCATTGCTAAAGTTCTCAACTTTAAACTTTTGCACCCCTTCAATTCCATCAATATCAATTTCATATTCTTGATTTACGGGTACATAAAATTCTGCATTTCCAGTGGCGTTTGTGGTACCATTGTATTTTACTTTATCAACTTCTGAAACCAATTGAAGCTTTTGGTTGGCGACCTTTGTTCCATTTTTCTCTTTAACAATAACCGTAACTTTTGCGGTGTTAGGTTTGTTTCTCATTTCATAACCGCTAAGACTTTTAAATTCAATATTTTTCCGATCAAAGTTAGGTTGAACAGCAAATACTCCTTTTGGATCGTAAGTTAAACTTTTTAAATAAGTCCCTTTGTAACCTTCCTTCGCTTCCCAAGTAAAAACATCTTTCATTTCTAGATAGCTGATGGAATAAATTCCTGGTACCGTAAAAACGAAAACAACCTGACCAGCAATATCTGTATTTTGTTTTATAGTAACCTCCTCACTTTTGGCAGTAACTTCAACATTTTTCAGCGGAACACTTTTGGTATCTTTCAATCGGAGCGTACAAGTAGTCTGCGAAAAGCCTAAATTATAAAACAAGCAGCACAAAAGTAAAATAAGAGATTTCATAATTGTTTTTTTTAGTATTTGAGAGTATAACATAGTTTGTTGATGTTGTTACAGATAAGGTGCTGGCGTTTGGAGAAGTGGCGAGTTTGGAGCACAGAACAATTTCTAATAAGTGCTTTCATTTGCTGCCATTTTTTTAATTCGGCAAGCATTAATTATCCCAAGCCCAACCAACGCTGGATTTTACTTAATTTTCTTATTATTATTAATTTTCACTATCCTGTAGAATCTTTCTCCATAATCCAGTTGAATTTCACCATCACATAGGCATTTTAATTTTTTTTCCTTCCATTTAAAGGACTTTATTTTGTCATTTTCTTTATCGCTGAGAAAAATTTCTTTTGTTTCTCTTGATTCAGAGAACTTATAATAAACGGAAATGTGTCCTCCTTTTGATATAAATTCTACTTTTTGAAAATTATTTGCAATTCTATTTAAACTGTCAGCTTGTTTCAAGTCTTGTAAGTTAAATTCTCGGCCATTCGTCTTTCTTAAATGGTCTTGAATTATAATGGATAAAATCAAAACGTCTTTATGATTTTCTGAAACTGGATGACTTAAAAAAGTGGAAGCACACCCAGCGATACAAATTGTCAGTATTATTAATGTTCTCATAGACTATATCAGTATTAAACAGTATGTGTAAATATTATTGTCCAATTATTCCTGA
>JBBSUQ010000094.1:0-12565 GCA_038234235.1 Flavobacteriales bacterium
CCATTCTTATCTTTTGCTGTTAGAATATAGATGTACGATCCTTCTGGAACTGGTGTTATACCATCTTTATAAGTACCGTTCCAAGCAAAAATTAAATCTCTCGACTCAAATACAAGTTTGTAATTATTATCTAGGATAACAATATTGAAATCTTCTAAGCCAGTTGTAGTTATAAAAAACAGATCATTGTCTCCGTCATTATTAGGAGTGAAAATATTTACAACCTTTATTGTATATAATTTCCCAGAATGTTCAACCGTATTTTCTTTTCTAATTTTGTCTTCTTTTACTTTAGCCTCTTCATTAACAGATTCATTTGCAACAGTTGTTTCAGTCTTAATAAAAGGTTTAATATCATCTTTTCTTTGACCTAAGCGGCCAGTCGTGTCGTTATTATTAGTTGAATTTTGCGTTATTGGAAGTTTTTGATTATCGCTAATATCAAATACTCTATTATCCTTTTGAACCAAATCATCAGAATTAGGAAGAGAAGTTAAGCCTTTATATGTATTACCGTTTTGGTTATTATTATTATCAGATATTTTTTCGTTTTTATTCTCAGTAATATTAGTTGGTTCAATTTTGGTGATTTCTTTAGAATTCTTATTTAGAACAATAACACCAACTGTGGTTGCAGCAACAATTCCAAAACCAATTAAAGCTTTGGTAAAAACAGTTATGCCGGTAGCAACGGTTGTTGTAGCCGCAGCGCCAATTTGTGAAGAAATTGCTCCCCATAAATTTGGATTAACCGCAGAAGTGTGGTTTTTTAAACCCTCACTAAACAACTCTTTTATTTTATCAGTTTCTTGCATAATTTATAGTTTGCAACTGCTTTCGCATATAATCTTTCGCTCTTGAATATTGAGATTTAGAAGTGTTTTCTGAAACTCCTAACATTTCTGCAATCTCCGAGTGACTGTATCCTTCAATAGCGAACAAATTGAATACAACCTTGTAACCGTCTGGCATTTTATGAATTAATATCATTAAATCATCAGCCATTAAACCTTCTTCTATATGCGCGTTATTTTCTAATTTAAAATCTACCGAATCCATTTCGATATCTTTTTGAAATTTTTTATTCTTCCGAATTTGATCTAAACAACTATTTACAATAATTCTCCTAATCCAACCTTCAAAAGAACCTCCACCTAAATAATCTGTGAGTTTATTAAAAATTTTCACAAAACCATCTTGGAGCACATCTTCAGCTTCTTGCGTGTTTTTCATGTATCGCAAGGCTACAGACATCATTTTTGGCGCATAATTTTCAAACAACAAATGCTGAGCTTTTGGATTACCTTTCACACATTGCGTTATAAGCTCATCTTCATCCATCATTTCAGCTTTTTAATAGACTCATATCATTTAAAAAAAGTTGCATCACCCCCTAATAATTATTTCTATTGATTATCTTCGTGCAACAAATTTAAAGAATGCGAACGATATTTACAGCTATCATAATTTTAATATTCGTCTTTCCGCTACAAGCAAAAAGGTTAAAATTAAAAACAGGACAATGGCAAGGCCAACTTTTTCTTACACAAAATGACACGCTTCCTTTTGAAGTAGAGATTATAAAAACTAACGGTAGTTACCAGTTTTCCGTTATCAATGCCGAAGAAAAAATCACACTTGCTGCACCAAGATATTCTGGCGATACTTTAATATTAGATTTTCCATCTTTTCATTCATCACTTTATTTTATAGATACTGACGAAAAAAAACTTTCGGGTTTCTGGCAAAATTTCAATAAAATAGGAACTTATAGAATTCCATTACTCTTTACTTATGGTATAAAAAATTGCCCACCTGCTAATTTTAGCAATTTCGATGGTAAATGGAAAACTATCTTTGATCCAGAAAGTGAAGATCAATCTTATGCAAATGGACTTTTTAATCAAAAAGAAAATAAATTAAGTGGAACGTTTCGAACTGAAACTGGCGATTATCGATATTTGGCTGGCTACAGTAAAAATAATAAGTTGATGCTCTCGTGCTTTGACGGTTCGCACGCCTTTTTATTCAAAGCTGATTTTAAAAACGATACATTATATGGTACATTTAATAGCGGATCACACCACAAAGGTGAGTGGAAAGCTGTAAAAGATGCTAATTTCGAGTTAACTCATCCGGATTCTTTGACCTTTGCTAAAAATTCTGAATTCAAATTTTCAGTATTAGACATGACTGGTAAGACCTATAATTTTCCAGAAATGGCAACACTAAATAAAATTACCATTATTCAAATAATGGGAACCTGGTGCCCCAATTGTATGGATGAATTGAAATTTTACAATAAAATATACGAGCAATACCACCAGCAAGGAATGGAAATTATAGCGGTGGCTTACGAGGTTGGTGAAGATTTTAATGCATTTAAGGCTAAAGTAGATTTATTACAATCTAGATATAATTTTCCTTTTCAATTTTACATCGGTGGTAAAGCAGATAAAAAGCTAGCAGCATCTCAATTTCCAGATTTAAACCATGTAATATCTTTTCCAACATCTATTTTTTTAGATGAAAACGGACGAGTTATTAAAATACACACTGGTTTTAACGGACCAGGAACGGGTGATGTTTATAAACAATATATGCTTGAAATTTGCCAGTTTATTGAAAGTCAATTGGCTAATTAACAAGATATTTTATCTGTTCTTGTTTTGTGTCTACCTCCTTCAAATTCTGTTGTTAAAAAAACATCAACAATTTTCTTTGCTTCGGCTTCACTTATAAATCTTGCGGGCAATGCTATTATATTGGCATTATTATGTTGTCTTGCTAAGCTTGCAATTTCTTCTGTCCAACAAAGTGCCGATCTTATTTCTTGGTGTTTATTTGCTGTCATGTTTATACCATTTCCCGAGCCACAAATTAATATACCAAGTCTTTTTTCTGAATCTTGAGCAACCGCAGAAGCAACTGCATGTCCATAATCCGGATAATCAACACTGTCTGAACTGTAACAACCTACATCCATAATATCATTGCCATAATTTTCCCTTATGTAAGCTTTTAAAGATTCCTTTAAATCATAACCAGCGTGATCTGATCCTATTGGTAAAATTCCTTCGTATTTCATTTTTTTAAAGTATTAGACTGAACAAAAATAATAAACAATTTTAAAGACTTGTCCACATTCAGATAAATTACAAAAACCTATAACTTTGATTATAAGTAAATTAAATTTTAACTTATACACATACCATTATACTAGAAATGTTAATTAATGTTTACAACTACTCATAACAATAATTAGGATGCTAAATATAATTTTCTAAACCCGATAATAAAATTGTTGTGCAACATAAAGTTATACTTTTTAACAACAGTTTATACACACTAAGTTCACAATATTTTAATAGTATAAAAACAATTAGTTGTACACATTTAAAAAAATAGGTAAAGTTCTTATAATTTATAAATAGCTGTTTTAAAGCACATTTAGATCTTTAATTTTGTGCGTAACCTGTTAATATTAAATGACAAGTAACTTTATTAAAAAAAATGATAATTCTTTATTAAGAAATGAACACCATTAATAATAATAGTAAAAGGTTTTTTATATATTAAATTTATTTATTCTTTTTATTATTTATAAAGCTAAATCTTACAATTTTGATTTTTTTAAAAATAAAATTATCTTAAAAACGAAAAAATAATAAAACACTGATTTACATATAATTATAATTTTATTTTAAATTAATTTTGACATTGAAAGCTGTGCATGTTACTTCTTGAATATAATAGCATATTTTACTCTTAAAATTTTATCTTTGTGTTGAAAGATGAATATTACAAAAACGATATTGTTATTAGCAACCATTGTTTATTGTAGTGCTTTATTTTCTCAAGATACTACTTACTATTATTATCCAAGCGGTAAGGTTTCCAGTAAAGGAATTTTAGTAAATAAATTATTTAATGGAGAGTGGAAAAATTTTTATGAAAATGATTCTTTAAAATCTTACGGAAATTTCATAGACGGAAAATTAAATGGATTTTGGTATTTTTTCGATGATCAAGGAGTGGTTCAAAAAAAGATAAGTTATCAAAATGGATTAAAAGAAGGAATAAGTTTAAAATACGATTCAGTAGAACAAATAAAAGAATCTGCAACTTATATAAGTGATACATTGCACGGAGAATTTATAAGGTTTAATTCACAAGAAAAAATAATTACGCTTTACCAGAAAGGAAAAAAACAAGGAGTTGAGAAAATCTTTGATATTAAAGATGGTAGACTAACATCGACTTTAAATTATAATAACGATAGTTTAATAAGTTCATACAATCAAAATTTATACAACAGTAAGGGAGAAAAAGCAGGTGTTTGGCGTACTTATTCAGAAAGTGGTAAACTACTAAGTGAAAAAATTTATGAAAATGGTTTACTGATAGCAGAAAAGAAGATTGATAAATATGGATTAATTTTAAATGAGAATTTGATATTTGATGAAATAACTACTTATCATCAAAATGGTAAATTAAAAACCACTGTAAATAGCCTGAACGAACTCAAAAACGGGTATGAAAAGCATTACAGCGTGCTTGGAGAACTTGAGTTAGGGAGTCTTTTTAAAAACGATACACTGATAGGTAGAGGTTATTTAAATAATTTTGGAGAATTTCAGGGAGAATGGCAGTTTTATTATGGAAATAAGAATATTCTTTCGAAAGGGAAATATGAAAACGGACAAAAAGTAGGGAAATGGATTTATTATTTCACCGATGGCAAAACAGAACAAACAGGAAATTATATTGAAGGAATTCCGCATGGAGAATGGATTTGGTATTACAACAATGGAACAATAAGACGCATAGAAAATTTATACAAGGGTAAGTGGCAGGGACAAATTCAAGATTTTGATAGCTTAGGAAACGAACTCGTTAGAGTTGAGTACTATGACGACCATAAAGAAGGTTTGTATGTAGATAAAATTGGAGATTACGAGAAATCTGGGGCTTATAAATTAAATTTAAAAGACGGTAAATGGGTAGAATATTACGACAACGGTAAATTAGCCTATAAAGGTAGTTTTGAGTTAAATGTGCCAGTAGGAAAACATAAAGAATATTATTACAACGGTAACAAAAGAATGATATGTATATTTAGTTCGGGATTGCTGGATGGAAAAAAAATAGAATTTTTTAAAGACGGTAAAGTACGACACAGATATGTATATAAAAAAGGAATTTTAAAAAGCGTTGATGGAGAAGGCGTAGGTTCATTATGAAATCATTTAATAAAAATAAAGACGAAGAATATTTCTTTGAATATTTTCAAGAAGGCAATAACTCCCTCAGGTTAGGAAAAATTTATATTTTTTCAACTTTATGTATTGCTGGTCTTTTTGCCTTTTTGATATTCAATTCAGATATTCCTATTATTTATTTTTACATAACAATATCTACAATTATTATTGTTCCATTGTTAAGTTTATTAAGTATTTATCTTAAAAAATTGAAGCTAAACATTGTTTATACTATACTGGCTTACTTTTTAGTAGTTACTTATTTAGCTTTTCAGGATCTAGTTTTTTATGAGTATGATACGGTGCACTTTATAGCTTATTTTACGCTGTATGGAGTGTCTGTTTTAGCTATGCAAATGGTTCAAACTAGACTCATTTATATAGTTGTAAATTTTAGCCTCATTATCTATGGCTATTTATACGTCGATGATCCAGATATTTCATTCCAAATAATGGGAAGCCTGCTGTTTTTATTTTCTGCTGTTTCAATGGTTGTTATTGTTTCAAGATCAAAACTCATAATTAAGGTTCAAGATTATTCTATTTACCTTAAAAACATAGTTAACAATTCAGGAGTAGGATTTATCTTATTTAAGATAGTTGAAAATGATCTTCAAATGGTTGATTATAATAAAGACGTCTCGAAATCACTTAACGAAATTAGTCCTTCTGATATTCAAAAAGCATTTTTATCTAAATTTCATAGTTCTGAACTTTTACAAATAATCTTATTAAAAAATGACCAAACATTTTCTAAACAGGTTGAAATTGAAATTTTAGATATAACAAGAACATTAGAAGTTAATATTGCCACAATTAGTATTAAAAATAAGCAGTTTCGTGTTGCGAATATTATAGATATTTCTGACCGAATAAAAGAACAAAAAATAATTGCCAAAAGAGAAAAAAAATATAGAAATCTCTACAACAAAAATCTTGCTGGCGTTTTTACCTTAAACAATGATTTTGAAATAAAAGACTATAATGATACTTTTTATCAGATGTTTGAAGGTGAATTTAGAAAAGGAGATGTTTTTACGCTTAATTCAGATTTTCAACTGTGGAAAAACGATGTTTTGCAATCAATTAGTCGACAAGATGGTAAAAATTTTCATGTAAAATATACTTTAAAAAATAAAGAAGCTAAGTGGTTTAATTTTAACTGGTATGAAGATAAATTTTCTGGAAATATAGAAAGTACAATTATTGACTTAACCGAAACATATAAAGTAACTGAGGCACTTAGACACAACGAAACAAAATTCCGACAAATTTATTCAGAATCAAATGACTGTATTTTACTTTTAAATAATGATAAAATAATTGATGTAAATAAAACAGGTATCCAACTTTTTGGACTTCCAAAACGAGAATTATTAAAATACAATCTTTGGGAACTATCAGAAAACTTATCTGAAGAATCCAAGCGAGAATATTTAAAACATAAAAACAAATTAAACCTAATTAAAAACATTAAGTTTTCTTGGAATTTTCTTGGAAACGGCAACTTGATTGAAAGTGAAGCTTCTTTTGTAGATATTTTAATTGACAATCAAAACTACACCCAATGTGTAATTCGTGATTTAACTGAACGAAATAAAAACCAACGAGATCTTCAACAAACAACCACAAATCTTCAGTCTATATTAGAAAACACACCTGAAGGAATTTTCATTATTGATAACGATTTTAATGTTCTTTATTGTAATCCGAAGGCATACGAAATGATGGAAATTTCTGAAAATGATGCCATAGATTTCCATCATCTTTTTTATCAAAAAGACCAGGAAACGTACCAGAATATGGTACAAGAAATATTAAAAAATAAAGAAATTCAAGAAAGTCAATTGCATTTAATAAAGAGCGGTAAAAGATTGTTAGAAGTTGAGATATCTATTGTACAATCCATGTTTGAAGGTAAAGAATCATTACTGCACATAATAAAAGACGTTTCTGTTCAAAACAAATTATCAAAAGAAATGATGCGTGCCGAGTTGGCGGAAGAATCTAATAAAAGATTAAATAAAGAAATATCAGAAAGAATTAAAGCAGAAAGAAGTGCTCAAGAACAATATTTAAGAACAAAAGCCATATTTGAAAGCTCTTCTAATACATTGTTACTCACGCTCAATAAAAATTATGAAATTGTAACATACAACTCTCATAGTAAAGATTATTTTAGTCAAAAAGTGAGTACTCCTGTTGTTTACGGCCAAAGTGTATTGAAATTGTTTGAGGAAATATATCCACCAAATCTACTGAGATTGTTCAGGAAAGAATTGTTCAGCATTTTAAAAGGAGAATTTAAGCAAGTTGAATTAAAACTCACAAAGAATAATCAAATTTTTTGGTTGGACTTGTTTTTAAATCCCATTTTTGATATTGAAGGAAAAGTAATAGAAATATCAATGGTGGCACATGATGTAACAGAAAAGAAATCTAATGAAATAGAGTTGACAGCCTCTCTCAAGGAAAAAGAGATATTATTAAAAGAAATTCACCATCGGGTAAAAAATAATTTACAAATTATTTCAAGCATTTTAAACCTTCAAAGTTCTTTCATTCAAGATAAAAAAACACTGGAAATATTAGAAGATAGTCGTAACAGAATCAGGTCGATGGCTATAATTCATGAAAATTTATACCATACTGCTAATTTCTCTTCAATTGATTTCTCCAATTATTTGACTATTTTGTCGACGAATTTAGTATCTTCATATCGACTAGAAGAAAACTCTATTGATTTAGTTACTGATTTTGAAGCAGTAGAGCTTGTATTAGACCAAGCGATACCTTGTGGGTTAATTATTAATGAACTTGTTACCAACGCCCTTAAATATGCTTTTAAAGACATGCCTGTGGGTGAAGTCTATGTAAGCTTGAAAATGGATGAAGATGATGTGTTTATAATAGTGAAAGATAATGGTGTAGGTTTACCAAAAAACTTTAATTATTTAGAAAGCGATTCTTTAGGTTTGCAACTCGTTGTTACTTTAGTGGAACAATTGGATGGCAAGTTAGAAATAAAAGAAACGAAAGGCACAGAATTTAATATTAGGTTTAAAAAAGAAAAATTATAAAGCAATGTCAAAAACCAATGTACTGGTTGTAGAAGATGAGTCGATTGTATCTAAAGACATACAACTTAGTTTAAAAAAATTAGGTTACAATGTAGTTGGTGCTGCTGCAACTTCAGAAAAAGCTATTGATTTAATTCGGAGTGAAAAGCCAGATATTGTGCTGATGGATATAATGCTGAAAGGCGATGTAAACGGAATAGAAACTGCTGAAATTGTTAAAAACGAATTCGGAATTCCTGTAATTTATCTCACCGCTTATGCAGATGAATCTACTCTTGCTAAAGCTAAAGTTACAGAACCTTACGGTTATATTATTAAACCTTTCAAAGAAATAGATTTGCACACTTCAATTGAAATGGCAATCTATAAGCACAAAAAAGAAAGCGAAATAAAAAAGGAAAGAGATTTTTTATATTCACTGGTAGAGAATAAAGAAGGAAGCGAAAATGAATTTATATTCGTTAAAGCAAATAGCAAATTGGTAAAAATAAACACCAAAGATATTTACTACATTGAGGCTTTAAAAGATTATGTGGTTATTAATGAAAGTTCAACCAGATATACTATTCACTCAACAATGAAAGATATTGAAGCCAAAATGGGCACAGAAGATTTTATAAGAGTACACCGTTCTTTTATTGTCCGTTTAGATAAAATTGCAGCTATTGAGTTTCCGAATTTAATTCTCGAAAAAGACAAAAAAATAATACCAATTGGTGGTTCTTACCGGGAAGATCTTACCAGCAAAATAAAACTTATTTAAACTTAAATATTATAATTTCAAGAGATATATAATATTTTTTAAACTACCAATTCTAAATCGACTTGTCGTTTTTTTAAGTGTAATTCATATATTTTTACCTTCACTTTATCTCCGAAGTTGTATTCCTTTCCGGTTTTGGAACCAATTATTGCGAATTTATCGGGGTTAAAATTAAATTTCTCTCCTGGAATTTCATTTATTGGAATCATGCCTTCGCATTGGTTAACATCCATTTTAACAAACATTCCAAACTCAGCTAAACCACTCACTGTGCCCTCAAACTCCTCACCAACTTTATCTTGTAAGTAAAGTACTTGAAAATATTTTTGCGATTCTCTTTCAGCTTCCACCGCTTTGCGTTCCATTCTTGAAATTCTCTTAGCAATATCTTGTAAGCCGCTTCCGTAAGTATGCTTTTTACCATTCAATTCGGCAAACAAAATTCTATGTACCATAAGGTCGGCATAACGTCTAATTGGCGATGTAAAATGCGTATAGTTTTCAAAAGACAAGCCATAATGACCAATATTATCGGTCTCATAAGTTGCTTTTGCCATGGATCGTATTGCCATGGTTTGTATCAATGAATATTCGTTTTTGAGGTGAATATCGTTTAATAGTTTATTAATGGATTTAGAAATTTCGTCAGGTGAATTAAAATCTAATTTATAACCAAATTTATCTATAAAAACTTTAAATAGTTCAATTTTTGCTTCATCAGGTTTATCATGTACCCTGTAAATAAACGGAATTAATTGTTGCTTGCTTTTGTTAGAAATATATTGAGCAACGTGCTTATTGGCTAAGAGCATAAATTCTTCAATTAACTTATGAGCATCTTTACTTCTTTTTATGACAACTTCAATTGGGTGTCCAGTATCATCTAATTTAAAACGTACTTCTTCTGATTCAATATTCAATGCACCAGCATCAAGTCGTCTTTTTCGATAAATTTTTGCGATTTTATCAATGGTTAATATTTCTTTTTCAATTGTATGCGATTTGCCTTCTATAACTTCTTGGGCTTCTTCATACGAAAATCTGTGTTTTGAGTGAATTACAGTTTTGCCAAACCATTCATTGTGAATTTTACCCAATTTATCAATTTCGAAAACCGCAGAAAAAGTAAATTTATCTTCATTTGGCCTGAGAGAACAAACCATATTACTCAATTGCTCGGGCAACATAGGTATAACCCTATCTACTAAATAAACAGAATTAGATCTTTTGAGCGCTTCTTTATCCATCGCAGATCCAGCAGTTACATAGTGGCTAACATCCGCAATATGCACACCAATTTCATAGTTTCCATTTTCTAATTCTTTAAAAGAAAGTGCATCATCAAAATCTTTTGCATCAAATGGGTCAATGGTGAAAGTAAGTGTGTTTCTAAAATCGCGTCTCTTAGCAATTTCATTAGAATCCAATTCCATTTTAATGTGTTCTGCCTCTTCTAAAACCTCTTGCGGAAAAACATATTCTAAACCTTGATTACTCAAAATACTAATCATTTCCACATCATTAGATCCGGCAGAACCCAATACTTCCAAAACTTCGCCATAAGGATTATTAGCTCCTTTAGGCCAAACATTTATTTTTACCAAAGCTTTTTCACCGTTTTTAGCGCCCTTTAAGTTTTCAAGTGGTATATAAATATCGGTACCTACTCTTTGGTTATCGGGAATTAAAAAAGCAAATTTTTCGTGTTTTTCAATTGTGCCAACATATTGTGTACGCTCTCTTTCAAGAACTTCAATTACTTTCCCTTCGTCACGTTTTCCTCCGCGGTGAATTAATATAATTTTTACTAAATCTCCGTCAAGAGATTGATTGGTATTTTGCGGTGCAATGTAAACATCTTCTCGTTCTTTGCTAATTTTCACATATCCCGCACCTCTTTGGGTCATGTCAATATAACCTTCTAGCGATTCTTGACTAGCGTTTAGTTTAAATTCTCCATGAGAGGTTGCTTTAATATAACCCTCTTGAGACAAATCTTGTAAAACGGTGTATACCAGTTTTCTTAAAGCTGTTTCACGTATATCCAGTAACACACATACTTGTTTGTGACTGAGAGTAGAATCTGAATTTTTATCGAAAACTTTAGTGATAATATGTCTCAGACTTTGTTTTAGTTTATTTGGTTTTTTTTGTTTTGACATCTTGTGTTTTATCGTCGTTTGGTGAAAGTAATCATTTTAATAATAAATAAATGCGATGCATAAAAGTTTATAATTACTTAACGAATTGATTATTCATGCGTATATTAGTTCTTGTAAACTAAATATATTGCACAATTCCCCGTTACAAGGGACTAAAATTCAATACAAAAAACAAATGCGTTTTTACTTTTCGTTAATAATACTTTTAATTCAAACATCAATATTTGCTCAAATAGGAACCGGACAATGGCGTTTGCATGTACCTAATAAAAACGCAATTGATGTTGTAAGCAATGGCAAACAAGTCTTTGGCATCTTTGAATATGGTATAATTCAATATGACATTCAAAGTGGAGAAACATCATTAGATGATGCTGTAAACTCCCTTTCAGATATAAATCTTACCACGGCACTGTATCATTCAAATTCTGACGCGGTATTTGTTGCTTATACCAACGGAAATATTGATAAAATAAAAGACAATAACACTGTAAATATTCCGGCGATAAAACTTTCTCAAATTCAAGGAAGCAAGAAAATTAATAAAATGGTTGCCAATGGCAGTTTTGTATATTGTGCCACCGATTTTGGAATAGTGGTTATTAACACAACCAAAAATGAAGTAAAAGACACTTACTACCCTCAATTTAACCTTCCTATTTTAGACATAACATTTAAGGGGGATAGTATTTTTGCACTTTCAGAAAAAATGGTGCTCAAAGGATCTTTAAATAATCCTGCCTTGGCAGATCCATCTCAATGGATTGTGGACAATAGATTCAAAATTCAAACAACACAATCTTATAAAAACATAATATATCTTAGTAATTCTTTTTACATGCTCCAAAAAAGTCCTAGTTATGGATCAGATACTATTTTCGAAATAAACGACTTTGAAAAAAAACAAATTACGTCCTCAAATTTTTCTCATGAAATTCATTCCATAACATCTGTTGGAAATAAAATTTGTGAAAATGCTGACGGAGCTAGTATAATTTACAATGCCAATGACTCAACTTATTTTTTAGTAATCAATTCTTATTCATTTGGTGGTGGTGTAAATTCTAATAGCCTCACAGAACAAGACGGAACCTATTATCTTGCAGATAAATATTATGGACTGGTAAGATATTTTGCAGGTGGAGCCACACAAATTGGTTTTGAAGGTCCGCCGAAAAACGAGTTTTATAGAGTTTCATCGTTAGATGATAAGATTTTGGTATCTGGCGGTACAATCACTGGCAGCAATATGACTTTTAACAATGCAGGGATTTATGTTTTTGAAGATCAAAAATGGGC
>JBBSUQ010000095.1:0-12457 GCA_038234235.1 Flavobacteriales bacterium
AAACAAATGCGTTTACTACTATTTACGGGAATTTTATTCATTTTAATTTCGTCTTGCGGTCATGATAAAGCTGCTGATGGCACCAAACGTGGGACTTTAAAAGCAATTAAAGAAATTGTAAAAGACGGTAAGCCATATACTATTTTTATATATTCGAGAAGTGAAAATTATGATGTGGAAGTAATGAATAATACAGAAGATTACATTATTACGCACACAGTTGATGCAAATACTGGAAAATGTTTATTTAAATCTACTATCAAAATTGGCTTATATACTGCAAAATTTGAAGGGATAGTATCTAGTTTCGCTTTGCATACCAAAAGCGATGGCACAGTTTGCGCTGTAGATTTATTTGAAAATGATAAATTTTATGACTCTGAACAATTAAAAGATTATTACCAAAATAATTATCCTAATTTAAAAGGTCAGATTTTTAAAATTGACGCAAGTAATAATAATCTCAAAATATTAACTCTTACCGGAGATAATTTGTATTATAATCTAGCTTCAGATAAATTTGTAACGGCTACCAGTTCTGATATTTTCAAATCGGAATATTCAATAGACAAATATAGAAACAGTTTCAATAATGTCGGAAAATCTGGAAATGATCAGTATACCTTGCACATTAACCGTTCTAAAACCCTAAATCTTGTAAATAAAAGTGAAGAAAATCCAAATCAAAAAGTCTTGGCCTGGAATAAAGAAAATAACAAAATTTCTGTAGGCTTCGGAATTGATTTGTCAAATTTGAATTACTTAGAAAGTGAAGTATTTATTGATGCAAAATTATTAGGATACAAAGACTCACTTTGCTATTTACAAGCTAATAAATTATTCGGTGACCTTACTACAATGTTTATTGGGGCTTTTGATCTTCAAACATTAAAATTTAAATGGCAATTGGATTATTCTACCATTCATAAGGCGCTAGGAAATCCGGAAAACGTAACTTATTATGAGTATGTATGGAGTGAAGACGCTACACGAATTTATATTTACACACCTACAATTGATTACCATCCAACATTGTGTATTGATGCCAAAAAAGGAATTATTAAATGGACTTATTAATTTTTAAATCAAAGTAATTTTTCTCTCAATGTCTAACTTTAAAATGAAGAATTTTCTTAAAATATTTATAATTTCTTGTCCGCTCTTGTTTAACTCTTGTAGTGAAAATATTGCGCCAGATGGTAGTCAAAGAGGAGTGCTGATAAATGTAAATGAAGTTGAAATAAACAATAAACAATACACCATTTTTTTACAATAGATTTGAAACCATTGATTCTGAAAGTAATGGAAGTGCAAGTTTTGGCTATAGTATTTTACATACAGTCGATACCAAAACTGGAAAAAGACTTTATGAATCAACCATGGCGACAGGTGAAGGAACAGGAACACTCATTGGAATGACCAACAAACTGGCAATTTTTACGAATTATCTTGGTGAATTTTGTGCAATGGAAATAACCAAGAGTAAAAGTGAATTGAATACACAGCAATTAATAAACTTTTATCAAGAAAGAAATTCGGGCAAGTCTTACAAGCTGGTAAAATTTGAAGTAAGTGGTAGAAATTTAAGAGCCATTTCCGATAAAGGAGATATGTTAATTCTCAATGTGCAAAATGACAAATTTGAATTACTGAACGATCAAGATTTATCAAGCTCCAATTACGAAATTCAAATCGGAAAATCCTATTTAAATGCCTCGATTGAGATTGATAATCAACAATATGCGTTGGTAATTAATGATACTCTTTCATTGTATTTAACGCCAATGTCAGAAAATAACAGCCATAAAAAGAACCTTGTTTTTTATAAACATCCGTCTCGTAAAAAAGAATCTATGAAAATTTACAGTCAAAAAGAAATAATAAGAACAATTGACAAAATTTTCATAGACAGCGATATTTTCGGTTACAAAGATTCTATTTGTTACATAAGCGGTTACGATGAAATCTCGAATCAAAAAAGTTTTTATATTGGTGCTTTTAATTTAAATACTTTGAAATTTAATTGGAAATTAAACAATGTGGAGCTTTTAAAATACCTGGAACAAAAAGAAAATCTCAATTTTAAATTCGGCTGGGGAATGGAAGCTGAGCGACTTTACCTCTATAACAATGATAATAAATATGAGCCTACAATCTGTTTGGATATGAAAAATGGAAAATTACTGTGGAAATATTAACGGAATAAATTAGCAGGAAATTATATCGGGATTTTAAAAAATGAACTTATGACTAAGAAAAAGAATAACTACAAACCCGTAAATTTATCTTTAAAAGGAAAAGTAAAGCCTGTTTATTTAATATCGATTTCTGTACTAGTTTTCAGCATTGTTTTTTATTTCATGTACTTTTATGAAGGTAAATGTGAGTGGCGCAATATTCAAATTTTCGATAACACTGAGATTCTTACTTCCTATGAAATTAAACAAACGAGTAATAAATCTTCCAGCACAAAATATTTCCATATTTCCAGATATTCGACAAAAGATGGCAAATATTTAAGTTCTGCAAAAGTTTTCGGTTCAAGCGGACAAAACGAATTTATAGGTACATCTCAAAAATATCTTTGGTTTTTACTTACTGAGCTTTGCGCGTATGATCCGGTAGAAAATGTAACCTTGAAATTTGAAGACTTGTCCAAAAAAATTCTTGAAAACAATACCCTTTTAATTAAAAAAATAGTATCCATTCGTTTTTCAAGTGGGCATATAAGAATTACCGGTGAAGAGGGAGACGAATTACTTTTGCAACCAGATAATTTTAAACTGGCAAAAACCTACGACACAGATTCGCCAGCTTTTGACGATTATGAACTCTCTATTCGAGAAGAAACAAAATTTAGTAAAAACTATGTCTTTACAAGTTTTCAAGATGGGGTGGGATTTGAATATGGAGCAGGTTATGTCCGCTTATTTAAACCAAGTACCTCCATGAAAAGCATTCTTCAGATGGTGACAGAAAATTCAGAAATCATTGCAGTTGAGCAGTCGGAAGCTGGAATAAAATTAAATATTAAAAATGAGTTATCTGAAACAAAAAACGATACTTACCAATCAGAAAGTGTCCAAATTCCAGAAATTGTTACCTTAGGTAAAAATGAGTTTTTAAATGGCCGAGCAATTGGAATTAACAGAGACAAATTCATCCTATTATACCAAAAAGAAATGTCGCCAAGTTCACCATGGTTTCTATGTTTTTTCGATTTACGTTGGAACAAAATAGCCACAGAAATTGATTTATCAAAACAAGGTTTCAATTTAAAAATAGGAATGGACAACGACGGGCATTATGTAGTTGATGAATCTAATAAAAAATTGATACTGTTACAGGCAGGCGAGGAGCCGATGGTTGTTGATTTGTGAGGGGAGAATTTTTTTTGGTAATGTTAATTAATAGAGGATTTTGAGTTCTGGGTTTTTCAAACTACGAAATCCCGCTTCCGTTTGATAAATTATTTGATAATAATAAATATTGTTGATATTAAGATTTTTATCCGCGAAGCTCGGTAAATTGCCTTTTACAGTTTTAATCAATTCAAACGCACCATCATTCTTTTTTCTGTAAATAAAATATTGAAACACTGGCTCAGAAGGTAAATCCCAAGTTATTTTAATTTCTTTATCTGTTCTGTTAACTTGGGAATTTACATTTATTAATGCCGGTCGATATCCGGGTTCATAAAGCATGAATTGTTTATCTGAAGCCGAATAATTTTTTCGCTTATCATAAGCAATTACTTGATACCCGTAATTATTTCACAGCAACTCCTACTGAAATTCTATCATTTAGACTTCGGTATACCGAAGTTTGATAAAAACAGGGAGATTTAAGGCTTTTTAAACATACCTACCAATTGGCAGGTTTCAAATTTGTATTTTATTAAAACATTCTGAATCCCGATTGTTATCGGAAATTTGAGAATTGGCAGTTTGTGAAAGATGAAATTAAATTTGGCAATTTAAACTGATTTTCCAGTTTCAAACAGTTTAAATTTAGGATAATTACTAAAAAATTCTTATTTTTTATTTTACAAAACATTCAATTCTAGCGGCAAGTATTTCTTAACAAGTTATACAGCGAAATAATTTATTCTCCGATATTCGTTTTGGTCGGGCATTCTTAATTTGCTCTTTAAAGTCTAAAGGTTTTTTCATTATCCATAACAAGCAACAACACCAAACCAACCATCAAAAAAATAAACCATCTCAAAATTTCATTGCGTACAATATGAATTCTTGCGCGAGCATAAAATATTTTTACGGATACAACCATTCCGCTCATGGCGAATAGTGCCAAATAAATTAAGTGATAAATTGATAAAATATCTTGGTAAAGTAAAAGGAGTAAAACAACAGAACTGGAGAAAATAAATAAACTCAAGGCGTATATAAATATACTTTTTTGTATTGGTTTTTGGGGTGGGGAAAGTTTGGTTTCTAAAGTGATGTCTTCAGGAATGTAATTCGGTGGTAAAATTAAAACACGCAATCTATTTTTCCATATTTGGGTGCGACAAATCAATTTCCATAAATACAAATATTGATGAAAAATAGCATCAACCGGATTGCCCTCTATATATTCTTTACTCAAAATTCCATAATGTACAGCTTCGGTTTCTTCTTGAAAAGTTCCAAACATTCTGTCCCAAAAAGAGAAGGTAGAACCATAATTTTTATCAATATAAATTTCATTTTTACCATGATGCACTCGGTGTAGGGAAGGAGTAATCAGTACATATTCGAGTTTTGGCATGCGTGGAAAATGCTCTGTATGCAACAAAAAATCGTAAATTCCTGAAACAATAAAAACTGCGAATAACATTGTTGGCGTAAATCCGATTATTGGCAAAATTATCCAAAAAGGAATTCTGTTAAGTCCCTGAAAAGGTGAAGTTCTAAAACCATTAGAGAAATTATAATCTTCCGAAGAATGATGTGTGACATGTGCACACCACAAAATAGCAATGCGGTGCGAAAGTCGATGGTACCAATAGGAAACTAAGTCGACTGCAAAATAGGCTAAAACCCAAACGTACCACTCATTCCCAAGTGAAAAAAGTCGAAAATTATCGTAAACTAATTTGAGTACCCAAAAAAATAACGCAAAATTCGCAATAGAAACAAACTGATCAATGGCACCGATAACCATATTATGGGCTACATTTTTACCGTTAAATCTAACGCCCCGTTTTTTACCAACGAACCACCATTCAGAAAATACCAAGAGGAGAAATACAGGAATAAGAAGTGCCATTTTATTCATAAGGATTGTTTTTAGAAATGCAAATATATATAAAATATATTATGCAAGCATAGTTAATATTTTATATTTTTGCCTTGATGAAGAATATTACTAATGCAAATTATTTTAAATTGAAGAATGATGTTGTCCACTCTCAAATTATAGAGCACAAAAAAAGGAGACCGAAATCTCCTTTTAACATTAAGCATTGTTTCACTCAGTATTCCAAAACTACTACGATTTTGGTAATAAAACTTTATCAATAACGTGAATTACTCCGTTTGATTGGTAAACATCATAAGTTGTGATATTCGCAACATTTCCATTCTCATCTGTGATTGTAATGTTGTGCTCACCATTCATCATTGCTGTTAACGTTCCTCCAGCAAGTGTTTTCAATTCTGCCTTACCTTTTCCTGCTTTAATTGCAGATTTTAAAGAATTAAAATCCATTTTACCAGAAACAACATGGTAAGTTAAAATTCCACTTAGCATTGCTTTGTTATCGGCCATTAAAAGTGTTTCAACTGTACCTGCAGGCAAGTTTTCAAAAGCATCATTAACCGGTGCAAAAACTGTAAATGGTCCAGCACCTTGAAGCGCATCAACTAAATCTGCTGCTTTAACGGCTGCAACTAAAGTTGTATGGTCTTTTGAATTAACTGCATTTTCAACGATATTTTTTTTAGGATACATTTGCTCGCCACCAACCATTGTTGTTTGAGAGAAAGAAACTGAACTTACTGCGCTAAAAGCCAATGTAAATAAAGCTGTTTTTAAAATTTGATTTTTCATAATTTTTAATTTCTAATTTGTTTGCTTGGAGTTACGGGTTGTATTGAATGTTGGATTTATATAATTCCGAATTATTAAAACCATATTTTTATTTAACTATTTGATTAGTAATTTAATATGTAAAATTTGATATCGAAATAGTGATGAATTTTAACTTTTAGTAACATTTCACAGTTCAATTAATTAAGATATAAAGTTGTTATAATTGGTCCGAGATTGTAACAAATTTCTCTTTATACAGGTAGATTTTTACCAAGTTTGTAATTTAATTGCGTGTGATACAACTTTCAATTGATCCATTAAATAACTGATTTAAGTTCAGAGCATAAATGAAATCTCAAAAGTTAAATCGACTTTGATAATTTATAATTAATTTCACCTTATCATAAAGTCTAAAACTAAAAATCTTGAAACAACTTTTTATTCTACTGATATTGCTTTTCACCCATTTGTATGTTGGTGCAACGACCTGGGACGAACCTTGGCAAAAAGAAATTTTTCAGAAATCACAGTTTTTCGTTCTCGCCAAAGTAACAGAGGCAAATGATTCGTTTGTGAAAATTGAAATACAAAAATCCTTTGGCGCCACTTTATCTGGTACCATATTCATTGACGATTTTTTCTTGTTAGATTTATGCAGCGGTAATCAAAACCATGGAGCAGAATTTAACTTTGAAGTAGGAAACGAAGGTTACTTTTTTTTAATAAAGGGCGAGAACGGAAATTATCAACTACCCACACCTACGTCTGGATTTGATGGTTTAGCCGATGGAAATGTATACGCTACTTACCGACATTCTTATCATCAAGCAATGGTAACACAAGCCGATTACGAACTTACACATTCAGTTATTTGGGCTAAATATCATGATGTTATTTATACTACTTCTGAAATTGAAAATTACATATTTGACAATTTAAGCTATGATCCGGCTGGCTTTGAGGAGGATGAAATAGCCATATTTTTTAAACAACATGCCGCATTAGAAACAGCCTACCTTATGGGTACTGAATTGAATTTTGATTTACTTAAAAAATTCATCGAGTCTGATAATTTTCATTTGCAAATTTCAGCTTTGAGAGTTATGACTTATTCAAAAGATAAGCTAGCTGGCAAATATTTGTTGGATTTTATTACAGACAAAAAAAATGATAATTTCACAAAAGTAATAGCTATTTGGAGTTTGTGGAATATGAACGATGAAAATATTAGAAAAAACTTATACAAGTTAGAAAATAAAATGTCGAATGAGTCAACTGGTTTTGGCGGCAACATTATGGATCCTAGAGTTTGCACTCATTTTCCGACTCCTCAAGAGGCCATATCAGAACTCCAGCAGTTAAAATCTGATAATGAAATTCAATTGAGATAATAATTAATGAGGAGTTTAATTTTTATTGAACATAAATTAGAAAATTAAATTAAGAATACTATGGAATTAATTTCTAGAATATTGGTAGCAATAATTGCCTTGGAACATTTATAGATACTTTACAAGGAAATGTTTGCTTGGGAAACTTTGGGTAAAAAAACGTTTAAAGGTGCTTTGCCAGATGAAATGTTTAAACCTACAAAAGCACTAGCTGCAAATCAAGGATTGTACAATGGTTTTCTTGCTGCCGGATTGATTTGGACATTTTTCATCAACGATTATTTGTGGCAATTTAACATCACCATTTTCTTCTTAGTTTGTGTAATAATTGCGGGAATCTAGGGCACTTTTACTGTATCGAAAAAAATATTTTCAACGCAAGCACTTCCAGCAATAATAGCCTTAATTTTGGTTCTTTTGAGTTGTCGTTGTATGTAATTTCAAGAAAATCAGATCCTACAAATTACCTTTGACTAAATTCATTACATTGATAACTAAATACTATTTTCAAGATATTTTTTATTATCTATTTTCAAGTTAAGAAATTATTAAAAATTGGACTGAAATTCATAAGAATTAAGTTAGGGATTAACAGCTATAATGATTAGAATCAGTAGATAACCTAAAATGTAAAATCTACTTATTAACATATATTTTTGATAATTCCACAGATTTATTTTTTCTGTTAAGAAAGAATTCGTAAATTCGTTCCGTGAAATACCATTTTAATGGTTTCAAAGAATTTAAGAATATGAAATTTATTACTATTTTAACACTATTATTGGCTGGCTTATTTACGAGCTACACCTTTGCCCAAAGCACCAATTTTAATACCCAGAGAAACTGGTCTATGAACAAAAAAGAAGTGTTTTTTGGAGCTGGTGCTACCGGATTTTTAGGTGACTTAGGAGGAAGAAACAGAATAGGAACCGATTATTCACTTGCAGATATTGATTTTAATTCAACTGGAATTGGTGGAGTTGCTGGTTTCCGTTTTCGATTTCATCCTTATTATGCAACAACAACTACTTTCAATGTTGGATTATTACGTGGAAGTGACACAAAAACATCAGAAATTATTCGTGAAAGTAGAAATTTGAGTTTTAGATCTATAATTGTTCAATTGTCACAACGATTTGATATCATCCTTTTTGCAAATGAAAGAATTGGTAAAAGATATAGTATTCGTAAGGTAAGAGGATTTAGAGATCACAACGAGCAATTTTACATTTTTGGAGGAATTGGAGTTTCTTATTTTAATCCTAAAGCTCAAATAAATGGCGCAGGACCTTGGATAGCCTTAAAACCCTTGCATACAGAAGGTCAAGGATTAGAGGGAGGTGCTGAAGAATATTCAAACTTTACTGCAACAATACCAGTAGGTGTTGGTTTTAGAATGGGTTTAAGCAAAATGTGGAGAATTGGTTTAGAATTGTCAATTAATAAAACTTTTACAGATTACATTGATGACGTGCATGGAACTTATTATGATCCTGCTATTTTAGGTGCAATGTATGGATCCGAAGCTGCAATACTTTCTAACCCAAGTCAAAAAAATCAACAATGGTTCGCTCCAGGGACTCAACGTGGTGATAAGCAAAATGACACTTATTTATATGCCAACATAATCTTAATAAGAAACATAACCTATAAAAATTATACTAGAAGAAGCCCTAAAATTAAATTCCAAGGTAGAACTAAGTTTTAATAGTTGATAAAATATTTATATTTACGAGGTGGCAAGTATTTGTCACCTCGTTTTGCGTTGTAACTTTGTGTAAAATTAAAAAATGTACAAATTTTTCAGATCTATTTTGTTTTTAAGAGACCCCGAGAAGGTTCATCATTTTACATTAAAAGCATTACATAAAGCATTAAAAAATCATCGTGTTAGCCAATGGTGGCAAAAAAAATACGCCGTAGAAAACAGTGCGCTGAAAACTAGAGTATTTGGTCTTGATTTCAAAAATCCAATTGGAATGGCTGCAGGGTTTGATAAAAACGCAATTGCCTATAAAGATTTAGAACTGTGCGGTTTTGGTTTCATTGAAATCGGCACTGTTACTCCAAAGCCCCAACAAGGAAATCCATTGCCTAGATTGTTTCGAATTAAAGATGACGAAGCAATTGTAAACAGAATGGGTTTCAATAATGATGGAGTTGAAGCAGTTGCCGCTCGTTTAAAAACAAGAAATACACCTTTGATAATTGGAGGAAACATAGGTAAAAATAAAGAGACCCCGAACGAAGATGCAGTAAATGATTACGAAATATGCTTCATTGGACTTTTTCCTTATGTCGATTATTTTGTTGTAAATGTATCATCTCCCAATACGCCAAATTTAAGAGAATTACAAGAAAAAGAACCTTTAACAAAAATACTACAGCATCTTCAAGATTTAAATAACAAGCAACCTTTACAAAAGCCCATACTTTTAAAAATTGCTCCAGATTTAACTGATAGTCAACTTGATGATATTATTGAAATTGTTCAGACAACTAAGATTGCAGGTATAATTGCAACCAACACAACAATCGAAAGGAAAAATTTAAAGACTACTGAAAAGAAATTGGCCAAAATTGGAGCTGGTGGACTTTCAGGCAAACCATTAAAAGAGAGATCAACAGAAGTAATAAGATATTTGCACACAAAATCAAACGGTGCATTTCCCATCATTGGTGTTGGCGGGATCCACAGTGCAAAAGATGCAATAGAGAAAATGGAAGCAGGAGCATCATTGGTCCAAGTTTACACAGGTTTTATTTATGAAGGCCCACAGCTTATTAGAAATATAAACGATGGATTGATAAACTATCTGGCAAAAAAGAATAAAAAATGAGCCATATAAAAATTATAGAATGTCCGAGAGATGCCATGCAGGGAATTCATGAATTTATCTCTACTGAAATAAAAATTAATTACATAAACTCACTATTAGAATGTGGTTTTGACACCTTGGATTTTGGAAGTTTCGTTTCACCAAAAGCGATTCCTCAAATGAGAGATACTGGTGAAGTACTTAAAAAACTCAATCCCAAAGGAAAAACGAAATTGTTGGCAATAGTTGCGAACGAAAGAGGAGCAGAGGACGCTTGTCATTTTGATGAAATTGATATACTTGGTTATCCTTTTTCAATATCTGAAACATTTCAGCAGAGAAATACCGGAGCATCTTTGGATGAATCAATGAAAAGAGTAAATTCTATCTTTGAAATAGCCAGAAAATCAAAGAAGGAAGTTCTACTTTATCTTTCAATGGGTTTTGGAAATCCTTATGGTGAAAATTGGAGTCCTGAATTGGTAACCGAATGGAGCGAAAAATTAAAAAACGAATTCGAAGTGAAAACTTTGGCCTTGTCAGATACAATTGGTTGCGCCACACCAGAAATTGTAAATTCCATATTTACCTTTATCATTCCGGAAATGCCTAAAATTGAATTTGGAGCTCATTTACACGTTCGTCCGGAAAACGCTTTGGAAATTATTGATGCAGCATACAACGGAGGTTGCAGAAGATTTGACGGTGCCATTCGAGGATTTGGTGGTTGTCCGATGGCAACCGATGATTTAACAGGAAACATGCCTACTGAAAAAATTCTTGAATATCTTGAGAGAAATAATATAACTACAGAAATAGATAAAGATTTATTTGAAAAGGCATATAAAGAAGCTAACTCTGTATTTTCTGTAACAAACTAATATAATTCGACTTATAATTCTATGAAAAAAATAGCTTTTTATACACTTACTTTTACCTTGTTGATGGCTTATTCATGTAAAAATGAAACATCAGAAATACCTGAAAAAGAAGATGTAATACCAATGACAGAAGTAAAAGTAGAAAAGATTGAAACATTATTTGAAGAAGACAGTTTTGATAATCCGGACGCTAAAAATTTATTACTTGAATTGAAAATATGTTCAGATTCCGCAATAAAAACCGAAGATGGGATGAGTGTTCCTTGTTCTCCTAAGTTTTTCAAATTTTTCAAACTGAGAGAAGACAAAGAATTAAAAGATGCATTTATGCTATTAGTAAAGTCGAATGTAGGAGGAGTGGCAGTGCGAAGATTTTTAATATTTGAAAGAGAAAATGGCCAATTGCTTAAGGTCAATGGTTTTACTGCCAACTTGTTAGAAAGAAGAAAATCTGATAAAAAATACGATGATTTATTGTTAAGATTTCCGGATGTTGTTGAAGATGCGAAAATGAAACAGAAAGAATATATGCGTTATGACTGTTTATTTTCCTGGGATGGAACAAAGTATGACTTTAAATATGTCGAATCTATCAAAGGAGACGGTTGGGGTGGCAAAGTAAAATTGAAAGACCGTGATGCTACATCAAAAGAAATTTTAGAAACATTGAAACAGAATAAAATGATTTTTTGATGGCAGGAAAATGGATATTATTCATGGTAATTTTCATTTCTATTTCATCTTGTCATAGAATTATTGAAACGGAGGAAGTCAACATTGCTCCCGCGTTTCACGACAACAGTTCAAAAGTCTGGATGATTGATAAAATCATGAAAGACAATAAAAATTACGCTCCTATACTTCGTCAAGAACGAGATTTGTTTGTGTTTTATTCAACTGGTAAATGTCTGTTAACACCAATTGACTCGTTATCAAAATCTTCGGCACATGCTTACGGTAGATTTTTAGTTAATTCAGCAGAAAAGGAAATTCGCATTATTTACAAAGATGGCGATTGGATATTTAAGATAACTACATTTGAAGACAATGAAATTGTGCTGAAGCCAGTTAGGGGTTCGTATAAATATGATCTTCATTTAATTTCCTTTCCGGAGTTGTAGATTTTATTGTTATTTTTTTTGGATGGATTTTGGATTTTTTCCAATTCCAGTTAACCGTTTTAAACGATTAAAATTTTCTTAGTTTTCGATTTTCCAATTCCAGTTAACCGTTGAAAACGATTAAAATTTTCAGCTGAGATTTACTTTTTCAGGATTTCACTAACCGTTGTCAACGATTAAATTTAGTCAATTTTTCCACTTTCAGGATT
>JBBSUQ010000096.1:0-12401 GCA_038234235.1 Flavobacteriales bacterium
AATTCGGACCAAGAACAGAATCAAACAAATATAAGTTTCGCGAAAAGAGTTGAATATAATCTCTATCAACTTCCTCCCATACTCGATCCATAATTTGATTTCGTGCATTACTGTGATGCTCAGCTTTACAGTTTTCACCACAATAAATTCTGGTACTTCTTTGTCCAAATACTGCTGATTCACAAACCGGACAGTCTTTGTTAAGGTTTTTTAATTCCATTTTTTAAATAATTTAATTGTAAAAAGACAAAAATAGTGAATTTCTATTAATTAATGTAAAAATATTTTAATTAGTTAAAAAATAGTCAAAATATACAAAATTGGAATAATCAGTTATTCCTTTAGGTAGAATACAGAATTTACGCAGATAATGAATACAATCAAATCGAAAAAATTATTTTAATTCATAATTTCTTATCTTTGGAAACGTTAAGTATAATACTGTTGTACAAAATTTTTAATTAAATTTTAAAACTTATGAAAATCATAGTCTTTTTCATTGCAATATTTGGGCTAATTAATTTCTCCAATGCTCAAATGGATACTAAAGTTAGAATCTATCACCGACTGGGAAACCAGAGTTTTAGCCTCAATTCAAATGAAGTTAATAATATAAACAAGGCGTTTAATTTCACACGAATGGAGTATTATCTTTCAAGGTTTTCAATAGTTTACAATGGCGGATCAACGCTCGTAATTAATGATTCAGTTTTAGCTCTGATAAATTTAACCAATGAAGATCACACAGATATTGATTTAGGCATGTTAAATGTCTCAAATATAGATTCTATTAAATTTCATGTAGGAGTTTATGCACCTATAAACAATGGAGATCCTGCTGCATTTTCTTCAAGTCATCCACTTGGACCAAAATCACCATCAATGCACTGGGGTTGGGCATCAGGTTATAGGTTCGCAGCCATTGAAGGCAAATCAGGTTCTAATTTTACCCAGACATTCCAGTTGCACGGTTTATTTAATGAAAATTATTTTGAAACATCTGTTCCCGTAAATGAAGAAATAGTCGGTGGCACAATGTTCATGGCAATCACTGCCGATTATTTGCGATCTTTAGAGAATATTGATATGAACACCGGACCAGTTGCACACGGCACAAATACTGAAGATTTAATTGCGCTAGAAAATTTTAGAGATTTTGTTTTTAGCCCATCTGCTGGCACAATTACAGCTAATATTGATGTGTATGAAGAATCAGAATTTCTAATTTATCCAAATCCTTTAAAAGCAGGCAATTTAAATATAAGAACTGACGATGCCTCCATCAATAATTTTCAAATCATGACAATGGATGGTAGAGTAGTGGCATTAAATATTTTAAATGCAGCAACAAATCTCGATCTTTCCTATTTACCGTATGGTACCTACATTATTCTATTCATGTCCAACGAAAATGTAGTTGCCCAAAAACGCTTTGTAAAACTTTAATTAACAAGAATTGAAAATAAGTTTATTCATATCTCTATTTGGCTTTTTGCTCCTCACAGTATCTTGTAAAAAAACAATTGTCGTTGATGAGGCTTATGCCTATGATTCTACTCCGTATACCTTGAATTTTATAAACAACACACTGCCACCAATAAATATTCCGGCAGATAATCCTTTAACCAATGCAAAAGTACAATTGGGCAAAATGTTGTTTTACGAAAAAGCCCTATCTCTTGATAATTCAATGAATTGCAACACATGCCACCAACAAGCCGATGGATTTTCCGATAAAAATATTGTATCCCTTGGCGTTCAAAATGCTCTGGGTGTAAGGCAATCCATGCCACTTTTTAATTTGGCGTTGAATAATCAATTCTTTTGGGACGGACGCGCTTCTTCCTTAAGAAATCAGGTTTTAAAACCAATAGAAGATCATCTTGAAATGCAAGAAACATTGCCAAATGTGCTGTTGAAACTTAAAGCCAAAGGCTATGATAAGTTTTTCAATAAAGCCTTTGATTCCTATGAAATAACCAACGAAAAATTGGCTTTGGCGCTAGAGTCTTTTCTATTTACATTAATTTCCGATAATTCTAAGTATGATAGATATTTGCTAGGTTTAGAAACACTAACAGCAAGTGAAGAAAGAGGTAGAGCCTTGTTTTTTGGCGAATACAACGAGTTTTTTCCAGAAAACTCAGGTGGAGATTGTTTTCATTGTCACGGTGGCAATAATTTTCAACTCAACATATATAGAAATAATGGATTAGATTTTGAATCACAATTTTTAGATTTCGGTAGAGAAAAATTTACCCAAAATACTAACGACAGAGCAAAATTTAAAGTGCCAACTCTTCGCAATATTGAAGTAACTTCTCCTTACATGCACGATGGTCGTTTTTCCACCCTCGAAGAAGTTGTGGAGCATTACAACAACAACATCAAAAATTCGCCAACCGTCGATCCTACAGTACTCTTCACGGCCAATACCGGCTTAATGTTGGATGATCAAGAAAAACAAGATCTTATTAATTTCCTAAAAACTTTAACAGATAATTCTTTTCTAAACAACAAAGAATACGCCTCGCCTTTTTAAAATTTCCAGCAACATAATTTTACCATTCCTTATAAGCAATATCTATTTTTTTTGGAGCTATTCGCGCTATCCATTCTAGTCCTTTTTCTCCCAATACCAAATCCTGAATTATGATTTCGTTACCAGGAGAAAAAAGAGCTGCCATTCCTATCACGGCTATGGGTTCAACGTTAAAATGAAACTGTTCTACAATTTAAAATAGTATGTTTTAAAACGATTATTCCGACAAAAAAAAAAATTCAATCTAAAAACTTCCAGTCATTAATATTATTTCCTGCCTGAAATTCTTTAAAAGTCATCCTTCTTTTTCCTTCCATCTGTATTTCCAAAATAATTATGTATTCATCCTCACAAGGAAAGTATAAACCTTCAGCATCTGCTTTTAAATCGATATTTGAAATCGTTTTATGACTCAATCTTGATGTAAATAATTTAAAACTCCTAATTTCTTTAGATGCTTTATTTTGAAGTTGGCACCAAGCAGCAGGGTACGGATCCAAACCTCTTACGAAATCATGAACTTTTTTTGCTTTTTGCTTAAAATCTATTTTGCAATCTTCTTTAAAAATTTTTGGAGCATTTTTTATGTTTTCTTCCATCATTTCAAGCTGAGACAATGCTTCATAATCATTAACTGCTATTTTGTTTACAGTGTTTAAAGTAGTTTCCGCTCCAAGTTTCATCAATATATCGTGCAATTCTCCAGCAGTTTCATTCTCATTAATTTCAACTTCTTTGCGTTCTATAATTTTGCCAGTATCTATTTCTTTCTCAATAAAAAAAGTAGTTACTCCTGTTTTGGTTTCGCCATTAATAATTGCCCAATTTATAGGCGCTGCACCTCGATAATTAGGCAATAATGAAGCATGTAAATTTATAGTTCCCATGGGTGGCATTTGCCAAACAATTTCTGGCAACATTCTAAAAGCCACAACAACAAACAAATCAGCTTCCAATTTATTTAATGCATTTGTAAATTCTTCCGCTTTTAAATTAGTGGGCTGTAAAATATTAAAATTGTTGTCTACTGCATATTTTTTAACAGCACTTTCATGCAGTTTTTGACCTCTGCCGGCAGGTTTGTCAGCAACCGTAACCACTCCAACAATTTCATGCGCATCCTTCAAGTTTTCTAAGATAGCCACAGAAAACTCAGGCGTACCCATAAAAACGATTTTCAATTTTTTCATTTTAAATTAATTTTTTTTTCCATTCAAAAAATCGCAAATACAATAATGAGAATACAGCCAATAGTCCAAAATAGACGTATTCAACTCCCCAAACATAATAAATATCAACCTGAAAAACTTTAATCAATAAATAAGATGAAAATAGATACATTGCCGTAGTCATTATTTCAATAATCATACTCACATTGGTGTGTCCGCTTGCATTTATTGTCTGGAAATAGACACTTGTGTAACCAAAGATCAAAAACGAAAGAAAAATAAATCGGAGAATGGCAGCACTCTTTTCTATGTACAATTCATTCGGATTTATCAGAGCAATTAATTTTTCTGGATAGAGTAGGGCACCGTGAAAAAATAGCAGTAGAAATGCAAAAGTTAATAATTGAATTCGTTTTTGAATAATTTTTACCGTACCGTACTTCTCGGCACCAAGATATTGAGAAATATAGGTCTTTGTAGTAGCCGCAAATCCGAATATGGGCACAAATGCAAGAAAATATATTGCCCTAATGTTTTGAGAAACTGTGAGTTCAAATTTGCCTATCTGTTCAATCCAACTAAAAAATACCGACCAAGTTGCCAATGCAAAAAATCCTTGCAACATTAACGGATATCCAATTTTAATTAGTTCTAAAAAACTTTTAAAATTATAACTCATGTGCCTTAATAATCCCAATTCTTTCCTTTCTTTTGAAACAATTAAAAATATTGTGAGAATTATTGCTCCTAGTGCATCTCCAATAACTGAGGCCAAAGCTGCACCTTCCAATCCCATTGCTTGGAAATCGCCAAAACCGAAAATAAAAAGATAATCTAAAACTATGTTGGATGACGCGGTAACAACTGCCGAAACTAGCACTACCCAAGTTTTGCCTTGTGCAAAGAAAAAAGCTTGTATAGGTAGTGAAATCATTGCAAAAGTGAGCGAGTAACTTCTTATGCTAATATATTGATTTTGGGCTTCCGCAATATCCGGAAATTTGGAGTATGAAAGTACAAAAGCTTCAAAAAAAAGTTGAATAATGAAAAACAAACTCAATCCTAAAACTGCTTGAGATAAAATTGAAGTTCCAAAAATTCTCCCAATCAACTCAGGTTTCTTTTGACCAATTCTGCGCGCTATTAATATTTGGGATCCATCACTTAATCCGAGCATTGTCATATATAGCGTTATAAAAATCAACCCGGCATTCCCCGAAGCATCAAACGCCAAAGTACTGTATCTACTAAGAAAAGCGGCATCCGTTAATAATACAACGGACTGTATAAAAGTTGACACCATAAGTGGTAGTGCAACTCCAAGAATACTTTTATACCTTATTGACAGCATTTTTCAAAATCTAAAATTCTAAGATCATTCAACTTGGAGCACCAAACCTTTTAAATATTCGCCTTCCGGATGAAAAGCATTTATTGGATGATCAGCAGGTTGGTGCAATTGTTCCAAAATTCTAATTTTTCTACCCGCCTCAATTGCCGCTGCTATTACAGTATTGTTAAATAATTGCTTATCAACAACCTGCGAACAAGAAAACGTAAATAAAATACCGCCTGTTTTTATTTGACGAATTGCATGTGCATTTAATCTTTTATAGCCTTGTATTGCTTTGTGCCTTTTATCTCTATGCTTAGCAAACGCTGGTGGATCTAAAATAATAATGTCATATTCTTTAGGCAATTCTTTTATATATTCCATAGCATCGGCCACAATACTTTCGTGTTTTGAGTCGTAGTTATTTAAAGTTACGTTTGCATCAGTTAATTCAATTGCTTTTTTTGAACTATCTAATGAATCTGCTAATTCTGCACCACCTTGTATGGCAGATAAACTAAATCCACCTGAATAACAAAAGGTATTCAAAACTTTCTTGTCTTTAGAATATTTTGCCAATAATTTTCTGTTTTCTCTTTGATCAATAAAAAATCCGGTTTTCTGACCATTTATCCAATCAATCTGATATTTTATTCCATTTTCATGAGCTATGTGTGGTGTAACTACATTTCCATACAGATACTTATCTTCAACAATCAAGTTTTTACCTACGGTGTCAGAAGATTTATTGTAAACGGCAATTAGGTCATCCTTTAAAACTACTTTGAGAGCTTCAGCAATTAATGCAACTTGTAGCGCCATGCCGTAACTGTGACATTGAATAACTGCAACTTTGTTGTAAATATCTATTACCAAACCTGGCAAAAAATCTCCTTCGCCATGGATTAGCCTAAAAATATCACTTTCGTTATTTATAATTCCCAATTTCTTTCTTAAAGCGAAAGCACTTTCAAATCTTTTTACATAAAAGTTCAAGTCTATTTGTTCATCTTCAAAAGTCAAAATTCGCACAGAAATTGTTGCATGTTGAAAATGACCACAAGCTAAAAAATTTTTCTTGGTATCTGTTACTCTCACAATTTCACCTTCTTTTATTTCTGAAATATCTGAAACAATTGCTCCAGAAAAAATCCAGGGATGCTGTCTTTGAATTGAATGTAGTTTTGAATTTGAAATAACGACTGTTTGCATCTGAAATAATTATATTTTTTGTCAAAGTTAATGTATTGCTTTAAACTTAGGGTTGTGCAACTAACATTAATCGCAAGAAAATAAAATTACAGAACACAAAAAATGCCCTTGAAATTAATCAAGAGCATTTTGCTTTTATGAATTGAATAAAGAATATTATTCTTCGTCTCTATCTTTTCTTTTGTTAATAATAACTCCAGTTCCTGCACCAGCTGCTGCACCAACACCAGCTCCAATAAGAGCACCTTTACCTTTTTGATCTTTAGAAACTGCAGCTCCAGTGATAGCACCAACACCAGCACCAATTAAAGCACCTTTAGTTACATTACCCATTCCTTCTTTTTGTTTTCCGTCTGGAGTAGTTGTCGTTGTTGTAGTTGTCGTTGAACTTCCACTAGGAACTTCCTTGTAAATAATTGTTTGAGTAGAAGTATTATTCTCCATCTCTTGTGCTCTTTGGATTGAATCTTCTGTCGCTTGTTTTGTAGCTTCTATTTGAGCATCCATTTCAGCTTGGTTATTACATCCTACAGCTAAAAGTCCTGCTGCTCCTGCAATTAAAAATAAATTTTTCATGGTTTGTGTTTTAATAATATAAATTGTTTGTGTAAATGTATATACTCTTTAACTAACAATTGCAATTAATTTGTTTTTGTTAACTTTCAAAGGTGTTTTTTACCATTTCTTTACTAAAAAACAATAAGTTTTGGCTAAAATTTAGAAAAGTGGTTAATTATTTTCGAGAGTTGTTTTTATCTGTCCTAAGGTTATCCTTTTATAAAAGCATTCAATTAAGTTTTGATGACTTACAAATATTCTTTTCCTTTAAATTGAGTTCCTTCTATATTTCACAAATAAATAAGGGAATAAAATTGCTCCCTTATTTATACATATCTTCTTAATTTCCTTTATATCTTAACTCTTAACTCTCTCAACATACACGCCAGTTCGAGTATCAACTTTGATAACTTCTCCCATGTCAATAAATAAAGGAACTCTTACTTCTGCACCAGTGGCTAAAGTTGCAGGTTTCATACTATTAGTTGCAGTATCACCTTTTACTCCAGGTTCGGTGTATGTAACTTCAGAAATAACGTACATCGGAAGTTCAACAACCAAAGGATTTTCTTCATCTGCATGGAAAATTATACTGCAAACCATACCTTCTTGTAGAAAAGCTGGTTTTTCTATCATTGAATTTGGTATGTTTACCTGTTCAAAATTTTCACTGTTCATGAATACAAAACTCTCATCTTCAGGGTATAAATATTGATATTCTCTATTTTCAATTCTAACTGGTTCTATTTTATGACCCGCAGAAAATGTATTGTCAATGACCTTTCCAGTCTCGATGATTCTTAATTTTGTACGAACGAATGCTGGTCCTTTTCCTGGTTTCACATGTTGAAATTCTATAACTTGACATAGTTTGTCGTTGAATTTCATACACAATCCATTTTTTATATCTGCCGTAGTTGCCATAATTTATTTTTTATTAAGAATGCAAATATAATGCTTTCTTCTATTTTATCTACTCGTAAAGATTACGGAATTTTAAAGAAATTAAAAGTGAGAAGTGAATAAACTTTTTATTTCAACAGATATCTGAAGATTTATAAAATTAACTTTGATATTAGGTTAAAAAAAGAGATGTTAAAAGAATTTAAAGTATTTATTGCTAAAGGTAATGTGGTTGAATTAGCGGTTGGTTTAATTTTGGCTACTTATTTTGGAGCCATCGTAAAATCAATGGTGGATGATTTATTGATGCCATTATTAGGACAGATAATAGGTAAAGTAGATTTTACCAAACTAAAATATGTAATTCATGAAGCAATTTTAAAACCAGATGGCACAGTTGACACTGCAGAAATAGCAGTTAGGTACGGCTTGTTTATAAATACTATAATTACATTTATTTTAGTTGCACTCACGGTTTTCTTAGTTGTAAAAGCATACAACCGTATGAAAAGAAAAGAAATCGTAGCACCTAGTGTTCCACCCGTTCCGACAATGGAAGAAACTTTACTAACAGAAATTAGAGATATTTTAAAAAATAAGTAATTTTTTTAAACCGTTAAAAGGCATTTTTTAGTGAAATTTCAAATCTCTTTTTTTGTTAAAAAAAAATTAGTTTTTTATTCCTATTGTAATTTTACTTATTTTCGATTCGGAAAAGAATATTTATAATTAAAAATTTATCGAGAAATCGGTAAGGAGAGGAAGAAACTAAAACAACTTATGATTAGCATTTTTGTAGCCAAATTAGATTTTGGTGTTTCAAATGAAGAACTGAAAAGCATATTTGAAAAATACGGTAAAGTATTAAAAGCAACCGTAGCAACGGACAGAGAGACGGGTAAACCCCGTGGTTTTGCTTTTGTAGAAATGCAAGATGCCGAAGAAGCTCAAAACGCAATAGATGCGTTAGATCAAACTGAAATTAATGGTAGAGAAATAGCAGTTAAAAGAGCAGATGACAGAGGTCCTGGCACTAAACCTGCGGGTGGTGCTAAACCATCATTTTCCAATGACAGAGACAATAGTTTTAAACCAAGAAGAGAATCAACAGATTCATTTGCTCCACCAAAGAGAGATGACGATTCTTCAAGTTCTGAAACTTCAACTCCAATTAAAGAAAATAGAAAATTCGAGCCAAAAAAAGAAAAGGTAAAACTTGAAAGTAAAAGCGATTCCAAAAAAGTCAACAAAATGGAAGCTTACAAAAAAAGTGGAAAGAATAACCGCTTCTTTGCTGAAGATGAAGATGATGAAGATTTTGAAGAATTTGACCTTTTCGGAAGAGATCAAGATGATGCCGATTTTGATTCGGATTCTGAAGAATAACTAACGTTTTACACTTTTAAAAAATTTACTAACTACTTGCGTTGGAATTTAAATAAATTAATCTAAGTATAGAGTCTAAGCATAGTGGGTATTGGCAATGCTGGAGAAATATATAAAAATGCGTAATTAGTAGCTATCTATTTCAAAATAAAAGCTTAAGGTATTATAGAACTCTTTTAATCACAAGTGCCAATTTTGTGTTGCATCTCTGTTTTCTCTTTTAAAATACACCATTAAGTAAAAAAATAATTTCTCAAAAAATAAATAAAGCTCAAAAATTAGTTAAAATTTAAAATTCGATTGATAATTAGCTTAAATTTGTAATTCACAAAATAATCGGGGTCGTATTGGATTTGACAGCGATAGCGGTAGTTGAGTGTAAGCATGTCGAGCGATGGGGTGAAGCTCGTAAATCACTAGTCCCAAACTATAATTGACAACACGTCATACGCACTTGCTGCATAATCAGTCTCAGACAGATTAGCTTAATCTCGGTGAAGTTTAGTAACCAGACAAGTACTCCTTCGAAGCTTTTGATAGTAGGGTTTCGTAATTGGGAGTTCATTTTTACAATCTAGCAGTTATGATGATTTTAAGAAGCTGCGAAACTCAAAAATCTAAGTTAGTACTTTGGGTGTTCATTTCCGTTTTACTCTCCGAAAACCAATAATGAAATAAGCATGTAGAAGCCTTAAAAACTCGTCGTTTGGACGAGGGTTCGAAACCCTCCGACTCCACTCTGATGAAAGCATCAACCCTTTAGGGTCGATGCTTTTATCCATTGCACGTTATTCTTTAGGGTTGGCTGAAAGCAAACCCTCCGACTCCACTCTGATAAAAGTATCAGCCCCTTAGGGTCGATGTTTTTTTTGTTTTAAATCGAGCTAAGTTGGAAACTTGAGTGAAAGGGAAAACAAAAAATAAGTATCGATTTTTCGCAAGAAAGCTTCTGAAAGATTTTTTAGCAATCATTTGTGCTGTTCCTCCTTCGATGTGGTGACGTACTAAATAGTGAATCAATTTTCCGTCTTTAAATAAAGCGATAGAAGGCGATGACGGACATTGAGGCAACAAGTGTTTTCCCACTTGTGCACACACTTCTCCATTAACACCAGCAAAAACTGTTGCTAATGTAATTGGTTTTTTATCATTGTTCAATGAAGGTTTAACACCTGGACGCATATTTCCAGCAGCACATCCGCATACTGAAATTAAGACCAAAAGTAGCCTATCACCGTTACTATCTATCATTTGTTTAACTTCAGAAGATGTTGTCAATTCATTGAATCCTAACTTTGTAAGGTCCTCTTGCATTAGATTTAATAATTCTGGTGGATACATAATGTTTTGTTTTAATTTAAATTTCAGTAATAGTTAACTATTTCTTTTAATGTTTGCGGATTATTATACCCATTTTTCTGTTATTAGCTTAATAATCAATGTTTTTTTAAGTTTATAAAGTGTGTTAAACATTTGTTAATTAATTTTTTAGTAAAATCACCATGGATTTATCTAAAAAATTAGGCAACCGTTAATTGAAAATCCCGTTTTATTAGTTGAATGATAATTTAAAAACTCTACTATTATGAAATACTTACTCATTTACGTTTTTTCAATTATCCTTTTTGTGGATGTTTATTCACAGGTTAATTGTACTGGTACAACTCCGTTTTTTTCGGTGGACTTAACAGGTCAGCCGGCAGGTGTATGGACAAGTCCAACGGTTACTAGAAATGGGTCTTGTTGCGGAGGAGGAGCCAATCAAACAAACTGTATAGAATTATCAATTACACTCGACCCGGCTGCTGAAGGAATTATTTTTAATGTGGCATCAGGTGCAAACCCGGGCGGGTCACTGTATTATCAAGTGAATTGTGTTGGTGTGCCTGCAGCGTCAGGATCTGCACCACTTTGTCTTAGTGGTGTTGGGCCCCACCTCATTTCATATTGTAAAGTGGGTAATAACCAAAACACATATTCAATTACCTCCGTCCCAAAACCAACTGCTCCAAATGACGTGATTACTTCTGACGGGTGCTCTGTAACATTAACAAGTACGGGTCTACAACCGGCCTCCGTTGTTTGGCAGTCGTTACCACAAGGAGGTAATCCGGTTAATTTTTATAATAATTACTTGAACAATACAGCAGGTACTCAACCGGGAACCTCTGGAGTTAATTATACTGGACAAACAACAGTCGTTGTTACACCACAACCAGGATACCCTGCTTTTATTGACTTTAAAATTTGTGGAGATGTTGTTGGCGGTTGCAGTGTGGCATCTTTTTGTGATACCGTTAATGTTACGTTTGTTCCAACACTTTTTGCAGCAATAAACCCTACTAACCCCACCATTTGTTTTGGATCTGCTGGTGTTGCATTAAACGCAGTGCCCACAGGGGGAGAAGCACCGTATACGTATTTTTGGAGTGGTCCGTCAAATAACGGAGCAACAACGCAGTCAATTTTTGCAACTACTCCAGGGTCTTATTCAGTCCAAATTAGTGATGCTACCAACTGTCCTTTTGCAAGTGCAAACGTAACAGTTACACAATTTGCAAATACAATAACAGCTAATGCTGGCCCAAATAAGGTAGTCTGCCGAGACCCAACCCCAACAGTAAACGTTATAGGGTCAGTTACGGGAACTACTACCGGTGTTTGGTCAGGGGGGGGAGGGGATTATTCCCCTTCAGCTACTAGTTTAAACATGAATTACATGCCTTCGCCTTCAGAGCTGACCGCTGGAACCGCTACCTTAACATTGACGACCACGAACAATGGGTCTTGTCCTGCTGGAAATAGTCAAATGACAATATCTTTGCCCCAATTTACTTCAGGTTTATCCTTAGCTCAGACAAATGTGAGTTGCTTTGGTGTTGCAAATGGGTCAATTGATCTAACTGTTACGCCTGGCGCTGCAACTTCTGGGTACTTATGGTCAAATGGCCCAATTTCTGAAGATATTTCAGGTTTGGCTCCGGGTCCTTATTCGGTAACTGTTACTGATGCAAATGGCTGTGAAGGTGCGGTGTCAACAACCATAACACAGCCTACACAATTAACGAGTTCAATAACTACTCAAACCAATGTTAGTTGTTTTGGAGGAAATAATGGATCCGTTACGGTGACCGGAGTAAATGCAACACCGGGTTATACGTACTCTTTAAATGGAGGAGCCTTTCAGGTCAGTGGCACATTTGGTACACTAATAGCTGGTTCGTATACGGTTACTGTTAGAGATTTAAACGGTTGTACAATAACTCAGGCAGTCACGATAACAGAGCCAACGATCTTA
>JBBSUQ010000097.1:0-12205 GCA_038234235.1 Flavobacteriales bacterium
AGGAAATTCGTCAATGAAAATCACTTTCTTTTTTTTACTTTTCAGTGTATTTAAATAGTCTTCTAAAATTGTAAAAGCATCTAACCATGAATTTGGGGTTTCTAATTTTTTCTTACGACTCTTAACTGTCATTGCTTTCATGAAATTCTGAAGTTGATCTTTCATATTCCCTTTAAACAAGCCCGTAATTTCAAAGACAATGCTTTTTTTGTAAAATTCTCGAATTAGAAAAGTTTTACCTACACGTCTTCTCCCATACACCGCAATAAGTTCCGATTTGTTATTTCCAAGTGCGTCCGAAAGAATTTTTATCTCTGAAATTCTGCCAATTAATTTAACCATACAGTAAATTTATATTCCGCCAAAATTACAAAAATTGATGAGTTTTGGCGGAATATAATAATAATTAATTCAACAAAAATCAATATTTACGTTGTTTTGAACCAATTCTTCATTGTACTGAATTTCTTTTACACCATATACAGTAAATAGTGCAATGAAAATGTTTGTTCAAATTTCCTTTTGTAACTCCGCAAGTTTGTTATTGAGATTTATATAATAATTTTAGCTTCAAAAAAAACGAGAACATTGCATTAAACTCCAATCTTAAGTAACATACTACATTTGTAGTATTTTACTCTCAATTAGCGTCACAATTGGTTTTCCCACCAAAATACCAATTACATTTGCCCCCGTATTACAATCATTACAAATCGTGAAGACAATATTTTTAAGCTTAATTTTTTATTTGTGTATAAGCACATCTTATGCGCAAGTAGAAATTCAACTAGGTTATAATTTTGGTTTAAATTCTTATATAGAAAGCAATCAAGACAATCTTTGTACGCAGTTTAACCTCGGCTGGGATGCCAACGTAAAAAGCGAACCTTACAGGCTTAAATTTTCACCAAATAATAATCCATACGAAATAAAGAATCCCATTAACTGGAATAGAACTACAAGAGGAATAATATTAAGCACACAATTTCACAGCGATGAAGCTTTTGGTTTTGAAATGAATTTTACAGGATGCACGAATATATCAGATGGTAAAAGAACAAGGATAGATACTGGACAGGAAGAGAAACTGAGCATCAAAACAAAATTTGGAGGTGTTCAATTTCTTTTCCAATATAACTTCTTGGAAAGATTTAGTCTCCACGGTGGTATGGGAGTAAATATTTTAAAATCACGCTACAGTTTTGAAGGTGATACAATAATAAAAAATCAACTGATGGGTATAACTGTCAAAATAGATGCCTCTTTAAAAGTCGGAAATAAAGTAGCCACCTTGATATTTCCCATGGGTTTTACAGCTACAATTTTCAATTTGGAAGAATACAATCTTAAATTGAAATTAAGATTTACCCACAACTTTGTATGGAATGACATGCTAGAAACTGATTTCTTCTTTTACTTTCCTTATAAATATAAAATGGACAGTAATAATCTTAGTATGTTAATCTCGAAAACCTTTTAATATGAGAACTTTTTTAACAATACTATTATTATACTCGCTTTTCTTTGCTCATGCACAAGAAGGAATGGATATAAAAGTTGGAGGAATTAGTGGTTTTTATACTTACAAAGATTTGGACAATTATGCAGATTCTTACAATGCGGGTTTTGTTGATGAGCCAGATTTTATGAAGCCATTGTCAATTAAGAAATTTGCTGTTGGGTATCAATTTGGTTTGGGTTATCAGCTCGATAGATTTAATGTCGATTTAAATATAGCTACAGTAAAAACTGGTGTTTCCCGTGCAGAATGGAAATATTTTGACAGATGCATTCAGCTAAAAAGTTTTTTGTTTGACATGGATGGTGGAGTTTATTTGATGGATGAGTTGTCACCCTTTAAATTATCTATTGGTTTGGGCGTGACAATTATATCAACTCAAATTCAAGCTTTTACAGATTATGGCGAATTTAAAAGTTATGGTAGCGAAAACTTTCTAAATGGAGTTTGGAGCAATTGGAAAGGTTATACTACTGCAATTTTAAAAGGAACCTATAACTTAGATGAAGAACATTGGAGACTGTTTTTCGTAGCAAAATTTCCAATTCAGAATAATAAAATTAGCAGTACAGGATATGATTACAATGCTCAATTCACATCATCAGGGGATGTTTTTCCTGCTGATAATAATAAACCATATGAATACGAAAACCGATTGTCTGAAAACTTTAGATACATCAATTTTTCCCTAGGAATTTCCTATTTTTTACCATTTGATTAATTGTATTATGAAATATTTATTTGTTTTAAGTGTCCTATTACTTATCTTGACTTCTTGTTTTAAAGATAAACCAAAAGTAGAATTTTCCCAAGTTGCTGGATCATGGAAAATAGTGAAAGCTATAAAAACTTATTATGATTCAGTAGGAGTTCAAATAGATGAAAAATCTTATACAGATAGAGGATATTTAATGTTAAATTACAACGAAACAAGCTTGGCGGAAAATACATTCGCTTTGTCTATTAATGCCGAGGGAACTGATTTTTTGGATGATGAACAAATTGCCTTTAACATGTTTAAATGTGATCGTTGGGATGTTTCATTAGACTCTAAACATCTTAATTTTGGCTTCATTGATGTTACAACGGGATATACTACTCATGTAATAGCTTTCGGGATTGTGAAATTAACGAAGCGCAAAATGCATATAAGTCGCATAATAAGAAATGGGAATAGTTCTTTGTATTTTAGAGAAGTTTTTGAAATGAAGAGGGGGAATTGAGAAAAATTAGTTGTAGTTTAAGAATAAAAGCCAGCAACTAAGCCATTTTACACTATTTTTCAAACCCTTTTTGAAAACAAACTCAAAGCAATCATATACAATATTTCAAAAACTTTGTGCTTGTTATTTTTTAGTTTATAGCCTTTTGATTTCGCAACTCTTTTGAAATGTTCAAGAAGTTTTCGGTCATAGTGTAGTCGTTTTTCCTCATCTGATAAAATTTCGTAAGCTTCGTGAATCATGCGAAATTCATTAATTTCATGGTCTTTAACCACATTTAATTTCGATTGTTTATCTGGATGAAATTTATGTGCAAGCAGTCTAAAGGCTGTTTTTACTTCTCTCGGGCTCGCCAAAACATCAATCTCTAATATTTCATAATAATTTTTCATCCTTCACATCCAACTAGTTTTCCTTCTCCTTTAATTTTTACACAAAAAACAATGCAAAAAACAAACCTAAAATTTTCTAAGATGGATTTCTCTGTGGAATTTTTTGAATTTTTTAAATTGTATCAATGAAAAATACTAACGGAATATGAATGATTGTATATCCTTAATTCTAATAAGGTTTCTTTTAAATATTATTTATAAATACTTCCTAAAATCATCCTTTAGCATGACAGGTTGAATATCATTAAAAAATACTTTTGTCCCTATATAAACTATTAAAACTAAAAATTATGAAAATTTTCTTAAAAGAATTTGCAATTTGGGTGGGCGGCCTATTGGTCCTTAATTTATTACTGTCAACATTTGTGCTTCCCTATTATTATTTTGAAATTAAAATAATTTTGGATTTGTTATTCATCGTAACAGGTACTATTATAGCTATCACTCGATTAAAACTTAAACATTCTTTGGTTCATTTCGGATTCTCCTTCCTGTCGGGTGTTGTTGTTTGTTTTACTTTTTATATTTTGACATCCCTTTATTATTATTCTACTGACGATTATTATTCTGACTCTTTATTACTTTACCTCATCATCAATTTCACTTATTTCTTTATAAATATTGCTGTAATACTTTACATTTTAATTTTTGCTGGCATTTGGTATACACTGAAAAAAGCTGACAAACCTGGATTTGCTTTTTTAATACCTATATATAATATTATTGTAATGTTGCAAATAGCCAAAAAACCAATGTGGTGGATTATTATGCTACTTCTACCGATTGTTAACATTGTTTTTATGGTTATGATGTTGAATGGAATTTCTAAAAACTTTGGTAAAGATCAAGGATTTACTGTAGGTATGGTTTTTTTAGGTCCAATTTTTTGGTGTATTTTAGGATACGGAAATGCCCAGTATATTGACCATAATAATTTGAAAATGAGAGAAGATTCAAACGATTTATTAGATCAAAACTTAAATCTAGAAATAGTTTAAAAGTTTACGATTAACATTAAATTTTTTTATTAGCATTAGAATTAGTATCTTTATGCCTCAAAATTATTAATTAAAATTTATATATGAAAAAGATTTACTTATTAGCTGGTTTGCTTTCAATTGGAGTTGGTGCTTCTGCACAAATTCAATCGACTAGTTTGTCAGTTGAAAATTCAAAAACTACTCTTGTTCCAAACAAGAAAAAATTATCTGTAGCGCCCACAAAATTTGAAGGTCAAGTTTATTATACTAATAACTTTTCAACATCAACTGATTGGATGCACGTTTCTGGCCCAGGTCAATCACCTGGGACATCAGGTCAGTGGGCAGTTGTTAATGCAGTACCTGCGTCTTTAGTTGCTCAAGCTCCAAGTTATGGCTTTCCTATTGCAATGAACTCGGTTTCTGGTGGAAATTTTGCATTCATTAATTCTGATGAAGCTGGAGCTGGTTTAGTTCAAGATGCATTTTTAATTAACACTGCAGCTATCGATTTGTCTGCAGCAGGTAATGCTTCTTTGTACTTAAATTACACAGAAATTTACCGTCATTATCAAGAATCTTTTTCAGTAGAAGTTTCTAATAACAATGGCTCTACTTGGACAACATTTGTAGTGAATCCACTTGTTGAAGTGCCAGTAAATACTAACTCAGCAGATCCTGAGTTTGAAACTGTAAATATTTCTTCTGCTAAAGGTGCTGGTCCATGGACAAATCAAGTATTTGTTCGTTTTCATTATCAAGGCACGTATGATTGGTTTTGGGGAATTGACGATGTAAATATTACTGAGGCTTTTGCTAACGAAATTAAATTGTCTAATTATTATCAAGCAACTGACTTAACAACAACTCAAGGATACGATTATTATTATGTAGATAATTCTCAAGTTAGTTTTCCTGGTTTAACTTTCGGTGGAACAATATTTAACAATGGTTCTGCAACTCAAAATGATGTAGCACTTCACGTTACTGCTACAGGATACGATCAAACATCTTCTACAGTAGTTATTGCTCAAGGTCAATCAGATACTTTATCAATTTCTACTCCTTTTATTCCAGGTGCAGTTGGACCTTATGTAGTTAATGTAGAAACCACTATGGCGGCTGTTGACAGTGTTCCAACAAACAACATGAAAACTTTCACGATGTATAAATCTTTATATGAATATGGTAGAGATAATAACATTAGAGAAAGTTCTATTGGTAACGTTACTTCAAATCCAAGTGGTGAATTATCTATTGGTAATATTATGGAGATCTTTGACCCAATGACTGTAACTGCTATCAAAATAAGATTAGATGCTCAAGCAGCTAATGCATTAGGTTCTGAATTTCAAGGCGAAATATGGGTGTTTGATGGTACAGATTTCATAAAAGTAGCTGAAACAGTATTAGGGACAGTAAATGTTGCTACTGCAGAATGGAGACAATTAAAAATCAGTACTGGTAGTTTTTTACTTAATGCTGGTGATTTAGTTTTAGTTACTGCAAAACATTTTGGTACTGCAGATCCAGTAAGATTCTCTCTTGCTCAAACTACTTATGAGCAATCTGTACAAGGATTTATCGCAGATGGATCTGGATTTAGTTTATCTAACCCTGGTGCAGTTATGGTACGTTTATCTGATGACCCAACTGCAAGTGTAAATACTGTTACTGAATTGACTAATGTTAGTGTATATCCAAACCCAACAACTGGTTTGATTACTATTTCTAACAATGACAACACAAACAACACTATTACAATTACTGACATTACGGGTAAAGTTGTTGCTACAAAAACAGCTAACACTGCAACTACAATTGATCTTTCTGTTTTCGGGCAAGGAGTTTATGTAGTTAAAGTAAACAATGCAAATGGACAATTAGTTGAAAGAGTTGTTGTAAGATAATTAAAACACTTTTATAAATATATTGAAGGCTGTCTCGAAAGAGCAGCCTTCTTTTTTTTGTATTTTTGAGCTCAGTAAAATAAATTTTAGATTATGAAAAAAGCTTATGTATTTCCCGGTCAGGGTGCTCAGTTTTCAGGAATGGGTAAGGATCTTTATGACAACTCGGAAACAGCAAAACAACTCTTTATTAAAGCAAACGATATTTTAGGATTTGACATATCTAATATAATGTTTAACGGATCTGATGAGGATTTAAAACAAACGAAAGTAACACAGCCTGCCATATTTTTACATTCTGTAATTTTGGCAAAATGTCTTGGCGATAACTTTGCTCCAGATATGGTAGCAGGACATTCTTTAGGAGAAATATCAGCGTTGGTGGCAAATGAAACTTTAGATTTTGAAAGCGGATTGAGATTGGTGCACAAACGCGCATTGGCAATGCAAGATGCTTGTGAGAAACAAAAATCGACTATGGCGGCTATACTTGGTTTGGAAGATGCCGATGTTGAAAAAATATGCGCAGAAATTGATGGAATTGTTGTGGCTGCAAACTACAACTGTCCGGGTCAATTGGTGATATCTGGAGAAACAAAAGCTGTGGAGGATGCCTGTGCAAAATTATTGGAAGCTGGTGCAAAAAGAGCTTTAATGTTGCCTGTGGGTGGAGCTTTTCATTCGCCTTTAATGGAACCTGCCAGAGAAGAATTGGCAAAAGCAATTTTAGAAACAGAATTTAAATCTCCAAAATGCCCGATATACCAAAACACAACGGCAAAAGCTGTGACAGACCCCGAGGAAATTAAACGAAATTTAATAGACCAACTTACAGCACCTGTGAAATGGACACAAACGATGCAACAAATGATTGCAGATGGAGCAACAGAAATTGTGGAAGTTGGACCAGGAAAAGTACTGCAGGGTTTGTTTAAAAAAGTAGATCGTGCTTTACCTTGCTCCAGTGCTGAATTGGAATTAAAAAATTAAATTTCGCAAAATTTAATTTTTTAATTCACTTAGCGTCCGATAAACTTTATTTGTTCTTTTGCTCCCGATTTATATCGGGACAAAAAGAACCAAAAAATCAAGACTTTCGAAGAACTTTAAAGCGCAACTTTTTCATTCAATAGGATTTTCGTTCCAGCGCTTTATTTTAAATGCTCCTGAAATTGGGATTTTGTCGGGATCTTCTGCGAAGCTTCCTCCAAAATCAACCAATTTCAGTACGCCTTCAATCCCCTATTTCTTTGGGACTAAGGTCCTTTGAAAGAAATGAAGCGTTCTCGAATTCAAGTCCAAGAATTTAGAAAGTATTTACTTGTGATGAGAGACTGCCGCTGCGGGTGCTAAGCAACCGCCACTGAACTTTCGCCGAAGTGGAGTAGAATTAAAACCCAACGTCTGTAGGGATATTATTTATTCAAATTATTATTAATGGGCCAGTAATGTTTTTAATTCGAGCTTTTTTTGCGTTAAGGATTGAAATGGAAACATTGCTCTTGGACGGTATAATTTTGCTTTTTGGCGAAAGCGATAGCTCTTCGGCAAAGTTTAGCAAAATAGGCTGTGCAAGGGCAATTTTAGAATGAAAAGCCTGGTTCTCGATAATTTTTGGTGAGGCACGAAACTAAAATTATTGAGAAAACGCCCAAATGAGAATAACTACATGCTTTTGGAAACTATTGTCCACCCTACCCAACGTGCTCTTTGTTTTGCAGCTTCGGCAGTTTCTCCTTGGAAAAGTTGATTTACAGTTTTATCGAAAATTAGTAACCAACGATCTAGATGTTCTTGTTTTATTCTGAATTTTGAATGTTTTTCTACAACATTTGTGCTGTAACCTGCTTCGCTTAACAAGGCAAACGCCCAAAAATTTACCATGTGAGGTTTGTGTTCTTCGAAATTAATGTGCTTGAAAAATAAACCAATTAATGGATCTTGAAATACTTGACCGTAAAATGTATCTATTAACAATACCAAATCTTCTCGGTTTTGAATATCTTTCATATCACTCGTCTTTAAACCAGCCCGAATACATTACATAATTATCGGCGATGCGTTGCACCTCTCCTTTAAAAAATTCGGGACTTAATGTTTTAACTTTTTTTGCTGGCACACCTGCATAAATGCTCCAAGATTCTAAAATTGTATTTTCTAAAAGCACCGCTCCGGCAGCTAAAATGCAGTTGCTATGTATGTGACAATTATCCATAACTATTGCGCCCATGCCAATTAGTACATTATCCTCTATTGTGCAACCATGAACGAGCGCGTTGTGGCCAATGGAAACGTTATTGCCAATGTTAACTTTGGTTTTCTGATAGGTGCAATGTATAACTGCGCCATCTTGCACATTAACTTTGTTGCCCATTCTTATTGAATTAACATCTCCTCTGATAACGGTATTGAACCACACGGAACATTGATCTCCCATTTGCACGTCACCAACAACGGTTGCGTTTTCTGCCAAATAACAATCTTCTCCTATAATTGGCTCAATGCCTCTGCATGCTTTTATGAGTGCCATAGTTTTTATTTACTTTTTGTTTTTATATGTGTCTTTTTTGTTTTTGAAAAAGCTAAGACTGAACGTTGGATATAAACTTTAATCTATAAGTTTTTGACAACCTTACGCGGTTTTTCAATATAATAGACCAGACCTACAAATAGTAAAATGAGTATGTTGTTGAAGAAAAAGTTAAATACACCACTTTCTCCATTGACCCAAAAACATATAGCAAAAATAACCAGTGCGGTGCTCAAATATAAAAAGAACTTGCGCAAATTATATTTGATTGGATAATGGCGCTGACCGAGCAAATAAGATGCGGTCATTTGTAGTGCATATACAATTAATGTTGCCCAAGCACATGCTCTAAAACCGTAAACAGGAATAAATGTGAAATTGATAGCAATAGTTAGAATAGCGCCGCCAACTGCAATGTAGGCTCCGTATTTTGTTTGTCCGCTTAGTTTATACCAAATGCTTTGATTGATGTAAACTCCAAGAAAAACATTGGCCAATAATAATATTGGAACTATATCAATTCCGGTGAGGTAAACTTCGCTGCGAATAAGATGTTTAAGTATATCTAAATTGAGCGAAACTAAAAGGAACAAAAGACAGACAACTGCAATAAAATAATTCATTACTTTACTGTACATTTTGTTGCGATCGGGCATGTTCATTTGTGAAAAGAAAAATGGTTCGGCAGCATAACGGTAGGCTTGCAAAAATATAGTTACGAGCATTGCCAATTTGTAACAAGCTGAATAAATGCCGACTTGCGCTTCTGCAAAAACCAAAGAGCCAGTATCTGAATACAATATTTGTTTTAGTAAAATTCGATCTAGCGTCTCATTGATAATTCCTGCAAAACCTGCAATAACTAAAGGCCAAGCATAACGCCACATTTTTTTTATGAGGTCGAACTCCACTTTAAAATTTAAGCCGATAAAACTCTTATAAAGCAATAAAGGTTTAACGAGCGATGAAATTAAATTTGCAATTAAAATAAATAAAACTCCAAATTCTGGATTGTTTGAGTCAAAAAAGAACAGGAAAAATATGAGGTTGAGGATAATATTTGTGAGAATGGATGAAAATTGAATTATAGCAAACTTTTTTGCTTTTTGTTCTGCACGTAACTGGGCGAGGGGCAAAGCACTTATGGCATCTATCACTACAATTATTCCCAGTAAAATAATATATTCCGGATGATCTGAGTATAGCATTGCCGAAGCTATCTTTCCGTGAAAAATAAATAGTAAAAGTAAAAAGACAACGTTAATTAATGCAACTGAGAAAAATGAATGTTTAAATGTAAATTTCGGCTCGCTTTTTTCTTGAAGGAATCTAAAATAGGTAGTTTCCATGCCAAAGGTTAACAGCACCACAAAAAATGCCACATATGCATATAGTTCTGAAACGACGCCATAATCTGCCGGATTGGTAAAGTAGGCGGTATAAAGTGGAAATAAAAAATAATTTAACAATCTACCAACGATACTTGGAAGTCCGTATACCGCCGTTTGACTTGCTAATTTTTTTATTACGCTCAATTATTTTCGGAAATTTGGTTTTCTTTTTTCAAGAAATGCCGTTGTACCTTCTTTAAAATCATTGGTGCCGAAACATACTCCGAATTCTTCTACTTCTTTTGCAAAGCCATTTGTTCCCTCTTCAAAGCCAGCATTAATCGCTTTAATGGCCGAACCAATGGCTGTTGGCGAGTTTTGTAAAATTTTATTGGCAATTTCTTCAGCTTTTGGAAGTAATTCGGCCAAATCAACTACATAATTTACCAAGCCCCATTTTAGCGCTTCTTCGGCATTTATCATTGCGGCTGTAAAAACAAGCTCATTCGCCTTCCCTCTTCCAACCAATTGCGCCAATCTTTGCGTTCCGCCATAACCAGGAATTACTCCCAAAGAAACTTCGGGCAAACCCATTCTGGCATTTGAAGAAGCTATACGGATATGTGATGCCATTGCTAATTCTAACCCGCCACCAAGCGCAAATCCATTAATTGCTGCTATAACTGGAGTTGAAAGGTTTTCTATAAAACTAAACAGTATATCTTGACCGTTTTGTGCGAGTTTTCCACCTTCAGCCACTGAAAAATCTGCAAATTCTTTAATATCTGCTCCTGCTACAAAAGCTTTTTCACCAGAACCTGTAAGTATTATTACTCCTACCTTGGAATCTTGATTGGCTTGCTTTATTGCAGCATGTAATTCTTCTATCGTCTCTTTATTAAGCGCATTAAGTTGCGATGGACGATTAATTGTAATGGTACAAATATGATTAATAGTTTCAGAAATAATGTTGTTGAATGCTCCCATATTTTACAAAAAAGTGAATTTAGGGTAAAGATACAAGAATGTTGGAAATATGAAAAGATTGAAAAAATTGTTTAGTTGAAATATAGAATATTATTTATTAATCCATTCTTGATGAACACAAGTAATACCTTCGCGAAGATCTTTAGTTTCGTTGAAATTATTATTTGAGGTTAATGTCTGAGAATTAATTTGAATTGAATTTTTACTGTCGTTGACTAAAGTTTCGGAGTGCTTTTCAGATTGACATGAATTCAAACATAAAGTTAAAAACGCAATGTTTGCAAAGGCTAAGAAAGTCTGAAATGTTGTTTGATTTGTAAATTGCTTTTTCATGATAATCGTTTTAATGTTGTAATTCATATTTCATAAATCTCGCCATTATTCGACAAATTTAGAAATTACTATCTATCAAATTGATTTTTAATAATTTAATACAGTAAATTTTACAAACATTTAATTGTGTAATATTTAACGATGTGTGTAAAACCTTACTAAATTGGGTAATTTTTTGCTCTTAAAGATAGGCATTCATTTGTATGAACTATATTTGCAGTATGGAAGATACACGTACAGAACTAAGCAATATTGGTGAATTTGGTTTGATAAATAAGTTAACTGAAAAGTTTAAAATTAATAACGAATCAACGGTTTTTGGCATTGGTGACGATTCTGCAGTATTGAAATTGAATGAAACTGAATCTACACTCGTTTCTACGGATTTATTATTGGAAGGTGTGCATTTTAACCTGATGTACATGCCACTTAAACATTTGGGATATAAAGCTATTGCGACCAATGTGAGTGATATTTGTGCAATGAACGGAACTGCTACTCAAGTTACTGTGAGTATTGCTGTTTCAAATAGATTTCCGCTTGAAGCTTTGGAAGAATTGTATGCAGGTATTAGAACCGCATGTGATTTCTATAAAGTTGATTTAATTGGTGGAGATACTTCAACTTCCTTTTCTGGTCTAATGATTTCGATCACAGCAATAGGTAAATGCGAAATTGATAAAATTACTTATAGAAACGGAGCAAAAGAAAATGATATACTCGTTGTGACCGGAGATTTAGGTGCCGCCTACATGGGTTTACAAGTTTTGGAACGAGAAAAAGAGGTTTTCAAAGCAAGTGCTAATATTCAGCCAGATTTAGATGGGCATGATTATATTATTGAACGCCAGCTTAAGCCAGAAGCCAGAACTGATATTATTAGGTTTTTGAAAGAACTAGAGGTAGTGCCAACTTCTATGATTGATATTTCTGACGGATTGGCATCAGAAACACTTCATATTTGTAAATCATCAAATGTTGGTTGCAGAATTTACGATGA
>JBBSUQ010000098.1:0-12102 GCA_038234235.1 Flavobacteriales bacterium
TCATCTCATGTCTCTTCAAACGACATGAGAACACCTGGCTCGTTATAAGAGGTTGCACCTTTGACTAGAAAATCAATCCCAAAAAGTGTTTTTCCGGAGCCGGCATTTCCGGAAACTAAAGTTGTTCTGTTTTTCGGAAGCCCGCCTTCAGTAATTTCGTCAAAACCTTTGATGCCGGTGGGGGATTTGAGTAATTTATTACGCTTATTGGTAATTTTTACTATGGTAGTTTTTGCCATTTTGATTGTGTTTTGTTATTTTGCTTAGATGGATTTTCTACAAAATTTTTTTAAATTTACGCAATTATATATTGTCAATTTTACTAGTTTGTCCATTTTGTGAAGAACGACCAATATTTCTTCTATCGTCAGAGCATGAATACTAACGTTCTCGCGCTTTGCGCTGTTGCTAAGTTCGGAACGAATTATCTTCTGCCACCACTCCCGATCATTTAACCACTGAACAGCCAATTTCTTTTAGGTGCTGCTACCTGCTGCTGTTATTTCAGTCGTCATTGTTTAGTCGTGATTTAAGCTCGAAAATTGTCAAAGGTGGTTCTTGTTTGTGTAGCATTGAATGGCAATTCGGACAAACTGGAATTAAGTCTTTTAGTGGGTCAACTTGATATGTTTTTCCGATTTGTGAAACTGGTGTTAAATGATGAACGTGTATGAATCCTTTTCCTATTTCTCCATAGGTTTTTTCAAAGTCAAAACTGCAAACCGCACAGATTGCCTTCCAATGTTTAACACAAAGTTGTCTTGCTTTCGAATTCCTTTCGTATGAGTTTACGATTACTGTTCGCTTAATACCTTCAAACAGTTCTTCTGTATTTTCCGTTGGAAGTTCGTCAGGATAAGTTTCATCGCCTGTCAGCCCTGTTGCAATTAAGGCTTCAACCAATTCAGGTCTTAATTGCCAGACAAACTTTGTCCCTTCGACCCAACCGTTAAAAAACAAGTCCCAAAACTTAAATTTTTCAGCACTTCTTGCAGTAAAGTTTATGTCATAATGTTCGGCAATACGTTTTGCATATCGTCCAATTTCTAGATTTAATGGCGGATGAGTCGTTTCTAAAATTAGGGCGATTTGACTTGCATATGCTTTGTGGTCTTGAAAAGAATACAAGGCTTGAAAAATTGCTAAATTAAGATTATTAGTTAATTTTTCGTTTTGCAATATTTCAGTCCATTCCAAACTATTTAGTTCAGATGCTTTTGAAAAAGTTTTTTTCCTTATTATTTCATTTTCTTCTTGAATATTGCCGTTTATATTTTTTTGTTTTGTAGATGTTTCTGCTATAAAACCTTTCATTTGATTTCCAATAATCCACAAAAAAGAATGAGCATCTAACAAAGATGTATTACTGTCCTTGGTTTTTAAAAATTCTCTTGTCTGTTTAATTAAGCTGATATAAGTTGTGTAATTTTCCCAAGAAAGTTTATGACTAGTTTTAAAATCACCAATTCCAATAAGCTCAATAATTTCATCAAGTTTTGTTTGAGAAATTGGCATAAATTGATTTCTGTCTTTTAGAAAAAATAGATAAGCAATAAATTGGTAACTTAATTTTTCGTCAATAAACGTTTCAAAAGCTGATTGATTTGATATTTTGCTTTTGTAAAAATTGAAAAGTGTTGTTTCGAGATTTTTGTTTTTGTCAGTTTTAGCAAAAGCATCTTTTTTCCTCCAATCCACAAGATTATTGTCAACCGTTTGATAGTTGTGAGTTACTGTCGTCTTAATTGCAGAACTTACAGCATTTTGAATTTTGCCATTCCCAATGTCTTCTGATTTCCACCATTTTTGTCCAAGATTTTCTCTTGCTTCATCATAAACAGAATATTTATAATTCTCGGCTGTGTCTATATATTGAGAACCTTTAAAGTCTGTGAATGGCTTTTTGTCCTTTGTCGAAACAAAGTTTTCGAAGTTTTCAAAAAGACGTTCTAAAATTTCAGTCGAGATTGTCATTGTTTGTTGGGTGTAGTTTTACAGTTGCCGATAACGTGCTTGTAAATGAGCTGTGGCGTGTTTTGGCACGAACCTCTCCAAATATAAACTAACTTTGGTTTTCTAGGTTAGCATTTCAATTAAATGATTTTCTAAATTCCAACGGTGAAAAATTAGTTTTGGTTTTGAAAATTTTGCTAAATGATTGCGGATACATAAAACCTAACTGATAGGCAATTTCACTCACAGATAAATTTGTAGTTGATAGCTTTTCCTTTGCCTTGTCAATTAATTTGTTCTGTATGTGTTGTTGTGTGCTTTGTCCTGTTAGTTCTTTGAGTAAACTGCTCAAATAGTTTGGCGATACATTTAAAGTCTTCGCTATATCTTGTACGGTTGGTAAGCTAAAGTTTATTAATTTATCATTGTCAAAATGCCCATTAATTATTTGTTCTAACCGAATTAAGATTTGATGACTGTTTATTTTTCTTGTAATAAACTGACGATGGTAGAATCTATCGGAATAATTGAGTAATAATTCAATTTGGGTGTTAATTACCGGCTGACTGAATTTGTCAATATTGGAATGATATTCCTGTTGAATACTTTTGAAAATGTTTATAATTGTTGTTTCTTCTTTGTCCGAAAGATGCAAAGCTTCATTTGCAGCATAGCTAAAATATTCGTATTGCTTTATTGATTTTGCCAATGTTGTTTGCCAAAAAAAGTCGGGGTGAATAAGTAGCATCCACCCCGAAAGTTTATAATTCCCATTAGTTTCCACCGAAAAAACCTGATTTGGTGAAATGAAAAACAGAACACCCTCATCAAAGTCGTAGGTTTGTTGCCCGTATTTATATTTCACTTTTGCATCAAAATTTCTTTTTAATGCAATGGAATAAAAATCAAATACTATGGGGGTTAAAAACAAAGTACCCACTTTAAAAATGCCCGAAATGGCAAAAAATGCCCGAAAACATAGAACCTCGCGCCGTTTTTACAAAAATACGAACAAATTACCCACTTCAAAATATTACGGGATAGCGCCATTTTACCACCATTCTTGGAACTATCATGCGTAAAAGCTTTGTTTATAGTACCGTTGAACTTAAATAAACCATAATCTTACCTCGGTTAGAACATCAAAATATTGCAAGTGTTCTCGGTTCTCAAGCAAATAATTATACATAATACCCAACTTGTTTGCATACTTTTTAGTTGTTCTAATTCATCTAAATGTATCACACTAATCAAGGGATGCTCGGGCTTTGGCAAACCTCGAAGGTTATGATATTCTGTTACTGATTTTATATGAATGGGAACTTTTGCTTGCATTTTGTGCTTGTTTTAAAGATTAACTCCGCCCGATACTTCTATGCGTTGACCATTTATCCATTTAGCTTCATCGGAGCACAGAAAAGCAACTACACCTCCAATATCATCGGGTAAACCAACTCTTCCAAGTGCGGTTAGATTGGCCAACATTTGGTTTAGGTCTTTATTATCTCTCACAGCGCCTCCACCAAAATCAGTTTCTATTGCTCCAGGAGCTAAAGTATTTACTCTTAATTTACGACTTCCCAATTCGACTGCCTGGTATTTTGAAAGTGTTTCAACAGCACCTTTCATTGTGGCGTAAGCTGCGTAACCTGGCGTAGAAAATCGTGTCAAACCAGAACTTATATTTACAATTCCGCCGCCATCATTCATATAATGCAACGCATTTTGGGTTATAAAAAATGGCGCCATTAAATGTATGTGAACCATATCATTAAAGTCGTCAACAGTAGTATCCTGAAAAGATTTGTGGATTCCAAAACCAGCGTTATTCACCAAATAGTCAACTTTTTTGTCTTCAAATTTAAATCGTAAAGCCTGTGCTAAACGTTCTTTAAAAAAAGGTTCGTATTGGTTGTAATCTGATGCATCCAGTTGAAGTGCATGTGCTTTTCTGCCTAGTGTTTCAATTTCAGTAACTACTTTATCAGCTTCTATTTTATTACTGTTGAAAGTAATAATAACATCCAATCCTTTTTTGGCTAATTTTAACGCCATGTCTTTTCCCAAGCCTCTGCTACCGCCTGTAACCAGCGCAATTTTAGTTTTATTCATGATTAATTCTATTGTTTTAAAATTTAACTATTTATTAAATGCTATTGCAAATTCCTTTGCAAAATCTTCTATTTTTACTTTGCCCATTTCGGATGGTTTATGTAAATCATAATCTTCGCGAAGCAAGCCTTTATGTGTTGCATCTCCCAATTCTACCATTACAGATGCAGTCGCTGCGGACATTCCCCTTGCTTCCATGGCAATCTGCACCTGCTCGTTTGGAAATGTTTTCCATTGCAGATCAGGCTTACCAATTGCCCTGCCTAAAACTGCTGGTACTTGATTGCAGGTTTTATCGTCGCTTACCACATATCGCACTTTGTTTTCTGAATCAGGTTGTATTATTTCTTCTGCAATAGCAGCTGCAATATCTAAAAGCGAAGCCATTGCTAATTTATCTTCATTGCCAAAATTAGAGGCAATAAAACCATTGTTCTTAATCATGCCTACAATGCGCAGCAAGTTGTAATAAAAATATCCTGGCCGAATATGTGTCACTGAAATATTTGAAAGGGCGTTAAAAATTTGCTCAACATGATAAGACCCAACAATAAATCCTGTCCCTGCTTCTAAATGTGCGCCATAACTACTTAAATCAACCACTCGTTTTACGCCTGATTTTGTAATTGCTTTTGCATAATTACTGGCTACTTTGCTGTAGTAATCAACTTGATTTTCTGCTGCAAAATTTGGCGGTATCATACAATATACTGCGTCTGCACCTGTAAATGCTGCGGTAAGAAAACCTGCATCATCAATAGAACCGATGGCAGCAATTGCCCCTATTGCTTGGATGTCAATTTTCTTATCAGTTTTACTGGAAATCACTGTCACTTCCTGCCCTTGTTGCACCAAACTTTGAGTGAGTGCTTTGCTGATGTTTCCTAATGAACCTGTGATTGTAATTTTCATATTTCTATTTTTTTAATTTGTGGAATTATTTTGCAATTATTTAAGAAAACAAAGTAAAAATTGCATTGAGAGGGAGTTGTTTTGTTGTTCAACTCACAGATACTTTGAGATACTAGATTTAACCCTATTTTTTTGTGATTTTTTCTAAACGTTTAAGACGCTATTGGTTTTTACCCATTTATTGAATTACAAGTTATTATAGGCTGCTGCGAAATCTTTGGCAAAATCCACGACTTTTATGTTTCCCATAGTTTTTGGCCTATTCATTTTGTAATCTTCATACAATAATCCGCTGTTAATGGCGGCATACATTTCTGTAAGTCCTTTTGCTATCTCTGGTTTCATTCCAACGTTTACAGCACCGCTCTCCATATGCTGATCGCTCAAAGCCAACCATTTCAAATCTGGTTTTCAGATTGCTTTACCCAAGATAATTGCCAAATCATTGTATGTAATTTCTTCACTTGCCACATATCGCACTTTTCTTCCAGTAAAATTTGATGTTATCTCTTCTGCAATAGCTGCGGCAATATCCAATGGTGATACCCAAACGTTGACAACTTCACCACCAATATTTGATGCTATAAAACTATTATCTTTAGCCGATTGAACCTGTGGCAAAAGATTGTAATAGAACTCTGTTGGCCTAAAATGTGTAATTGAAACATCAGAGCTTAATTCGTTTAACATTTTTTCTATATGATGAGCACCAAGTAAAATGCCATTTCCATGGTCTAAGTGCCCACCTATGGTGCTTAAATTTACAACGTGTTTTACGCCTGCCTGTTTAATAGCCTCTGCATAATTGGTACCAAGCCTGCGATAATAACCTAAAAGGTCAAGACTTTGGTCCCAATAATTGGCGGGAGGCACCATGGTATAAACTGCATCTGCATTATTAAAGGCGCTTACAATGAAATCTACATCTTCCAATGAGCCAACTGCAGCAACTAATCCGACTGCTTCAATGTCTTTTTGTCTTTCAGCGGAGCTGGTGATAACGGTAACTTGATGTCCTTTTTCCACTAGATGTTGAGTTAGTGGTTTGCCTATATGTCCTAACGAGCCTGTGAGTGTAATTTTCATTTTTTAGTTTGCATAATTGCATTGCAAAAGTCCGTAAGAATAGAAAACTAAATGTAGTCAAATCTTCTTTTGTTATAGCTAAATCTCTGTTAGTTCATTTTATAACGTTGAAGTTTAAGCTGTCGCTGTACCATCACCGCTAACGTTTTGCGGCTTTGCGAGGTTGCGAACTTCGTAAACGAGATTTTTCTGTTAAGAAAAAATTTCTTGCGAAAGATAAACGTGATTTTACCACATATTTCGCAATCTTGCAAAACCGCTGTTAGCCGTTCGGTTTTTTATACACTTTAAACTTCGAGTAATCAATTTTTGCTTTTAGTGGAAATTGATTTAAATCAATTTCCATTGGTATTCTTTGAGTATTTCTTCTACTCTCTCTGTATAATTCGTGTTTTACGAAATTCTCTGCAATTATTTTTCCGCTTTCAGTTTCATATTCCACTTGCGTTTTTGCCCAAACTCCAACTTTAATTATCCATCTAATTTCTTCAGGCAAATAATTCCATCTATAATTGTTACAGAAATGACAAGAAGCGAGAAAGTTTTCTGAATTGCAATTTCCTCCAGTCGAATGAGGTAAGATATGGTCTGCTTGAAAGTTTTTAATGTCTAATTTTTCGCCACAGATATGGCAACTAAAATTGCTTTTTTCTAAAATTTCTTCTCTCTGTTTTTGAGTAATATTATTTCGCTTTTTAGTTTTTTTTAAATTAGTTCTTCTCTCGAACAATTTTCTGAAATGTGCAGATAAGGACTTCGGATTATTTATAAATGGTAATAAATCTTCTTCTTTCATATTTTCTTTGGTTTTTATCTGCGTTCTGCGAAACTGACGCACAACGTCCCGCCGCTTTGAGAAGTTACGGAAATAGAAGCAGAGTTTTCTCCACCACCGAAATCAAACTTAGCAAAAATAGACGAACTTCTAAACGAAAACCAGCAATATCTTGAAGCGGCTGTTGGCGGCAGGACATTCTTATGATTGATTTATTTTTTGAGGATTTTGTCTGCTGTCAAAAACATTTGAAATAAATATGATTTTGTTCGTTTCGTCTATCCAATATAAAATTTTGAAGCTTTTAAAAACTGTATATCGAAATCCTTGAATTCTATTTTCCAGTAGAATTTCTTTTTGTCCGCCGTACGCATTTTTATCTAATTCAAGAGACGTATCGATAATTCCATTTATCAGTTTTCGCGCAACTCTAATTCCTGCATTAAATTTATAATATTCAAAAATGTCATTTAATTTGTCTTCCGCAATTTGTGTCCAATAAACAGTTAACTCCATTTTTGAATTTTAGCTTTTAAATCACTTGCTGAAATCAAACGTCCATTTTCTGAATCTGCAATAGATTGATCAATGTCTGCATTGAACTTTTCAAGACTCATTGGTTTCATATCATAGTCAATTAATTCAGCTTTGCGTTTGTGAAGTAATTTTTCAAGACCAATTACAATTTCCTCATTTTGAAGTCTGAGAAATTCTTGAACGAAAGATATTTTACGGGTTTCTAGATTCATCTTTTCCTTGATTTTAAAGATCGTAATTTTTTGTATTCATGGCAATTTTTACGTTCCGGCGCTCGTCTTGCCGCTAACGTTTTGCGGCTTTGCGAGGTTGCGAACTTCGTAACCGAAATTTTTCTGCTAAGATAATCTTTCTTGCGAAACGTAAACTTGAATTTACCACAAAATTCGCAATTGCGCGAAACGGCTGATACAAGCAGTTTTATTTTATAATATTGAATTTCGGAGACTTGTAAAGATTTGATTTCACAATATTATTTTTAAGTCCTAATTCTCTTAGTTTTATTTTTTTAGACTTAAAATCTAAATAGTCGATGTTTGGGTCAAAAACAATTTCATTAACTAATTGACTCGGATCAAAATCATACTTTAGGATTTCTCTTTTAGGATCAATAAATGTATTATAAATTAATCGCACTTCATTTTCACTTTTAAATGGATATCTCTTATAAAGCAGTGTTTTACTTATACCTAAACCTCCTTGTTCAAATATCCAATCTTTAGCGTCTTCCTTGAATAATTTTTCCAGTTTTAAGGAAGTTAAATATTCTACTTTTCCAACAAAAACTTTGTGAATATTTTGATCTAATTCAAACAGACCAGATAATAGTTTTCGAGGTGTTGATGAAATCTTAACCGAATTTTTATTTGGTGAATATGCTTGCCACATTGTATCACTTTCTTTTGTGAAGGACCAACATTGGCAAAACATACTTTTACCTAGTTCAGATTTCAGTTGTAATCCACTAATTTCTATTGTTGCATTTAAAAACAAGTTTTCATGTTTGTCCCTCCATTTTGATGGGTTTAATAGTGTGTTTCTCTTGCTTTGGAACATTTCTTTCAGATGTTCAAAAGTCATTATACGATAGATTGGCTTGTCTGTTTCGTGAGATTTTAAATTTATGAATTGTGTCTCCATAGTTGGGAAAAAATTACTGGTAACTATTGTATATGCACGACCCCGTCATACATATCTCCCCATTTTGAGGTGGCTTGGTATGACAAAATTCGCTTTTGTCATTGTAAATGTATGCATTATTAATTGGAGGATTGACGCGCGGCCAAAGGTTCGACAAGCTCACCGATCAAGAAATTAAAAGATTGAAAAATCAAGAAATTGAAAGATTTTGGATGACGGTTGGAGGTTTCAAGTTCAAAGTTTCAGGTTTTGGTTTGCTGGAATGTAAAATCGAATAATGCAGGAATGCGGGGATGTGGTTGGGCAATATTGTTTATTTTTGTTCAAAACAAACGTTATGCCCAAAATCGGGGTTTTAGGCGCCGGCCATCTTGGCAAGATCCATTTGCGCCTGCTTCAGCAATCCGAACTCTTCGAACTTGTCGGTTTCTACGACGAGAATCTCGAGAGCGGTGCCAAGATCGAGAGGGAATTTGAACAGGCAATGTCTATTTTTTTATCAATTTAAGACTTGCGGTTGCAGTACCCTGGTCAATCTTCACAATATAATTTCCCGACGAAAGACCTTCAATGTTTATTTGTTGATTGAAATTTGCATCCCCGTTCTTCAATACTCTACCGGTAACATCATATATCATAAATTCAAAAGAATCGTTTGAAGCTTTTGAATCTCGTACTGTAAAAGAACTTACCGCAGGGTTTGGAAAAAGCACTAAATTGTCTTTTGAGAATTGCTGCGTGCCCAACGATTGACCAAATTTGGCAATAAAGATATTCGATGGCAAGTACGTGGGCTGGAAAACGTTCGTGGCATAATCCGGCTGGTAGCTGCCGGGAGTTGAAATGCCCTCGGTGCTATTGGTCATTCCCATAATATAGAAATCATTGCCGTAAGTAAGAGTTTTCAATGGGGGGAATTCGTAATTGGTGCCGCCGTAAAAGGTGCCCCAAAGTCTCTTGCCCTGTGGGTTAAACTTGGCGGTGAAGTTATCAAATAAACCAGCGTTCTCCTCTTGATAGCTTCCAGACGACGTTAAATTGCTTAAATATCTAGTATAGCCGCCCAAAAATACATTTCCAGCAAGGTCTGCTGAGACAGTGGGTAAGCTAAGGCCTTCGTTGTTATTGCCAGTATTTTCACGGTCTCCATATAGCGTTGCCCACTGTCTGACCCCATTATTACTAAATTTTACGAGGATATTAGTTGAAATATTAGACGAAGTTCCCTCCTGGAAACTTCCCACGGTAGTGAGATTGTTGTTGCCATTGCCAGTAAAAATAGACGCTGCGAGAAAAATACCTTCGTTTGTAGCACTCAGGGCGTGACCTCCGACCGACTCGGATGTCGAATTTCCATAGTATGTGCTCCAGATTCTATCGCCGGAAAAATCAAACTTTGAAATATACAGATCATTGCATCCCCCTGGGATTGGTTGATGTGCACCAGCTGTTGCAAAATATGTATTGAACGTGCCAAAAGGCATGCAGTCAATAGTGGAACCTGCCACAAAAATTCCGCTTTCATTGATGGATATTGAGGACAAAGATGACCTGTTTATACCATAGTATGTTGCCCAAACTCGCTGACCATCTACGGTAAATTTTGATAAAAGTTGCTTAGTGAGCGCATTGAAAGTTGTTTGGAAAGCGCCGCTTGTAGCCATCCCTTCTGTACGTGTATAGCAATAGAAGTAGAGTCCGCCTAAATTGTCAGTAACAATGTCGCCTCTACCTTGTGCTAATAAATTTTGATTGTCGGTATACTGAATTTCATTTGAAGAAAGCCCCCCATAATAGGTAGACCAGATTACACTGCCATTTGATGTCATTCGTGTTATGAAAACATTGTCAACGCCTATTAAATTATCTTGGTATGCCTGCGGGGTAGCGATATTGCTAGCGCTGTTTGTGCGACCTACAATATAAATGTTATCATTACCATCTATACACATACCCGTAAAATAGTCAGTGTTCTCGCCACCAAAATATGATGACCATATCAACAATCCCCCTGCTGAAAATTTTGCAATGAAGCCATCGCTTTTACCACCGCCATACTCTGTTTGATTTGCTCCTACTGAGGCAATAAAGTTACTGTCAGTATAATCTTGTTTGTTTACAAACCCGACCAAGTAAACATTTCCTTGGCTGTCAATGTCGTTGTCTATAATTCTCAAGGAGTCATCACCATAATAGGTTGCCCATGATCTTTGGTATGGAAATATTTGTGAATATGAATATCCATAAACAGAGAGTGCTATAAATAAAATAATTTTTCTCATTGCTAATTTATACTAATGTTGTTGATCATATCTCAATCATTGATAAACACGTAAACTTCATCTTCACCCGGAAACTGCATAATGTTTACCACACCACCCTGTGAAAGATTGTAAAATGTCCAGTTATAAGGACTTGTCTGCCCAGGCCTCAAATTGCCACCACCAACATTATGAGGCGGTGGGAAAGTATTGTTTCGCCGTACTTGGGTTTTCATATAATCAAATACTTGAGTAGTTCCATACACGTTCGCCACAGTGGCGCTCGTCATCACAGGCCCCGACGTCGTTGAGCTTATAATATGAGCCCAAGATGGAAAAATATTACTAAATGTAGCAACAAATGGAAAGACTGTATTGCTGACAGGAACTGCATCGAGTTCCTCGATGGTGTGAGCAGGAACGGTAAACTGTCCAAATCCGTTTGTGCCATTGATAAGCGACTCAAATTTTGGATATGTTGATGATGCGGTACTCATAGTCCCAATATGTCAGATATCAAAATCTGAATTTGAATTGTTGATAATGTGAATTGTTTTTTGTGCATACAAATTGGTAGCAGAAAAGAGAATTATAGCAACAGTTAGAAATTTCATATTAGTAAGTTTTATAGTTAGATGATTGCTTAATGTATTCTTTTAAAGCCAAACGAAAAAGGTTTTTATTGGAAATGTCAAGATCTATTTGTGAATAACCTGCTTTCACAAGCAGCGATTTTGAGGACATTATCATATATTCTTGCTCCGCTCTCTTGGCCAGTGAACCGCCAGCACCATTTTTATGCAAAGACCTAGCTTCCAGGCTCATATGTCTTAATGACTCTTTAAAAGATTTCATTTCTGGTGTTTCCGGCAACTTAGGGATGCCCGCGTTGGTGTAATCGCTTTTAGGAAAAGAATTCTCTTGCGTTGTCGAACAAGAAGTTAATGTTGCTAGAGAGCAAATTGCGAAAAGTAGTAAAATTTGTTTCATAAGAAAATATTTTATGGTTATTTAAAAATTAGATTACTTTTTTAATTTCGTGAAACTACAACAATTAAATACATTGAATATTTTATTTAATTCTTGTTTCGCAAATTTGAGGTGTATAATTTAATCACATTGCGCATTTATCTTTTTTACAATATTTCCTATTTTTGTTCAAAACAAACGTTATGCCCAAAATCGGGGTTTTAGGTGCCGGCCATCTTGGCAAGATCCATTTGCGCCTGCTTCAGCAATCCGAACTCTTCGAACTTGTCGGTTTCTACGACGAGAATCTCGAGAGCGGTGCCAAGATCGAGAGGGAATTTGGCTACAAACAGTTCA
>JBBSUQ010000099.1:0-11878 GCA_038234235.1 Flavobacteriales bacterium
ATTTTAAGCCCAATTTGGAGAACTATTTTATAGGCGATAAAACAGAAAATTATAAAATAGATTTTGATATCAATCTACCAGATTCATCAGATAATATTTCATTTATGAGTAACTGTTGTAAGTTAAATATAGATTCTTCTGTTTTTGAAACACTGCTGCACAATGACAATAAAAATAGTCTCAGAAAGGAAAATGTTGACAGCAATAGATTTTTAATGAGAATGTTTTTTCCTATGCAAAATTCGAGAGAATTGAATGAGGAATTAATTAATGAAAAAGGTTCACAAATAATAACTCCTATTCTGAATGATAATTATGATAAACGTACGTCAAATTTTGAGCATTCAAATTCAATTGGTTTATTTAAATTATTACTAATAATTTTTGTGTATTTGATAATATTTGGTTTACCAATCGCAGTTTTTGGCGGTCTCCTTATTGCATTGAGCATTTACCTTTTTGGAATATTTCCGTATGTTTTCGCATTAATCTTAAGCTTAATGGCTACCGCAATGGTCGCGTTTTATTTACGTGCGGTATATGTGAATGCGCGTTAACTCACTCAAACAAAACCCCACTCCTCCTCAAAATTTTCTTTGCCATAATCCCGAAAATTACAATGTAAATAAAACAAAGTAAACCTACGAAAAATGAATTTTGAATGCCTATTACATCTGCAAACTTGCCCTGAAGTGGTGGTATAATTGCTCCACCCAATATCATCATTACTAAAAATGCCGAACCTTGACTTTGGTATTTACCCAAACCTCCCAATGCCAATGAGAATATGGCAGACCACATAATTGAACAAAATAGACCAGCACTTAAAAAGGCGTAAACTGCAACAAGATGCGATGTAAACAATCCAATTGTTAGAGAAGTTATTCCAAGTAAACCAAATATCATTAAGGTTTTTGCTGGCTTGTCGTCGGTTAAATAAAAAGCAATAATCTGAACCAAAACACAAAGAAAATACCATTTAAAAGGTCTAATATCATATTTGCCAATATATGCAGCAAGTAAAACCACACCAAGGGCAACAAGTGGAACAATGAATCTTAAAATCATTTTGGTTTTATTTTGCAATTTAAATGCATTGATGGAGCCACCCCATCTGCCAATCATTAAACTTCCCCAAAACATGGCAATATAGGGTGCCGTTTGTGAAGCTTCGAGGTTTAAACCATTGTCTGACTTTAAAAATTCTGAAAGATTACTACCAATAGCAACTTCAACACCAACGTAGGTAAAAATTGCCAACATGCCCAAGGTAAGTTGCGGATATTGCATTGCTCCCCAACCTTCTTTTTTACGTTTGGCTAAAAATTGAATGACAATTATTCCGAAAACAACACAAAATAGTCCCATCAACAACCATTTCATTCTGTATTGGTCTAGTTCTAATCTCATGGCAGTTGCTTTGCCGCTTAAATCTGTTTTTGTTAATAATTGCGATTCAGTGAAATTTGTGGTTTCATTTCCATTATCATCGTGTGTTAAACTGTCGTAATCCTGTTCTATTTGAACCAAGTCTTTCGCTTTATCAGAATTATAACTGGTAAGAACAGGAAGGTAAGTTATTGCAAGAAAAAGGGTTATTAATCCGAGGGCGACAAGTGCTTTGTTAGATTTTTCAATGGGTGAAAGATTTATCATTGCAGGCAGTCTTTCTGAAACTGCAAAAATAATTGCTACCAAAATAAACAAACTTCCAACAAAAGCATAGAGGATTTCAACTTTATTCAGGTCTAAATCATTAATCATATCATCGTTAATAGCCTTGGTAGTGCCGAACAATGCCAAACCAATTAAAATGGGTCCGATGGTTGTACCTAAACTATTTATTGCTCCGCCCAAATTTATGCGGTTACTGCCAGACTTTTCTTCGCCCAAAGCAATCATAAATGGATTGGCTGATGTTTGTTGAACTGAAAATCCCAATCCAACGATAAACAATCCCAAAAGCATTGGTAAAAATTGCTCTCTGTCAACCGACCAAATCATTGTGGCAGCACCCAAGGCTGAAATGATCAAGCCGTAAATTATGCTGAGCTTGTAGCCCCATTTTCCAATCATGTCACGACCGCTGAGTGTGCCGAACATAAATAAAACCAGTGCACCAACATAATATGCGCCATAAAAAGCAAAATCAATTAACTGAGATTGGAACTGATCAAGATTAAAAAACTCTCTGCAAAAAGGAATGAAAATACTATTACCTGCGGCGATAAATCCCCAAAAAAAGAAGACGGTGGTTAAGGTTATTAATGCACGGTAATTTGTTTCTGTAGCTGTCGAATTTTCCATCTTAAGTCTTAATTTAAGGGGTGAATATACAAATATTCCCAAACGGATTGAAGATGATAATTGAAATTTTGTTTGTTAAAGTTTTTGTTTGTTTTAAAATTTTTAGTAATTTCCTCAAAGCAAAACAGAAAAATATGACCCATTCCAATGATGAAGAAAGTAGTTGCGAGCTTAGTATGGTGACTGCTGAAGAGAAACCTGGCCTTAGTCAAAAAGTTCGCAGATCTTATTTGCTTAATGGTAGGTCAAGATCCAAAAATTCGCTTCCTATTTATTTAGATTATCAAACTTATTTTAAGAATACCAAGAAATACGAAAAAGAAGTAGCAGCTTTTTGGCGGTTGGGCATTATGGTGTTTTTTGTTTTTACGATTGGAATTTTTATTTTGTATAAGATTTCTTAAATACTTTAAATTAAAATAGAAATTGTGAGCAGAATTTTCACTTACTATCATTTCTTATAGTTATTGTATGGTAAAACAACGTTTATAATTAGATACTTATGTATTTGGAGGTTGTTTTTATAAGGAATTTGAAGAGTTTACAAAACCCTTAATTGCTAGAATTCATAAAGGTGAATTTAAAATTTAACTTTCTGCAGTTATTCAACGAGAACTTGAGCCAACTCCAAAAAAGATTATTGATATCATTCTTAATTTAAAAAGTGAAAATATAGAATTTTTAGAGGAAAATGATGATGACGTGGTTCTGGCGATTTAATATATTACAGAAAAAGTAGTTGGATTAACTAGTTATGCAGACTGTTTACATATTGCACTTGCAACGATTAACAGAGCCGTTTTACCAGTAAGTTGGAATTTTAAGCATATCGTAAATATAGAGAGAATACGAGGTTATAATTCTATAAATATAAAGAAAGGTTACAGACAATTAGAAATTCGTTCACCTCGAGATTTAATAACTTACGGCAATTAAAATGAAAAGTAAAAAAGACAAGCAGTCAGATGGATTTGATGCAGTGAAATTTGCACGGGAGCAAAAAGTCAAATTGGGTGCTGAATTGGCAAAAATGTCAAAAGTGGAGATTATTGCCTTTTTTAAGAAAATACGGAATGAAAGTCACATAAGGCCAAGCACTTAGAATTACTAATCTTAATTTATAAGTATTTAGAATTAAAACTTCATTCTGAACAAAATAAAGTTTTAATTGCCTGTAAAATCTCATAAAGAATACAACAACATCCCCACGGTAAAATAAATAAATAATCCCAAGACATCATTCAACGTAGTGACAAATGGTCCCGTGGCCAAGGCTGGATCAATCTTATACTTGTTAAGTAAAAGTGGAATTAAAGTTCCAAATATTGCCGCAAAAATAATCACTATAAACAACGAAATACTAACCACCAAACCCAATGTTGAATTTTCGAAAACTGTTGCAATTCCGTAAATTAATCCAGCTAAAAACACTCCATTTAGCAATCCAACCAAAGATTCTTTAGCTAATTTTTTAAAAATACTACCAAATGCATCGTTTCCTCTTGCCAATGATTGCACAACAATGGCTGAAGATTGTACTCCAACATTTCCTCCCATTGCAGTAATTAGCGGAATAAAAAAGGCAAGCGCCGGCACCGCACTAATGCTCGATTCGAAATTTGAAATAACTTGCGCGCCCAAAACTCCTCCCAACATACCAATAATTAACCAAGGCATTCTTGCTCTCGAAAGTCGCCAAACACTGGCTGTAGATTCTATATTTTCAGAGATACCAGAAGCCAACTGGAAATCTTTGTCAGCCTCTTCCATTATGATATCTACAACGTCATCAATGGTAATTCTCCCTACCAATTTATTTTGCAAATCTACAACTGGTACAGACACCAAATCATATTTTTCCATGATTCGCGCCACATCTTCTGAAGGATCGCTGGTTTTTACGCTAATTATATTTTTTGCTTGAAATAAGTCGTAAATTTTAGTTTTAGGACTTGCAAAAAGCAATCTTTTTAAAGACAAAACTCCAAGCAAGCGATTGTTGTCATCTACCACATAAATTGAATATACCTGCTCAACATCTTCTGCCTGTCTTCTTAATTCTACTAAAGCTCGGTTAACTGGCCAATCCATTTTTGCTTGGATAAACTCTTTTTGCATTAAACCACCAGCGGTGTCTTCATCGTAATTCAATAGATCTACAATGTCTTCCGCAGCTTCATCTTCCATTTCGGCAATCACCTCTTGGATTTTGCTATCAGATAATTCACCTAAGATGTCTGCGGCATCATCAGAATCTAAATTTTCAAGTTGATCGGCAATTTCTTTATTAGATAAAGATTTTAAGAAACGCTCGCGGACATCTTCTTCAAGTTCCATGAAAACATCTGCCTGCAAGTCTTCATGTAGCAAGAAATAAACGAATTTAGCATCGTCGTTGTCAAGTTCATCAAGTATTTCGGCAATATCGGCAAAGTGAAGATGCGAAATTTCTTCTTCAATCCAATGAAGATCATTCTGCGCAATGGCAGTTTCCAATCTTTCAACAAATTCCTTGGTGAGTTCGAAGCGCATGAATAATCAATTTTTCACAAAGATAAGCAAACAAAAATATTAACACGGTTCATTATTTATTGAAGCTGAGATAACTTTAATATTCTTAATTTCGCAGAAGAAAAAATCCATCATTATGAATTCTTTTTTTGAACATGTTTTCCACGCATTTGATTTGCCTCTGCAGAACAATGTCCTGATTTTTTCTATCCTTTTACTCATCATATTGGTTTCTCCTATTTTATTAAGGAAACTTAAAATTCCGTCCATCATTATTTTAATTATCGCAGGTTTAATTATTGGTCCGAAAGGTTTTAATGTAATTGGTGAAAATTATTTAGAGCAAGGTGGAGCACTCAAATTGTTTGCGCTTATCGGCTTGCTTTACATAATGTTTATTGCTGGTTTGGAACTAGATTTAGATCAATTTAAAAAGTACAAGAACAAAAGTTTAATTTTCGGCTTACTCACTTTTTGCATTCCTTTATTTTTGGGTTATTTTGTTTGCAATAGTTTTTTAGGATTAAATTCAATTGCTAGTTGGTTAACTGCCAGTATGTTTGCAACCCACACTTTGGTTTCTTATCCTATTTTGTCTAAATACGGACTCTCAAACCTACAATCTGTCGCCATTACGGTTGGGGGTACCATTCTCACCGACACAGCTGTTTTAATACTGCTAGCAGTTATTTCCAAATCAAGCAAGAATAGCGGTGAAATGGGCACGTTTGCGCTAACTTTAATTACTTCGTTGCTCATTTTTACTGCAATAATGTATTTTGTAATTCCCAGAATTTCAAAATGGTTTTTAGCAAAGTTGGAATATGAAAAATCTTCACAGTATATCTTTGTAATTGCTGTTGTTTTTTTCGCTTCGTTTTTAGCAGAAATGGCAGGGGTTGAACCAATCATCGGAGCATTTTTTTCGGGTTTAGTATTGAATAAATTAATACCCCATTCTTCAAGACTGAGACATCAAATTGAGTTTGTAGGCAATGCTTTGTTTATACCGTTTTTTCTTATTTCTGTAGGAATGTTGATTGATATTAAAGTAATATTTAACGATTTCAACACTTTATATTTTGCATTAGTACTTACTGTATTTGCAATTTGTAGCAAATGGTTGGCAGCGTTTGTAGTTCAACAATTATTCCGCTTAAAAAGCACCGACCGCAAAATGATTTTTGGCTTAAGTACCTCACACGCTGCTGCAACTTTGGCGGTAATAATGGTTGGGTACGAGAACAATATTCTATCCATACAAGTAGTAAATGGAACTGTTATATTAATTTTAATAACTTGTTTCGTGTCGTCTATAGTAGTGGAAAATGCAAGTCTTCAAACAAAAATTAATTTAGATAAAGAAAAATATACCAATCTCAATTTCGAGAAATCTAAAAGTTTCCTCACATATTTAAATGAAACATCAGATGATTTAAATTTGCTACAGTTTGTGCAATTACTTTATGGTGGAGCGAAAACCAAAATTCTCAACACTTTGCACATTTATCCAGAAATGAACAATGAAGACAATAAAAGAGACAATTCAGAACTTGTTAAAAATGTTGTTTACCGTTCGGATATCGAGATAAACAAAATAGAAACTGTAGAAAGAAATATAAGCGAAGGTATTGGGAAAATTGCTGGCGATATCAATTGTGATATTGTGTTGCTGAATGATTACAACCATCAAAACATTCTTCAACTAATTATTGGAGATGACAGAGCACATTTGCTTCAAAGTTGTTCTAAAACGATTATGTTCTGTAAGTTCAAAAATCCCATTTCAGAATACGATAAATTGATTTTACATTGTCCAAAATATTCAGATTTAGAACAGAATTTTATTGAAAACTTAAATATGTTCATCAATCTAAGTTTGGAACTTAAAATGTCAATAACTATGTACAGTACCGAGGTTATTTTCGAAAAAATTAGAGCCATAATTTCAAAAAGACAATTGTTACTTCCTGTTTTGTTTTTGCCTGAGACAGAAGATATTTATATGAGTTTGGATGTTAAAAAAGAAAATCTATTTGTAGAATTTAGATTTAGAACTGCTTCTTTGGCAACCAATAAATTACAACTTACTGGCAATTCTAGGCTTGAACATGAATTACAGAAAATGGATTATATTTTCTTATATCCTTCGCTTCGAAATGACGAAAATCTTACAAGTTACGAGAAACTATAGAAGGTTTTATTTCATTAAAAAACAAACCTATAAAAAGAGCAAAAGAGCAAACTCCCATTTGGGTTTCCAATGTGTCTTCAATTAAAAAAGAAGCCAAAAACACCAATAAAGTCATAGTTGCCAAAAGTTCGTTTCTTCCAATATTAAATTTAAAATAAACAGTGAGAAAATATATAAAAACCAAAAATCCAATTATTCCTAAATTTACACAAATTGCTAAAAACTGATTGTGGGATCTCTTTCTCAATTCAGGATTTAAAGGTGAATTTTCAGTTTGATAATAATTGTCAAAAGTAATATTTGCATCACCAGTTCCAACTCCTATAACAGGATGTTTTTTGATAATATTTACCGAAGCTTTCCAGTAATGTAAACGTTGCAAAAGACTGTGACCGTTCGGATTATAATCATTCTGAATTTGATAACTAATAGATGCAATTCTGCCTAAAATTCCAGGGCGTGTATATTTTATAGACGCAATTCCTTTTTCAATATTTTGAATATCATCTTTGGTTAAGTGCTTAAAACCTTCAGAATCTTTGGTTAATTTTTTAGAGGCCATGTATCTTATCAACGTCATCATTAGAGATTCACCATCCTTATCCTTTCCATGTAAATCCATATTAGAAACTTTTTCCCACTCTATTTCCAATTCAATTTCACTTATAAAGGTAAAAATAGGCACACCATCTTCATAAGCTTCCAAATCTACATCATGTTTATAGGGATTTCCCAATGCTGTATTTTTAGGTAGTTCTTCAAGGGTTACAAATTGAACGGAAGCAGGAATTAGTAAATAAATTCCTGCAGAAATTAGTAAGACTACAAAAAGAGCCAAAATGAGCACTGTCCAACGTTTCCACTGATATAAATAATAAAATAGAATAGTAATTATGGCAGAAATTAGAGTGATAAAACCACTTATAATTTGAGAATAAAACGTGTAAAAAGCAAACCAAAGTGTTAAAAACAAAAAGACAAATCTATATTTTTTATTTATGATTGAAAAATATAGACTGAATCCAGAAGCCAAACTTACCAGAATACCATATCTAACGTGAGACCCGAAATGCGAAAGTCCCCGAATATCGTCATAAATTACATTTCCTACCCAATGTTGGTAAAGTGCGAAATTAAGCAAACTAGTAACTAGCAAAGAGGCGATAAAAAACCACAATATTTTTTTTATTATTTGTCTGTCTTCAATTGGTTTACAACACAACATCGTAGGAACAAGAAGCAGGGGTATTGATGTTTTTATTAATTCTCCAGCTAGTTTGAAATCTTGGGTATAGGATAGTCCAATAAAATATAAACTGTAAAATGCCACAAGCGCAAGAAAAGGTTTGTTGTTTTTTAATTTTAACCAATAATTTTTAAAATCTGCCTCTAGAATAATGTTCAGAAGCATCAAAATCATAGCGAGCGACATGCCAATTATTGCGCAGCTCAATGAAACTGTCAATAAAACAATTGAAAAAAGATGTATATAATTATGGATTTTTAATCCAAAAAAGCGTGTAAGCATTTATTTCAATTCGAGAAGTGAAACTTACAACGGCTATTTTTTCAAAATCGTATTGTACTGAGATGTATTTTCTAAAATTTTTAAACCTTCTTGCAAAGATTCATCAGTTACGAATGCATTTTCAGCTCTTCCTTTTTGATAATAATATCTTGAAACTATCTCATTTGCAAGTAAAACTTTCAATTCATCTTTAAATTTTTCTAAGTCTCGTTCTTTACTTGGCGTTACTTTCTGCAATAAATCTTCGTATTCTTTTGCTAAATCATCATAATAACCTTCTTCTTCTGCTGTTTTTTTCATTTTTTCTAGCATGTCTTCAGATGCAGTACTGTAGGTAAATTCTTTACTCAAAACATAAGCTTTAAATTTCGCATATTCTTCTTCCGAAATTACAAATGTCTTTGCATCAGGAATTTCACTGTGAGTATTTTTATAAATCGAAGCATAATTAAAAACTAAATTATTACCGTAAACGGTTGAAGTTAAGCGAGAATAAGGTTCCAATTTCACTTCAAAGTCAGGTTCAATACCTCTTCCATCAATTACTTCTCTTCCGTTTTTAGTTTTAAAAATTTTTAGCAAAGAATCCGGAATTTCTTGTGGTTTTGCATCCGCAACCTTGTCATAATATTCAAGTCGTTGCACGCATCTGCCAGATGGAGTGTAATATTTTGCAATGGTCAATTTCATTTTTGAGCCATATTTTAAATCAAAAGTTCTTTGCACTAATCCTTTGCCATAAGTGGTAGAACCAACAATTACAGCTCTGTCTAAATCTTGCAAACTTCCGGCAACAATCTCACTTGCAGAGGCCGACCCACCATCTACCAAAACAACTATCGGAATATCTAAATCTACAGGCTGTTCGGTCGTAGAATAAGTTCTATTTTCTTCTAAAAGTCGAGCTTTTGTAGTTACAACAACTTGATTTGCTGGCACAAAAAGATTTACAATTTTTACTGCTTCAATTAATAATCCTCCACCATTTCCTCTTAAATCAAGAACGAATTTTTTCATTCCGCTTTTCTTTAATTCTAAAAATGCCGCTTTAACATCTGCTGATGCTGTTTGAGTAAATGAGTTTAATTTCACATAACCTACTTCTGAATTTATCATTCCGCTGTAGGCCACATCTGGAAGTTTAATTTCGTCACGTGTTACGTTAACTTTTTCAATATCTCCGTTGTTTCGCATTACTTCTACAACAATTGTAGTACCCTTTGGACCTTTCAATGCGCCAGAAACTTCGTCAGACGGCAAACCTGTCATTGCCTTTCCATCAATAGAAATAATTTTATCTCCAGCTCGCAAACCAGCCTGCATTGCTGGTTTTCCTTCGTAGGGTTCAGCAATATATGTGAAATTATCAATTTGTCTTATAAGTGCTCCAATTCCTCCGTACTGTCCAGTTGTTAACAAGCGGTAATCTTCAATATCCGATTCATGGTAATAAACTGTATAAGGATCCAATTCTCTCAGCATAGCATCAATTCCGGTTTTTCCCATTTTTCCGGGCTCGGGTTCGTCTACATAATATTTCTCAAGATTTTCATAAATCAAATCCATTAACTCTATGTTTTTCAATACTTCAAATCCATTGCTTTGAGCTGAAATTTTAAAGCAAAGGCTCAATGTTAAAGCAATTCCGAAAACGATGTTTTTATTATTGTATGTCATTTTATTGTTGTAAATCTTAATGTAAATTTTTAATTTGTAATATTTTCTTGATTTCCGTCTTGTAAACTGATGTTTTCCCTGTTTAAATTATCTATCAATTTATCAAAAAGGAGATTTAATTTTTGCATCAATTCTAAATATGGCAATTCTTCTTTTATAGTGTAAATAAGAAATAACGCTACTTTGTAATCTTTATTTACTAGAAAATCTTGTAGTTTGGATTTGTTCAACCTGACACATTCACCCATTAATCTTTTTATTCTATTTCTATCGTGTGCTTTTCTAAAATTTCTTTTTGGCGCAGAAATCACAATTTTAAAACTATTATCTAAATCTTTTTTTAAATATTGAAGTGCAAAAGGATATTGCTTTAAACTTTTACCAGTTTTAAATAATTCGTCAATTACTTTCTGACTCTTTAATTTGTATTCCCTTCCAAAAGTCTGTTTATTTTCTTTTGGAATTTCCATATTAGTCAATTCTAGGTAGATTGATAAATTCCTTTATAACAAAAGCCGTAGGGAAAGTTTCAGCAATTTCAGCTTTTACTTTTTCTGCTTCTGCAACTGTTCTAAAATCACCTACTTTCAAAATGTAATAAGGAGATTCAAAAGTGATATAGGTATCTACCTTCGGAAACATAGATACAAAGCGATTTCTCGATGCGTCTATTGATTTTTTATCGCTTTCAAAAATTAACTGAACTCGGTAACCAACTATTTGTGGCGTAAGGTTAGGTGGCACGGCAGTTCCCATTTTTCTAATCATTCCATCCACACGCGGATCTGCATGTATTTGTACTTTTCCTAATTGAGAAAAAGATTGAAACCCTAAAAATAAAACTGAGGCAAATAATATGATTTTCATTTTATAAATTTTTATACAAAAATAGAAATATAATGGAAATATATAGGACAAGGATTGTGCCTCATTTTAAAATTAAATTCAAGATAATAATTTAGGATGCAAAACTTCGTCAAAAACGCCTTAATCTTTTACCAATAAGCATTTTGAGAACGAATGTTAAAATTATTTTATTTAGAATCATTTTAAATTAGACTAATTGCTCGTAAAATTGTCACAAAACTGTCATGAAATGTAATTGACTTTTTAAATTTGCTCCCGTCAAATAGTGTAAATTGACAGTAGACTAACAGTTTTTGAAATGAAAATATCTAGTAGTCAGATGTTTAAAGAAATAGGAAAATGGTGTTTTGGTGCATTAGCTGTATTGCTGATGTCAAACACCTCACAAGCAATCGCTGCAGATGGCGCAAGTCTCTTTGCCGCCAAATGTGCAACATGTCACCAGCCACTAAAAAACAGTACTGGTCCCAAACTTAAAGACGTTCGTCAGAAATGGATTGATGGCGGAGCGAAAGACGGTTCAATTTACCAATGGGTAAATAACTGGTCTAATGCTGCGGCCAATGATCCTTATGCGCAATCGGTTTCTGCTTGGTCTGCAGAAAAAATGACTTTTTTCCCAGAATTAAAGGAAGATGACATTAATGCAATTTTAGATTGGGTAGATGCTCAAACAGCAAAACCTGATGGTCCACCAAAAGATCCAACAAATATTGGTGAATCAGAAGAAGAAGGTGGAAGCTGGATTTGGATAATTTTAGGTATCACTTTCTTAATTATCATTCTTGCAGTTG
>JBBSUQ010000100.1:0-11753 GCA_038234235.1 Flavobacteriales bacterium
TTCCAAATCCAACAGGAGATAGAAGAATTTTCGCCTCCTCAGGCCCATCTCGTTTGCACCTTGGCGACACGCTAACCATGGATGCAGTTTTCATCACTTCACTTGACACCATAAACACAACAACAGTTGGTGGAGGTTTGCCAAACCATTTTGCAGAAGTGGCGGATATTCAAAACAGGTTTAAAAACAATAACGTAGGTTGCGGTAAAACTTTCAATACGATAGATGAAACTTTAAATACAGAAAAGATAGAAGTGCCAATTGACGTAATAGTCTACCCAAATCCGTTCACTGACGAATTAAAAATTGCACAATTACAACAAAATTTTCAAGCTTTAAAAGTATTTGATATTGAAGGCAGATTATTGAAAGAAATAGACCTCGAAGGCAAAAACACGCTTTCTTTCACCATAGAAAATTGTGCGCCAGGAGTTTTACTATTGCATTTTTCAGGAGAAAATGTGAGCTTGGTGAAAAGAGTTGTGAAACGATAATTGCACTCTTTTTTGAAAATTATTGAGTATTTGACATTTTTTTTAGCTCGTTCTATCTTACAAAGAAAAAATTCAATATCTTTGCACTCCAATTTAGTGAAAATAGAACGCTATTTTTAAAATTGATTTGCGGATGTGGTGGAATTGGTAGACACGCTAGACTTAGGATCTAGTGCCGCGAGGTGTGAGAGTTCGAGTCTCTCCATCCGTACTCTAATGGTATAAGTAGCTTATACCATTTTTTATTTAATGATATTGAAAAGCATAAACTAATGAATGTAATTCGAGAAGATGTAGATGCGCTAAACGCAAATCTTAAAGTACAAATTGAACCAATCGATTACCAGGAAAAAGTAAAAAAAACCCTGGAAAAATATCGTAAAACTGCAAAAATTCCAGGTTTCCGTCCAGGACATGTGCCTTTTGGCATGATCCAAAAACAATATGGAAAAGGTGCTTTACTGGAAGAATTGAACTCTGTAGTGAACAAAGGACTGCACGATTTTATCGAGACTAATAAAATCGAAATCCTTGGAAATCCTATTCCGGTAGAAGAAAAAGGTTTAACTGGTGATTTTGAAAAACCCGAAAATTTTGAATTTGTTTACAAAATTGGTTTGGTTCCAACAATCGATGTAGAAATTTCTGAGAAAAGTAAATTTGACTATGTTAAAGTTAAAGTAGATAAGGATCTAATTGACAAACAAATTTCAGATCTTTCTAAAAGATATGGAAAGTTATCATCTGCAGAAGAAATTGGAGAAAACGACTTGATAATGGGTCAATTTGTTGAATTAAATGATGATAAATCAATTAAAGAAGCTGGAATTTTAAACAGTTCTACTTTCTCAATGGATTTCATTAAAGATGAAGCAACCAAAAAGAAATTTGTTGGAAGCAAAATCGGTGATAAAATTATTGTTGATATTCAAAAGTTAAGCAGAAACGAACAGGAAACAGCAGAACTTTTAGGAATTAAAGAAGAAGAAATAGCAAATCATAATAATAATTTTCAGGTTACTGTAAATGAAATAAAAGCAATGCAACCTGCGGAGTTGAATCAAGAGTTGTATGATAAACTTTTTGGACCAAATACAGTTCAAAATGAAGCTGATTTGCGAACAAGAATTGAAAGTGATTTAAAAGATATGTTCTCTAAAGATTCTGATAGAATTTTGAGCAACAATATTTACAAAAATCTTATTGAACAAACCGAAGTTATTTTGCCAGATACTTTCTTAAAAGAATGGATTAAACTTTCTAATGAGAATAAAATATCTGACGAACAAATTGAAGAAGAATACGACAATTACGCTAAAGGATTAAAATGGTCGTTGATTCAAGGAAATATTTTCAAGAAAAATAACCTTACCGTGAATCAAGAAGAAGTTATGGATTTCACAAAACAATTGTTGGCCAATAATTATGCGCAATATGGAATGGACGCACCAGATGATGCAGAATTAACAACAACTGCAAGAGGTTTTCTTCAAAAAAGAGAAGAAGCAGAACGCATTCAAGAAATGTTGATTGAGCAAAAATTAAATAATTTTTTCAAGACAACAGTTAAGCTCAATGAGAAAGAAGTTTCTTACGATGAGTTTGTTGAAATTGCAGCACAAAAATAAACACACACACACACATTACACACACACACAACGTCAAAAATCCGTTCTTAAACCTCGAATTTTATCGAGACTTGGGAACGGATTTTTTTTTACTAAATAAATTTTGGACAATTATTTTTTTTTTGCAAAACGATATAATCCAAAAGATTCTGAAGAGCGAAGGACTCAGTTTAAAGTAGCCGATAATATTTAGATTTACAATATCGATCTGTACTTTAAAATCTCTTATTCAAAAACAACTTCAAAACCACTGTGTCTTCTCACATTAAATACTTTTCCGGATTCGAAAATCAAATATTGTCCTTTAATTCCTATTAAAATTTCATCGACAATTGGAGATTTTTTTAAATCAATACTGCTCACACTTTCAGGAAATTTTGTTACTGGATAAGTGATCTGAAAAATCTCATCGTTTTCACTAAAATATTCAGTTAAGTCTGAAGGTAATTTATCGTGAAGCTCCCACTTTTCGTTTTCCAAATCTAAAGTATCGTCATAAATATCACAGAGCATTTTTCGCCAATTGGTTTTGTCAGCAAAAAAAGCTTTCATTTCAACTTCTAATCTTCCGGCTTCATATCTGTTAGGAGTTTCGGCAAGAATAATTGCGTTTCGTGCACCTTGATCTATCCATCTTGCGGGCAAGTTGGTGCTACGAGTAACACCCACTTTTATAATATCGCTAGCGGTGAGATATACAACATGAGTTTGATTGTGGTTTTTTTCTTCCCATTCTGGATCTCGACCTTCTCCCAAATGCGCTCTGCACAATTCAGGTCTTATAATGCAAGGTGAGGCGTTTGCATTGGTCGTAAAACAAGGATAACAAAACCCGTCGCCGAATGAATTTTTTGTTTTTTTATTGCAGTTTACACAGAAAATATTTCCACTCCATTGCAACTTAATGCTCTGTCCAATTTTTTCATTCATTTCAATTATTTCGGAATTAAATTTCAATGAATATTTCACCGTTTCCAATAATTCCGAATTCATTTTACGCAGCGTACCTTGCATTTTTTACTCTTTAAACCAGATTTTAAACCAAATTTATTTTTCGGGTAATATTTTCATTTTCTCTGCAAAATGATAGCAATAATCTCTTAAATCTTCTACTATTGCTGTTTCTCCAGTTGCGTTTTGAAAGGTATCTGCCAGACTTACCAAAGTTTGATGAAAAAATTGTTTCATTTCTTCAACAGACATATCTTTGGTCCACAGGTCAATTTTCATTGTGTTTTTTTCTTTTGGATCCCAAAGCGAGAGCAACATAGCTTTTGTCTCGGAGTTTTCCATACCGCCATCTTCGGCACTCCACTGCATTTTAACTGGTAAATTGTTTTCGTTGAGACCAATCGTAATCCCGATTTGTGATGTTTTTATTACTTTATCTTCCATGTGTTTTTTATTCTACTTCGTAGTTTTGAATAATATCGTTATAAGGTGTTTTTAAAAGTTTTTCCAAAGTTATGTCATTGTCATCCATAAATTGCAATACCATTTGATAGCCAAGATATTGTCCCAATCTATCTGGTCCTTTTTCAGGCAAACCAATTGTAAAAGGTGCATCGTTTAACATATTAGATTTGTTTCTTTCATCAATAGTATAAAGCATTTGTTGCGTGATGAGGTATTTCCAATAGCTGTATTCATTTTTCTCTGCCCATTCATAATCGGCATCTGAATAACGCATAATGAGCGCGTCACTTTCGTCTGGAAAACAAGCTTTTGTGAGGTATAATATTTTTCCCCAGCGAACGATATTTTCGCCTAAATTACCGTCTGCTTCTTCAAGATAATGGGCAATAATCCAACTGCAAACTGCATCTCTTTCTAAATATTTTCTTTCCATTCCTTCTTTTATCCATTCAAAGAAAGTTTGAGGAGGCAATTCTTTAACAACATCAGTTTTTGGTCCCAAATATCTTTCCAAGCCAATTGCAATATCATTTTCTAATGAACTGGCATTTGCAGCGAATAAAGAATTTATAAAAATTATATTTTGAGGTTGTTTCCCTTTCGGAAAATGATATTTTAAATGACGAAATCCATCGTTTAAATTCATTTCAATTTTCTCCAAATTACTAAATTTTTCTTCTATTCTTTTTTCTAGTCGAATAATGTATGGATCTTTTTTATATTCTTTTAAAGTATTATAAATTGTAGAATCATTTGAGTTTTTTATTTGAAGACAGTAACCTAAAGTATAGTCGTATGCATCTGGAATTTTATTTCGCATTTCGCGGTTCACAATTATCAGTTGACTAGAGTCAGAATTTGTGAGCAATGAATCTAAATTTAAGTAATTGATTTTCAGTTTTATATCCGAAGTGTCTACTTTGAGATTGTCATTTTTACAAGCAGAAATAACCAAGGTTAAAAAGAGAATTGATAAAAAATTTCCTGAACTCATGAAATATATTTAATATTGTATTCAAAATTAATCAAATCCTCTTATATTCGAGGGAATTTAAACGAAGACTCAAACATTTTTAAACATGAAAAATATTATTTTAAAAAATCCTTTACTTTGCATACTGTTAGGTTTTTCAGTTTTATTGCAAACCAACACAATGGCACAAGATGCTGCAGATAAAAAAGTACAAGCAGGTTTAGTGGCCGGTTTTGGTCTCAATTTTCCGAAAGTGGGAACCAAAAAGATGATAAGAAATGGTGTAGGTACCGATTTAACTATTGGTATGAACTTAAATTACAATTTCAACCCAAATTTAGGTTTTACAACTGGTTTAGAGTTTGATTTTGAGAGAATGAAATTTAAACCTACCAGTGTTAATACATTCTATCGATACACTGATACAGAAATTGAACAAAAAAGAGATAAGGATGATGCTACACAAACAGGTTTTAGATTGACAGATAGAGAGCAAAAACCAGTTTACCTAACTATACCTACCATGTTTATGTTTCGTACCAACTTTATAGGTTACTTTAGATATTTTGGAAAATTTGGATTAAGAAATAGTTTTCTTTTAGGAAATAAATTAAATGACAATGGTTTTAATATAAGTCCACTTGGAGTAGAAACTGCTGCAGAAAACAATGGAATGACAGCTAAAAATTCTATGAATTTATACAAAGGAGCAATTGGCTTGGCTGGTGGTTTTGAATGGAATTTTAGTGGAAACACTTGTTTAGTTACCGAATTGGGATATTATTATGGAATAAACCCTGTAATAAATGTTACCAATGAAGAAAATCAGACTTTGTTTACAAGAGATCCTGCAACGCCTTTAGCAGACGATGCTTATTTCACAAATAAAGTTTCTCAAAGTCAATTGATGTTGAAAGTTTCCATTTTATTCTAATTCCAAATTTGAAGACAGACTCACCTATTGCAAATTATATAGTTGGTTGGCTTAACTCATACATTGAGAATTCGGGTCTTTCTGGTTTTATTGTGGGCATTTCAGGTGGGGTAGATTCTGCTTTAACTTCAACGTTATGTGCACTTACAGGGAAAAAAACAATCATTTTAACTTTGCCAATAAGACAACACTCGGCTGAATATAATCGTGCTTTGAATCATATTGAAGATTTGAAAAAGAAATTTCCAAACGTTGAAGCATTGGAAATAAATCTTACAGGAACTTTCACGAGATTTGAAGAAGATTTACCAAAAAATGTTTCAGCTAACTTCTTAGCTATGGCTAATTCTAGAGCAAGGTTGCGCATGGCGACTTTGTATGCTGTGGGTCAACAAAATGGTTGCATTGTCGCCGGAACAGGAAATAAGGTGGAAGATTTTGGCGTTGGGTTCTATACCAAGTATGGTGATGGAGGAGTTGATATTAGTCCGATTGCAGACTTATATAAAACCCAAGTATGGCAAATTGCAAAAGAAATAGGAGTGATAGAGGAAATTGTAACTGCTCCGCCAACCGATGGACTTTGGGCTGATGGACGTTCAGACGAAGACCAAATTGGAGCTTCTTATCCAGAATTGGAATGGGCGATGGAAAATTTAAACGCTACAACAGATTCTTTTTCTGATAGGCAAAAAGAAGTTATAACTTTATATAAAAGATTGCACAAAGCAAACTTACATAAAATGAATCCAATTCCAGTTTGTAATATACCGAGTGAATTATCATTAATCAATAAAAAATAAATTATGAAATATTTTCTGACCACATTTATATTTTCATTTATAATTTTAACTTCTGGATTCCTTTTTGGACAAAGAGTTGATTTTAACAATTACGAAACATTAAAAGCAAAAGGCGACATACCTGTAGATTTTTCAACACGTACTTACGACAAAATTAAGGAAGAAATTGAAACTGGAAGAACAGATATATCTAAGAAAGCCAACGAGAAAATATTTATCCAGAAAATTAATAGTTCTATTGATGAGATTTTACATTCAGGTTACGTTGTTTATGGTGATGATGTAACAAAATATGTTTCTAAAGTAGGTGAAAAGGTACTAAAATCTTTACCGGAACTTCAAAATAAGCTAAGATTTTATACTTTAAAATCAAACATAGCCAATGCCTTTTCAACAGACCAAGGAATTGTTTTCGTCACAACAGGATTAATTTCTCAATTAGAAAATGAAGCACAATTAGCATTTGTTTTGGCCCATGAAATTTCTCATTATACAGAACACCATGTCGTTGAAACTTATGAATACAACATTAAAAATAGATTCAGTTTAAATATTGAACAATTAAGTATTTATTCTAAAGATAAAGAATTTGAAGCCGATAAATTAGGGGTAAAACTTTACCATGATGCTGGTTATTCAAAATCTGAAATTGCACCTGGTTTTGATGTATTGCTTTATTCATATCTTCCTTTTGATGAAATAGAATTCCCAAAAAATTATTTTAATTCAGATCTTATCTATGTCCCTACCAATCTTTTTCCGGACAAAAAATATGAAATTAAAGCAGAAGATGACGTTGATGATTCTAAAAGTTCGCATCCCAATATTAAAAGCCGTAAAATAAAGACAGAAGAAGAAATAAACACTTTTAACAATTGGGGAGAAGATTTATATTTAGTTAGCAAAGAAGATTTTGAATACATCAGAAATATTTGTCGTTTTGAAAGCATCCGCACAGATATTATTGATCATGAATACGCAGATGCACTTTATACCATTTTTATTTTAGAAAAAACGAATCCAAATTCAATGTATTTGCAAAGACGAAAAGCGCAAATTTGGTTGAGTATTTCTCAATTACAAAATGCTGGTTTAGAATCTTATTACACAGACAGAAGTTCTGAATACGAAGGAGAAATAGCTAGTTTGCACTTTTTTCTAAAAAAATTAGATAAAATCTCAACTTCGGCACTTGCGATGAGAAATATTCAAGATATATCAAATCGATTTCCTGAAGACAAAGAGATTATGGAAATACGCAAGAGAATGATTCGTAGTTTAGCTTACAGTGAGAAATTTAAATTGGAAGATTTCAGTGAAAAAACATTCCAGCAGGCCTATGTAGATTTTCAAAAAGCCAAAATAATCGATACTACAGTTGTGGTTGTTGAAAACAAAGAAGAAAAACTTAGTAAATATGATAAGATAAGAAGAAAGAAAGATGTGGATAACCCCAATAATTTTGATTCAACTTACTATTACAAATACGCTCTTTCAGATTTAGTTGTCGATGAAAAGTTTAAAGAGACTTATATAAAATTCCAAACAGAGAAAGAATTAGAAGATCAGAAAAAAGACATTACAAAAGACATGTCTAATAGGGAACGTAAAAAATATTACAAACAAGAAACGGAAAATGAGATGAAAATTGGACTAAAAAGTGCCATTTTATTTGATCCATACGTTAATCATTATAATAAAAATGGTACGGATATAGAGAAATCTGAGGATATAAGAGTTAAATATTTAGAGGCTTTGGATAATACATTGGCCGAAAGTGAGGTAAAATTACAACCCGTTGCAAGGTATAATTTAGATCAAACAGGAACAAAAGGTTTTAATGATCGGGCTTTGATACTTACCTATTTCCGACAAAATGAATTGTTATCATCAATAGACGATATTTTCCCTGTAGATTATTCAGATTTCAATGATTTGAAAAAAGATTACAATACAAATTATTTGGTTTTTGCTTCTTTAGAACATAGTTTTTCTTTTGATGCGTCTTTCGCCTTAGCATATGCAATTCTTTTTCCACCAGCTTTGTTCATAGTTCTTCCTATAAAATTTATGCGAATGCACCATACAGAAATGTCATTCATTGTTTTTAATTTAGACGATCCAACAAAATCTCAAGTTCAGTCATTTTATTTTCGAGATGCTCCTTCGAAGTTAAATATTGAAGCAAGGTTATTTAATATTTTCGAAGATTTCTCGCAAACACCACAATAATTATGAAAAAATTATCTTTAATTTTTAGCTTAATATTCTATACAACATTTTTAAATGCACAGTCTAATAGAACTTTTTTTAATAAAAGAATTGTTTTAGACTTTTCCGGTACTGGAACATTTCCACTTGTTGCCAATCCTCAAGGATTATTAGATGAAAAATTGAGAACTACTGGTAGATCTCCAAGTTTTGGGTACATTGCGCAACTTTCGTATGCTTTTACTAGGAAATTTATGCTGGGTGTAAGTTATGCTCACCTTAGTGGTTATGCTGCTGGTCCTGAAGCTTATCGAGAGTCTAATTCTAATGTTAATGGTAGTTTTAGCATAAGTTTAGATCATGAACGATTTAAAACGAATAAAAATGCCTACGGTTTAGTATTCGCAATTGGTTCTGGGAGTTCTATTTTACCTGGAGGAACTTCATTTCAGGTGGGAATTGAACGAGTTGTGCAAACAATAGTTGATAAAGATTATAATTTTAGGATAAATGATGTAAACAATAACGGATTAATCCTTGTTGGTGGAGAAACTTTGGTTACACAAGAACAAAAGAAATTTATATCACAATATGAGCAAAAAGTAATAAGAATAATTTTAGAGCCGATGAAAAGAATTCCGATCACAAAAAACCTAGCTTTTAATTATGGAATAAGAATGCAACTTTCTTTTGGTAAAATTTCTAGTCCATTATACAGCCAAGGTAAATTTGATTTTTCTGATGGTGATGTTTCTTATATCGAAGATTTAAAGTATACATTTATAATGTTTAAGTCTGGTTTTTCTTTAATGTTGTAAAGTAATTTTTTAGAACCCTACGTTCTTATTCATTAACATATAATTTTATATAACAACTCGTTTAATTTATGTTGTTATTTAACTTCGGAGTTTTTAAAGCAGGCTTTAGTTTTATGCTTTAATTAATAATTGATAAAAACTTATTCCTCAGGAGCCAGTCTCAATACAATTCCATCAATATCATTTGTGATTTGTATCTGACAACCTAATCTCGAATTTGATTTTACAAAGAATGCCTGGTCTAACATATCCAATTCTGCATCTGATTGTGGCGCTAGGTCATGTTCGCTTTCCAAATAACACTGACAAGTAGCGCACATAGCCATACCACCGCATTCGCCGGCAACAGGTAGGTCGTAAGATCTACAAACTTCCATGATGTTCATACTCATATCGGTCGGCGCGACTAATTCATGGTTCACACCTTCTCGGTCAATTATTGTTACTTTTATTTCGCTCATTTTATGTGTCTATTTCGCTTGTGCTTATTTTTGGTAAAGTCGATTATAAAACTCGTGTTTTTACTATTTTGTTGCAAAATTAATTAAACAAATAATTATTTAGCTAACAATTGTAAAATAGGTTGACCTATTAATAAATTGGTATTTTGCAAATTAAGTAACTGAGTTATAGTTGCAGCGATATCCGTTATTTCTATGAATTCATAAATTTCTTGATGTTTAATTTTCATTCCATAAAAAAGTAAAGGAACGTGCGTGTCATAACTATAAGCAGAACCATGACTTGTGCCTTTGTGTGAAGTTTCAGATTCTTTTCCTTTTGGTAAATAGCCAGGTTTTAAGGTGAAAATTAAATCACCGCTTCTAATAGCAAGATAACCTCGTTTTACCATTTCATTTCTACCTTCAAAAGGCAATGGATTTTCTAATTCAGAACTCAAGTAGATTTGTGCAACTCCCTCCCAAGTTTTGATTTCTGATTTAATAAATTCCTCAATTTTAATTAAATCTAATTTGTTTGCTTTCACAATATTGTGATCAATGTAAATGTTATTATTTTCTTCAATTAAATTTAAATCTTGATGGAATTTGGTTTTGACTTTTTTATTTAATTCTTCCATTTTTTCGGTGAGATATACATAGCCTCCAAATAAATTGTGGTCTTGTAAAAATTTAGGAACAGGCACTACAGCATGATCCGCAGTAAGAAAAAGTACAAAATTGTTTTTGCCAACTTGTTTTTCTAGCTCTTTAATCAACCTTGCAATTTCTAAATCAAGTTTTATGTACATGTCTTCAATTTCCACAGAATACGGTCCGAAGGCATGTCCCGCAATATCTGGCGTACTGTAACTAATACAAAGTGCATCACAAATTTCATCTTTACCAAGCTTTTCATTTCTTAAAATTTCCAAAGCAATATCAGTCAAATAAGTATTTGCAAATGGTGTGGCTGTAAATAATGCATAATTAGTGTCTTTGCCGCACATCGCTTTTAAATTATACGGAAATTCAGAAGTTTCTTTACCTGGCAATGGTTTTTCGTAATCACTTTTGTCAGGATATTGATATGTATTAAGCGGATAAATTGTTTCCCAAGTTTTCTCTTGTAAAGTTTTAAAAGGTATTTGCTTGGCATTATACTCCTGCAACCACACTGGTAACTGATTCATGTAAAAAGAACTTGTAATCATATTGCCACTTGCATAATCATACCAAAAAGCACCGTTAGCTAAATGTCCTCCAGGCAAAATTGCAGCTCTATCTTTTATAGAAATTGAAAATATTTTAGAATTCGGATTTGCCAATTTCAATTCATCTGTATAAGTATTTGCAATTAAATTTTTGGGCGAGCAAATTCCAAAAATACTTTCAGCACCGATGCTATTTACTGTTGAATCATATACACAATTCACCAATAAATTACTATTTCTATCAATCCATTCATTAGCTACAATTCCATGATTGTTTGGTGTAGTTCCAGTGTAAATGCTTGCATGTCCTGGTCCGGTATAAGTTGGTACATAATTATAATTTGCGTTTCTACAATTAACACCTTTCTCCATTAATTTTACAAAACCATCTTTTCCGAAACGGTCATAAAAACGGTTTAAATAGTCATAGCACATTTGGTCAACCACAATACCTACAACCAGTTTTGGACCTTCATTTAATTGAGAAAATGATGTTGATACTTTCAAAAAAGCAATTATCAGAAGTAAAATAGATTTGCGCATGGATTTTATTATGCCCCAAAAATATCCATATTCATTGAAATAAGCCTAATTTTGGATGAAATTTAAAATATTATCATGTTAAATCTTAAGTTACCAACCGATCCACGCTGGGCAAACATAGTTGAAAAAAATATCGATGAAATACTTTCTGACCATGCATTTTGCGAACAGAAAGCAGCATCTAATGCCATTTCGATAATGGTTCAATATCCGCATTTATCAGAAGTTGTTAGTGGAATGATTGAAATTGCACAAGAAGAAATGGAACATTTTAAACAA
>JBBSUQ010000101.1:0-11744 GCA_038234235.1 Flavobacteriales bacterium
AATATGCACTCATCGAATCATTTTTAAAGGAAGACAGTAAAAACTTAGACAATTCAGATATTTTTTACGCCACTTCTCAAGATTTAAGTCTTGAATTTGCAAAACAGCAAATAATTCCAGAATTAGAAGGCGTAATAAAAATTATACGAATTGCCAGTGTAAATACATTTTTTCTAAAATACGAAGGCTCAGATGAGTTAAGTTTAAATGGTCAAATTGTAAGTAACAACAGAACCCATATCTTTAACCAAGGAGCCACAGTTAGAACTTCTAAAAGCAAGCCAATATATTATAGTGATGTCATTTCTAAATATATAAATGAAGGTAAAGAAGTGAAACTTGAATTTTTAGTTGAAGATCTTCGATTCATCTTTAAGAATAATAAAATTGGTTTACATGCTATAAACTTTAAAGAAAAAGCAGGTAAACTTGTGGGAATAATGGGTGGTTCAGGCACCGGTAAAAGTACTTTACTAAATGTATTGAATGGAAACTACGAACCTACCGAAGGAAAAATATTAATCAATGGTTTAGATTTGTACAAACAAAAATCTAAATTAGAAGGAGTTATAGGATTTGTTAGTCAAGATGATTTGCTAATTGAAGAATTAACAGTTTATCAAAACTTATATTTTAATGCTCAATTGTGCTTCAATGATTTGAGCAATGAAGATATTAAAGTTAAAGTTGATGAAATGCTTCAAGCCATCGGTTTATTTGAAGTAAGAAATTTAAGAGTTGGTTCACCTTTAGATAAAACAATTTCTGGTGGACAAAGAAAAAGACTTAATATATCTTTAGAACTTATCCGTGAACCATCGGTTTTGTTTGTTGACGAACCAACTTCAGGACTTTCATCAAGAGATTCGGAAAATATAATGGATCTTTTAAAAGAACTTGCTTTGAAAGGTAAGTTGGTTTTTGTGGTAATCCATCAGCCTTCATCAGACATTTTTAAAATGTTTGACCGCTTATTTTTACTAGATCAAGGCGGATATCCTATATTTAATGGAAACCCGATTGATGCAATTGTTTATTTTAAAACCCACGTACATCACGTAAATGCAGATGAACGAGAGTGTAATCTTTGTGGAAATGTAAATCCCGAACAAATTTTTAATATTATAGAATCCAAAGTTGTAGATGAGTTTGGAAATCTTACGGAATATAGAAAAGTTTCTGCTGAAGAATGGAATCAACGATATATCAAAGAATTCCCTGAAACAGAAATTGAACACATAACAACTCCTCCTGAAAGCTCTTCAAAAGTTGCTACGAAATTTAAGCAGTTTAAAGTATTCATGAAAAGAGATGTATTGAGCAAACTTACGAACCGTCAGTACATGCTCATTAATATGCTCGAAGCTCCTGTTTTAGCCATTATTCTAGCGTATTTCGTTAAATTTTATCAAACATCGCAACACAATCAAGAAACTTACACTTTCTTCAACAATGAGAATTTACCTCAATATTTATTTATTGCAGTTGTCGTAGCATTGTTTTTAGGATTAACAGTAGCTGCAGAGGAAATTATAAAAGATAGAAAAATATTAAAAAGAGAATCTTTCTTAAACCTTTCAAAGTCGAGTTATATTCTTTCAAAGATTTTAATAATGTTTGCAATCTCTGCGATACAGTCTGCAACTTTCGTGTTGATTGGCAATTATATTTTAGAAATAGAAGGAATGTTATGGGAATATTGGATTATATTGTTTACAACCTCTTGTTCGGCAAATCTTATTGGACTTAATATTTCATCTGCATTTAACTCGGCTAAAGTAATTTACATCATTGTTCCTTTACTAATAATTCCCCAATTGTTATTTAGCGGTGTAATTGTAAAATTTGACAAACTAAATCCGGTTTTATCTAAGAAAAATGAAGTTCCGTGGATTGGAAATATCATGACATCGAGATGGGCTTATGAAGCTATAACTGTCGTACAGGCTAAAAACAACAATTTTGAAAAACAGTTTTTTGATCTGAACCAAGAAAAAAGTGTTTCATCTTTTAAAAGAGATTATTGGTTGCCAGAAATAAAAAGTGCAATAGAAAGATTATCAGAAGATAAAAAAGGGACTGAATCTTTCAAAGTCACACAATCACTGCTAAAAAAAGAAATTGCCAAAGAAGAAAATTATTGGAACGGATTTGAATGTAAAAACTGCGATTCAGAAATAGATAAATTCGATCCGAAAAATGAAAATTCTAGTAAACAACTTCTAAATTTAAATGTGTTTTTAGGAAAACTTAAAAAGCAATACAATAAAAATTTCAATGAAGCTACAACCAATATCGATAAGAAAATTGAAGTTTTAACCGAAGCTAAATATCAAGCAGAAAGAAACAAATATCAAAATGAAAGCTTGTTGGATTTGGTAACGAATAGAAATGAAGTTGATAAAATTTTGACTTATGAAGATGAGTTGTTTCAAAAAGACGATCCAATTTACAACGAACCAATCAACGAAAGATTTTTAGATGCACAGTTTTATGCGCCACATAAATATTTCATGGGTAAAAAACTAACAACCTTCTTCGCAAACCTTGTTGTAATTTGGATATTTACGATAATCTTGAGTATAGCACTTTATTATGACTGGCTTCGCAAGCTTTTTGAATCAGTAGAAAGAATTAAAAAGAAATCCTGAAATTGACCTTTGACTTTTGACTTTTGACTTTTGACTTTTGACTTTTGACTTTTGACTTTTGACTTTTGACTCTTGACTATTAAACCTTCACCCAGTAAAAAACATAAATTCATAAAAAACCAAAACCGCGAACACAATTAACAATTAACCATTAACAATCAACAATTAACCATTAACAATTAACAATTAACAATCAACAATTAACCATTAACCATTAACAATCAACAACAAATCACATCAACATTCCTCCACAAACATTTATAGTCTGACCTGTAATGTACGCAGACATATCAGAAGCCAAAAACACGCTTAAATTAGCGACATCTTGAGGTGAACCTCCTCTTTTCAACGGAATAGTATTTCTCCATTCTTGAACAACTTTCTCGTCTAACGCTGCAGTCATTTCCGTTTCTATAAATCCTGGTGCTATGGCATTGCAACGAATGTTTCTTGATCCAAGTTCTTGAGCAACTGATTTTGTAAATCCAATTAATCCAGCTTTTGAGGCAGCATAATTAGATTGTCCGGCATTTCCACTTACACCAACAACCGATGACATATTGATAATAGATCCCTTTCTAGCTTTCAACATTGGTTTTGTAACCGCTTTGGTTAAGTTAAACGCCGATTTAAGATTGGTATTGATAACTTCATCCCATTGCTCCTCACTCATGCGCATAAGCAAAGTATCACGCGTTATTCCAGCGTTATTAATCAAAACATCAATAGTACCAAATTCACTTACAACATTGTCCACCAAAGTTTGAGCCTCATCGTATTTCCCTGCGTCAGATTTAAATCCTTTTGCAATTCCACCATCTTTACTTAATTCCACTTCAAGCGCCTTGGCTTTCTCCTCAGAAGATAAATAAGTAAATGCCACTTTAGCACCTTGTTTCACACATTCTTCTGCGATAGACTTGCCTATTCCTCTAGATGCACCTGTAATAAGTACTACTTTATCTTTTAATAATTCCATATTTATAATTTCTTTAATATTTGCTTTCAAAATTTGGTTCAAAGATAAGAATTCTCGTTTGTATCGTGCTTAAATTTAGACCAGTTTCATTTTTAAGTTGTGTTAAAATGATGAAAGTTTAATTCATTTTTAAGCAACAAATAATTTTTTCATCATTTTTTTAATATTTGTACACCATCATTCAAAAATATTAATACCTTTGTAACGGTTTAGTTGTAAAAGGTAGGTTAGGTTAGTACGAAAGAAGTAAAACGCCTGTTTTGCTTCTTTCGTCATTTTAGGACCTTTCGTTCCTTTATTATTAGGGGATTATAAGGGGATTATTAAGGGATTATAAGGGAAATATTAGTTAAATATTGACCGATTTTTACAATTAAATATTAAAACTAATCTAACATTCAATCTTAATAAAATAAATAGAGTTTTAGTTAAAGAAATCCCAAGTCAAACCAATTCGTATGCTGCCAGGAGGAATGGGATAATTTATAGCCTGCATATTCTTAACATCATTAAATAAATAACCTAAATTTTCAACTCTGAAAAACATTCTGAATACATCTATTCCAAAACCACCGAAAACTGAAATATTAGCTTGACTTTTAAAACCTACATTACTTTGACTGGGAACATAAACATCCATAGAAGAATTGTAAGTCAACAAGCCATAATTGGAAATGTAAGACAAATCTACACCGAAATAAGTTTCAAGTTTCTTAGCTTTAAAAACCTTCGACTTAAGGAATAAACGCATTCGTAAATTATAATCGGGTACAAAATTAAAATCAGCATTGGAAAAATTGAAATAAAACGCTGGTTGAAAAAATAATATTTTATAATTGAAAGATCCATTTAATTTCAAAGAATGTACAATTGCAAGCGGAAGACTATCATTGCGCCATGTGCTGTCTATAAAGAAATAATTATCTTGTAAGCTCAAAAACTCATACTGAAAAGCAATAAATTTATTATTCGAAAAGTTTTGATGCACCTTCGCCTTCAAATGTAATTGTTTCTGCAAATCGAGCTGATTAACCGTAAAAATGTAATTATAATAATTGGCAAAATAAAATCTTTGATAAGGCTCTGGCAAAATACTTTTAAAATCGACCTGAGCAGAAAATATGGTTTTATTTGCACTATAACTTATGTCTCCAGAAATTTTACTTTCATTTTTAGCACCCAAAATATTAAAATCTACCTGACCTATACTCGTAAAATTATTTTTCTTAAAAATATAATTGCCCTCAATGTTCAATTCAGAAGTATCGCGGTATTTGCCCAAATTTTGATACCTCCAATATTTATATTTTATGCCTCCTTTAATTTCCAATATTTTCTTGGAAAAATATAAACCTCCAGTATTACTTATTGCCGCCTGTTGATATTGATCTCTGGTAGTAAAACTATCCACAAAAATATTTTGATTGTTCTGAATATCAAAGCCAGTTTCATTGTAAACTCTATTGTGAACTGTGTAATGATGCCTGGTATAAATTCCAAATCCTTTTAAAGAATCGTTTAGTAAGTTAAAATAATTTGTAAGTTCTAAATCTCCCTGCTGTACCTTGCTATTTGCTGTTTCATTTCTTACGGTACTCAATGTTATACCAAGTTTTTCTACATCAGTTAAATCATCTATGCCACTATTTAAACCAATAATATGACTCGCATACAAACCCGAAAAATGAAACGAATAAAACTTTGCTGAATGTCTAAAATCACCTTTAATTGCACTGTGTTTAAAATCAGAATTTCTTTGAATATCACCAGATGAATTTCTCTTAATTTCTAAATTTAGGATAGAATTTCGTTTAAAAGCTTGCGTATAATCTACATGAAAAAACTGAATTGCCTTTGTGCCGAAAGAATAAGTAAAACCTAAATGCGGAAAGGCAGAAAAAGTATTTTTAGTTATTTTTTGTTCGTTTCTGAAATTAGCAAGATTGGTTTGAAGATAAAATTGACCAGCGGAAAAAGTATTTTCTATTGAATTAAATCCTCCACCGGGTAAAGTAGATATAGAATTGGCGTTTAATAAATCTATAGAATCTAATTGTTGTCCGCTTCTGTATTTAAAATTTATTGTATCGGTTAATTTAAAAGATAAGTCTTTTTGCGCCAAAACATAAATTTGACTGAGGCAAAAAAGTATGAAAAGACTTAAATTACGCATTGCCTTTGATAAAAAAATTTTGAAAAATTTAAAGAAGCGAAAATTAAAGTTATAAAAAAAGGGGCACAAAGCCCCCTTCAAAATTTTTACACGAACAAATTACAATTTATTAATTGCGACTTGTAAGCCAGATTTTAAATTGGAAGCTTTATTCTTGTGAATAACATTTTTCTTCGCCAATTTATCAATCATCGAGATAACAGAAGGATACATTGTCTCAGCTTCTTTTTTATCTTTTATTTCACGTATTTTTCGCAAAGCATTACGAGTAGTTTTATGCTGATACTTATTTCTAAGTCTCTTTGACTCGTTAGAACGGATTCTCTTCAATGCTGACTTATGATTCGCCATCTTTTTTTTATTTAATTTATAACTTTTTTATGTAGCCCATAGGAGAATCGAACTCCTGTTACCAGGATGAAAACCTGGCGTCCTAACCACTAGACGAATGGGCCAAAAATAATACCTGTCTATAACTTCGTACCTACCGATATTCTGGTAGCCCATAGGAGAATCGAACTCCTGTTACCAGGATGAAAACCTGGCGTCCTAACCACTAGACGAATGGGCCTTAATTCAAAAAACCCAATAATTTTGGGAGTGCAAATATAGTTTGAAATTCTTTAACTGCAAAAAATGTTGAGAGTTTTTTTTAAAAAATATTAATATTTTCACTCTGAAACTTAAATCCCAATCGTTTTCCAGTCTTTAATTGCAGGCTCGAACTTAAGGTTTGCATCTGTGCAACTGACACTTCATTCACTATATCATACGGCGGTGTAAACAAATCAAACTCCAAAGCATGAATAAATGCAGTTCTGATAATGTGCGTAATTACCTCATCCGAAAGCATGCCTTTTTCTAAATCCCTAAATAAAAATCCTAATTGACCTTTGCCTTCAACTAAAAAATGATCTTCTACATTCAAAAGCATGCGCCCAATAAGGTAACCCGGATCATTTAAACGGTTGTAAATATATGAATCGGCTAAAAAATTATAAACATTGATAATCCCGAAAAATCCTCTTTTCATATCCTGACTTAAATATGGTATTTTCCAAAGTGGATTTTCATCTGGAAGCTTGAAAACATTGGTATGCATGTGAAAAACCAAAACATCACTTCCTATAAAAACTTGAACTTCAAAATCTCCTTTGTCAATATAATCAAGTCGAACACGCTCATCTGTAATGTTTTTACGCATTTCAGCAATTTCCGAATGTATTAAAATTCTAAAGCGATTAAAAACATCTTTAGTTCTAGCATAGACATCTTGTTTTAAGATGGATTTGTTATTGAGTATGTCAACTATTAAATCTCTTTCTTCCATAATTTCTTAAATTGAATAAGTTAAAATGTATTTATTAATATGAATATTTAATATGCTTTTGCGAAAATTACCCTTCCAGCTGAAGGTTTACCTGAATACATACAAACACCAGTTTCTTCTTTTCTATCAAAAGGCACACATCTTATAGTCGCTTGTGTTTCTTCTTTAATTTTAGCTTCAGTTTCTACTGTTCCATCCCAATGTGCAAGATAAAATCCTCCGCCATCAATTTCTTTTTTAAACTGAGCGTAATCATTAATTTCTTTCATGTTGTCTGTACGGAATTGTTTAGCTTTCTCGTATAAAACTGTCTGCATATCTTCCAACTCCTCGCCTATTTTCTCAATCAAGACATCCAATTTCACAGATTCTTTTGTTTTGGTATCTCTGCGGGACAATTCAACCTGATTGTTTTCTAAATCTCTCGGACCAATTGCTATTCTTAACGGAACGCCTTTAGATTCGTATTCAGCAAATTTCCAGCCCGGACGTTTTTGATCGTCTTTATCGTATTTCACTGAAATATTTTTCGCTTTTAATTCACTTACAATTTCATCTACCTTTTTAGAAATTTCAACTAATTCTTCATCGCTTCTAAAAATCGGGACAATAACCACATGAATTGGCGCTAAAGCAGGTGGCAAAACCAAACCTTCGTCATCAGAATGTGTCATTATCAAAGCTCCCATTAATCTTGTAGAAACTCCCCAAGATGTTGCCCAAACATGATCTAATTTTCCTTCTTTACTGGTGAATTTAACATCAAATGCCTTCGCAAAATTCTGACCTAAAAAATGAGATGTTCCTGCTTGCAGTGCTTTGCCATCTTGCATCATTGCCTCAATACAATAAGTTTCATCTGCTCCGGCAAAACGTTCGCTTTCTGTTTTCACACCTTGAATAACGGGCATTGCCATAAACTTCTCGGCAAACTCCGCGTAAATTCTCAACATTTGCTCAGATTCTTCAATAGCCTCTTGTTTTGTAGCATGCGCAGTGTGACCTTCTTGCCATAAAAACTCAGTTGTTCTTAAAAACAATCTTGTTCGCATTTCCCAACGCACAACATTAGCCCATTGATTAATTAGAATAGGCAAATCTCTATAAGATTGAATCCAACCTTTGTAGGTATTCCAAATAATTGCCTCACTAGTTGGTCGAACAATCAGTTCTTCTTCTAGTTTTGCTTTGGGATCAACAATAAGTTTTGAAGGATTATTTGGGTCCGTTTTTAAACGATAATGCGTTACAACTGCGCATTCTTTTGCGAAACCTTCTGCATTTTTTTCTTCAGCTTCGAATAAACTTTTAGGAATAAATAAGGGAAAATATGCATTTTGATGTCCTGTTTCTTTGAACATTTTATCAAGTTGTGCTTGTATTTTTTCCCAGATTGCAAAACCATAAGGTTTAATGACCATACAACCTCTAACCCCCGAATTTTCTGCAAGATCTGCTCTTACAACTAATTCATTGTACCATTTCGAATAATCTTCTGCTCGCGTTGTATATTTTTGCGCCATTGCCCGTATTTTCTAATTTAATCTCTAATAAAATGTTAAAGATTGGCAAAAATAGAAATATAAAAGCTATTTTTAACTATTCACATAAAATTGAAGGTAATGGAATCATATAGTAAGTCATCTAGTAATTCATTTAATAAGTCGTTTAGCAAGTCATTCAGCAAGTCATTTTTCAAAATTAGTATGCTTGTTTTATTATTGGCAGTGCTAATTTTTTCATCTTCTTGCTCAAGTTCTCAAAAACTTTGGGATGATGATGTTTACATGGTGAAAAGTCCATCAATGCCTATAGGTGAATCATTGACAGATCCTACATCTTATCAATCTTACAAATACGCACAGACATCTCCAACTCAAAAAGCAGTTTTCAATTCTTATTATAGAAACGACCCTACGGTTGGATTTAGAACGATACCATTTTCATTAGTTGGACCATCACCCTATCACTCTTATATGTCTTTTGGAAATCGATATGGTAATTACGGACATCCTTGGATGAGTCCAAATTACGGAGGATACAATTATGGTTCTCCCTTTGGAAATCCTTATTACGGTGGATACGGAAATTATTATGGTTCAGGTTCTTATTACGGTAATTACTACAACGGATATTATGATCCTTTCTACAATCCGTATTGGGGAAGTAACTATGGGTATGGATACAATGGTTATGGCAACAATGGTTATGGCAACAATGGTTATAATTATAACAGTTATGGTTCAAATGGCTACAATTCACAAAACTATAATTCAAATAATTATGGAAGCGGTGGTTTAAATTTTAATGGTCATAGAGGAACTTCAAGTGGAGGTAGTAATTATTCAAATGGTCGTGGCAAAAACCCTAACTCTCTTTATTCTCCAACAGTTAGCAATCCAAATGGAACAACCGGAAAAGAAATGCCAGTAACGGCATCTTCTTCTCGTCAATCTGGAGGCACTGTTAAGTCAAGAGATATAAATTCAAACTCAGCATCAAATGTTGTTTCAGCGCCTTTGGGAAGAAATACTGGCAATACAGTTTCAGCGAGGAACAATACTGGCACAAATTCAAATTCATCTTCTAATACGACTTCAAGCAGTACCTCAAATTCTAGAGGGACAAATTACCAACCTTCTTCCTCTTCAGGTAGAACGATTACCTCTACTTCTCCTCGAAATACCTCAACGAGTACAGCTGGTAGAGGTGGTTATACGGTAGGTGGCAATAATCAGGGAAGACCTGCAAGTACATCTGGAGGTAGAGGAACAACAACAATTTCTACAGGTACAAGTTCTGGTGGCGGATCTCGTGGGGGTTCTACAGGAAGTTCTGGAGGAAGCGGGTCAACTGGTCGTTCTGGCGGATCTGGCGGAACAGTTACTGGTGGTAGAAGATAATAATTGAATAAAACAAAAAGCGAAACAAATTTTAATGCAAAAAATAATATTGGTCGTGATGTCAGTCTTAATTATAGGACTGGCATTTTCGCAAAATGAAAACGATCTTTTTAGATTTTCAAAAACCACTTTTCAAGGCGATGCCAGATTTGAATCAATGGCGGGTTCTTTTGGCGGAATTGGAGCTAACTTTGGATGCAGTCAAATTAATCCTGCAGGTTTTGCCAGGTATTCTTCTTCACAAGCCGGAATGGCATTCGGAGTTACAAATACAAAAAATTCAAGCGAATTTAACGGTACAACAACTGATACATCGAAAACCAGTGTTAAACTTTCCAACTTAGGAATTGTCTTTGTTAATGATATTTCTGAGGAAAGAGGAGGCTTTCTGTATTCTCAATTTGGATTTGGTTACAATAGAATTGAAAATTTCACTTACAATACAAGTTACCAAGGTAGACAGAATGCATCTCTGTTAGACGGATTTACAGCAGATGGAAATGGAATTGATCCACAATTTTTACAAGAATATCGACCATTCAGCACCCATTTGGCATACGAATCTTATTTAATAGATTTTGATCCGTCCACAACTTCATATTACTCTCAGTTAACTTTAGGAGATCTCTACCACGAAAGAAATACAACCTATAAAGGTGGAATAAATGAATGGTTCGTCTCTTTCAGTGGCAATTATTTAAACAAATTATATGTTGGAGGAAACATTGGAATTCGTACGTTTAATTATAAAGAAAATTACAAACATTCAGAAACTTTATTAGACACCGTAGGGACAAGCTTAAGATCTTTTGATTATTTGTATAATTTGTCTATTAAAGGAACTGGTGGAAACATAAAATTAGGGTTTATATATCTTCCAACTAATAATACAAGAATTGGTTTGGCATTTCATACACCAACGTTTGTGGAAATGGAAGACAATTGGACTGCCAATATGGTTGGATATTTTAATGATTCCACTACATTTATTCATACAGATTTGGTTCCATCTGCCAATTATAAATACAAAGTTAGAACGCCAACTAGATTGGTAGGAAGTTTTGCATATATTTTTGATACTTATGGCTGTATTAATGTAGATTTAGAATATGTAAATTATCGCAGTGCCAAATTTAAAGGCGTTTCATCTTCAGACAATCAATTTTACAGTTTTGAAGATGAAAATAAAGCGGCTAAAGAAGTTTTTAAACCTGCCTTAAATATAAGAGTTGGAGGAGAATTAGTAATAGCAACAGCATTTTTTGTACGTGGAGGATTTGCTTATTATCCTACAGCATTTAAACCTGAAATTAAGGCTGAACTTGACAATCAGAAAATATATTCTGCAGGTTTGGGTTATAGACAGTCAAATTTTGTAATAGATGTGGCTTACAAAACAACTGGATACAAACGTAATTTTTATGCTTTTGAGGGTAGCCAGACAACAATTTCCACGCTAGTTAATACTTTTGTGGTATCGGCCACATTAATGTTTTAGTTGTTTTAAATGTCTTAGATGTTTTAAAATAATATTAGCTAAATCCGATTAACTTATTTTTCCAACTTCGACGTTTCTAACTTCGACGTTTCTAATTTCGACAAGGCATTTCTTAATTCTTCTGGAATTTGCATGGTCGTTTGGTTTTTCATGTCAAATGCAACCAAGATAGAGCTTCCACTTGTGCAAAGTTTTCAATTTATTTTTAAT
>JBBSUQ010000102.1:0-11740 GCA_038234235.1 Flavobacteriales bacterium
TGTAAGTCCAGCCATGTTGTATGACTGCGAGTAAGATTTAAAACTGCAGAAAATTATCGCAGCAAATAAAAGTAATTTTTTTGTTTTCATGTGTGTATTTTATATTTGGCGCAAGATTAATGATTTTTTTTTAGTTTTGAAAAAAAATGTTGTGAAATGCAATAATTTGTTGTGAATGACAAAATAAATTTTAATCAATATAGAATTTTAAATTTTAAGTATCTGTAAGTTAGTAATTTAATTTATTTCAAATTTGTTAAAAAGTTTAATTTTAAATGTTAAAATTTAGTTTAAAAATGATTTTAGCATTGATTTTATAAAGTGAATTGTTTTTTGTGAGAAAGTATGAATATTAAAATCTTTACTTATCTTTGCACCCTTAAATTAATCACGAATTTAGTTTAAGACAATTATTTATTTACGAGGTTTCGTACCTCAAATTATAACAAAAAGTTATGGCAACGAGAATTAGATTGCAAAGACACGGTAAAAAAGGTAAAGCTTTTTTCCACATCGTAGCTGCAGACAGCAGATCGAAAAGAGATGGTAAATTCATCGAAAAATTGGGAACTTATAACCCAAACACCAATCCAGCAACAATCGAAATTGATTTTGATAAAACGCTTAATTGGGTACAAACTGGAGCTGAAATGTCAGATACAGCGCGTGCAATTCTTTCTTATAAGGGTGTTCTTTACAAAAATCATTTGATCAAAGGTATCGCTAAAGGTGCTTTGACTGAAGATAAAGTAGAAGAAAAATTCAATCTTTGGTTGGATGAAAAAGAAGGTAAAATCACTGGTAAAAAAGAAGGTCTTTCTAAAACTGCTGATTCAGACAAAGCTGCTCGTATGCAAGCGGAAACTGATGCTAAAGTTGCAAGAGCTAAAGCAATTGAAGCTAAATATGCTCCAGAACCTGTTGCAGAAGAAGTTAGTGAAAAAGCAGTGAACGATACAGCTGAAGAGGGTGCAACTGATGATGCAGCTGAATCGACTGAAGAAGCAACTGCAGAAGTTACTGAAACTCCTGAAGCTTCCACAGAAGCGGCACCTGAAGTTACAGAAACTCCAGCGGAAACAGAAGCTCCGGCTGAAGAACCAAAAACAGAATAATAAAACCATGGATAAAGCAGATTGCTTTAAACTAGGACATATTGCGAAACTTCACGGATTTAAAGGTGAAGTTTCGTTGTTTTTAGACGTAACCAACCCCGAAGATTATCTTTCACTCGATGCGTTTTTTGTTGATATCAATAATCTGCTAACTCCTTTTTTTGTAAATTCTCTTAAAATGAAACCAAATGGTTTTGCCAGTGTAAAACTTGAAGGAGTAGACAGCGAAAATGATGCTAAAATTTTACTAAGAAATGAAGTTTTTCTTCCAGCAGAAATTTTACCGGAATTAAGTGGTACAGAATTTTATGATCATGAAGTTATTGGCTTTACAGTAATTGATGCCGAGTTTGGAGAAGTTGGAATAATTCAACAAATAATCGATCTTCCATCCAATCCTTTAATTCAAGTGGATAGGAATGGTAAAGAAATTTTAATACCACTGATTCCTAATCTTGTGCAAAAAGTAGATAGAAAGGATAAAAAACTTCATATTCAAGCTCCAGAAGGCTTAATTGAAATTTACCTTAGTTAAGGTTAGAGAATTTATCGTTTTTAAATGGTATTTTTGACAAAACTTATGGTTCAGAATGGTATTTAGCAGTACGTATTTTCTACTTTCTTTTTTAGCCATATTTCTGATTGTTTATCAGTTCATCAATCCTAAATATAAAAATTATACAATACTCATTGCGAGTATTTATTTCTATTCATGGGGCGCTCCGGTTTTTGTTTACTTGTTGCTTGCTTCCACAATAATCGATTTTTATCTGGTCGCTGCCATGCACTGTGCGCAAAGTATTCGGTCAAAAAAGGGTTTGCTCATTTTATCGGTTTCCTTAAATTTAGGACTCCTTTTCTATTTTAAATATTTCAATTTTTTTATTGATAATTTTAACATTGTTCTTTCCAAATTTGGTGTAGAAAATTTAACATGGACCGAAATTATTCTGCCAATTGGTATTTCATTTTATACGTTTCAAACCTTAACTTATTCTATTGATGTGTATAGACATGTCCACAAACCACTTACAAAACTGACAGATTATCTGCTATATATAATGTCATTTCCGCAGATGATTGCCGGCCCAATTGTACGTTTTAATGAAATTGCCGATCAAATAACTTCAAGAGAAGAAAGAACAGAAGATAAAATTTATGGATTTTTCAGACTAGCCATTGGTCTTGGTAAAAAGGTTTTGATAGCTAATGTGCTAGGTCATCAGGCAGATTTAATAATGTCGCAAGATCCAAACTCCCTAGGAATGTTAACGGCTTGGATTGGTATTTTGGCTTATACCTTTCAAATTTATTTTGATTTTGCAGGATACTCTGACATGGCAATTGGTTTAGGACAAATGATTGGTTTTCGATTTCCTGAGAATTTTGACAATCCATATACTGCTAGAAATATCACAGAATTCTGGAGAAAATGGCACATCACATTAGGGAGGTTTATGAAAAACTATTTATATATTCCATTGGGTGGCAATAGGGTAGGGAAGTACCGCATGTTTTTTAATCTTTGGCTGGTATTCTTACTTTCGGGACTGTGGCACGGCGCATCTTGGAATTTTGTTATTTGGGGAGCTTTTCACGGCTTTTTCTTAATTTTAGATAGACTTTTCCTCAAAAAACTGTTAGATAAATTAGGTAAAATTCCTTCAATATTATTTACGTTTTTCATTGTGATGATTGCTTGGTTGTTTTTTAGATTAGAACATTTCTGGCAAGTTAAAGCATATCTGAAATCAATGTTTGGATTTAACAACGGCAATTATATTACAGAGTGGGATTTGTCTTTCAAATTTACGATGATATTGGCAATAATATTTTCCTTCTTTACAATTTTTAAATTCGGACAGAAAATTAACGATTGGGTTTATACTCCAACAGATCCAACCAAAAAATGGTATTTTTCAATGTTTGCAGTATGTGTTTTGCTCTATGTTTTAGCACTCGCAAGCTTGGCAACGGAAGATTTTAATCCTTTTATTTATTTCAGATTTTAATTATGGAAAAGAAAATAGATAAAAGTCAGTTGAGCGAAAAAGGAAAGAAAATAATGTTCGGATTAATTTTAATATTAATTTGTTCACCCATTATTTTAATGAGAATTAATATTTCTAATCCTATAGAGAATAAAAGTGAAATGACTGAGAATAAGGATCCTGAATTTAGTCTTAAGTCTTATTTGTCGGGTGTATATCAGAAGGATAAAGAAAAATACATTAACAATCATTTTCGAGGTAGAACATTACTAATTAAGCTGCACAATCAGATAGATTATTCTCTTTTTAACAAGCTAAATGCTCGTGATATTATTGAGGGAAAAGATGGATATTTTTATGAATTAAATTATATCAAAGCTTATTTGGGTTTAGATTTTTTAGGTGAATCTGAAATCAATTCTAAGGTAGAGAAGTTAAAGGCAGTGCAGGATACCTTGGAAAAATTAAACAAGAAATTAATAGTAGTTTTTGCTGCAGGAAAGGGAACATTTTTTCCGGAATACATACCCCAAAAATTTTTATCACAAAAAACGGATAAAACGAATTATGCATATTATAGAAGTGCTCTGACAAATAAAAATATCAATTTTGTAGATTTTAACAGTTGGTTCGTGCAAATGAAAAACCATACTAAATATCCTCTATTTCCGAAAGCTGGTATCCATTGGAGCGCTTATGGTGAATTTTTGGCAGCCGATTCTATTCGTAATTATGTGGCAAATATTACGAACAGAGAAATGCCTAAATTTATTCTGGAAAAGGTAGTTTGGAGTACAAAAAACATACAAAATGATTACGATATCGGGGCTGGTTTAAATTTAATTTTTGATTTGCCAACTTATCCCATGGGATATCCTCAATTTAAAATCTCGAATTCCGAATTAAAAAGTGGAAAGACACCCAAAGTATTGGTTATAGGCGATAGTTTTTATTGGGGAATGTACAATTTTGGTATGTCTGATAAAGTTTTAGGAAATGGCCAATTTTGGTTTTACAATCAGCAAGTTTATCCAGATAGTTTTGTAAATCCAATAACGGTTAATGATGTCGATTTTCAAAGTAAAATGGATGAAAATGATGCGATAATTTTGATGTGTACAGATGCTAATTTACCAAGATTTGCGTTTGGATTTATTGACAGAATCTATAATTTCTATTTTGATACTAATGCCAATTTGTTAGAAGACAATATTGTAAATATGATGAATATTATTCGTAGAACTCCAGAATGGATTCAGAGCATTGAAAATCAAGCAAGAGAGCACGGTCAACCTTTAGAAAAAGTATTACGTGAAAATGCAATTTATGTAATTGAAGAGGAGAAGAAAAAGTCTAATAATTAGAGTTATTATAATATATTAATGAGCATTTTTAAATTCAAATACTTCGATGTTCAACAGCAAAATACAGCACTCAAAGTAGGAACCGACGCAATGATTTTAGGTGCATTAGCAGCACAATATAATTACAAAAGCGTTTTAGATATTGGAACAGGTACTGGAGTTTTAGCTTTAATGCTTTCTCAAAATAAGGAGAATGTTAAGACTGAAGCTATAGAAATAGATGATAATTCTGCAATTGACGCTCTAAATAATTTTAAATCTTTTCCATTCGAAAATCAACCTAAGCTCATTCATGATGATTTTTTTAATTATACTTTTAAATCGAAATTTGATTTTATAATTTCAAATCCACCATTCTATTTAACTGATAATCCGAATGAGCTTAAAACTCTAGCAATTGCCAAACATACTTCTCTCAATCAAATTATTTTGTTCTCAAAAAAAGTAGAAAATTTATTGAAGGAAAATGGTAAATTTATATTTATCACTTCTATAGAAAGCGACGAAATTTGGTTAAATTCTTTAAACTTAACTGCTTTGAATTGTGAACGTGTCATTGAAATTAAAAATTATCCGGGAGGGAAAGTCAACAGAATTATAAGAGTCTTTTCAAAAGAAAAGGTGCCAATTCAAATTTCTAAATTCTGCCTGAGAGATGAAAATAGAGATTATACAAAAGAATATAAAATCTTAACCAAAGAATTTCACAACAAGGAACTTTAAATCTCTTAGCTTTTAAATCTCTTAGCTATTTTTTACTGCCAATAATCAATCCGCTAATTTCTCTTTGTATTTTTTCTCCTTTGTCGTCGTTGTACCAATTCTGCAAAACCAATTTTTGCTCATCATTGCTCATTAAGCTGTTTTTATTTTTTAGATAAAGAAATTGAGCATCTGCTGGTCGCGGCCCCCAATGCCATAAATCTTGTTTGTTTGCATCTCGGGCTATGAGAATTGGGATTGATCTTCCGCCGTTGGTTAGAAAGTTATCTATGGTATTTAAATCGTCATCGTCTCTCAACTCATAATCTATTGTTATTTTATCGTTGAGTTCTGCCATTTTCTCAATAAACGGAATTATATGAGAAGCGTCACCACACCAAGGTTCTGTAACAACAGTCCAAAATTGTTTGCTCTCAATTGTGTATACTGCGTCGATAGTTTCTTCTGATAATTCGCCAGTTTTTAGCCATCTTTTCTGGCGAGATTCATTGAGTCTAACATAATTTAGATAGAGAGGTTGATTGTAAGGCGCTTCTGTGTAATGTCCGTCAATGATAGATTTAAAAAAGTATTGGTAATCTTCGAATGTCATGGGTTTGCTTTTGGTGGTAAAATTATGATTATTAAGTTAAAGGTAGGAGCAGGCTCGGCAATTTTAATGAAATTTAAGAAATTGTGAAGTAAAAGCAGTACCTAGGATTAATTTAAATGGTTTAATGTTGCGATTTATTGAAATGATGTAGGGACGCGATTAATCGAATGGCGGTGTAGGGACGCGATTAATCGCGTCCCTACCGCCGGAATAACATTAATCCTGTGGAATATTGATTTAGAATGTAATTTCTAAAAAATTATACTAATTATTACCTCGCAATAATTAATTTTTGCGGTGCAACACTCAAATTGTCATTTGTTATTTTAATAAAATAAGTTCCCGATGGCAAATTCGATGTATTCAAATTCCATTTATTAGCAATAGCGTTAATTTCTTGAGTTAATACCGTTTTACCTGTTTGATCAAATACAACGATTTTACCCAGAGTTAATTCTTTGTCTAAGCTAATCACTACAGTTTCATTGGCTGGATTTGGGAAAACCTTAATTTGATTTTTATCTAATTCTCCTAATCCTGATGTCGTGGATTCATTGAAATTTACAGTGAAATCATCAAAATAAAATCCGTCGTCATTAACACCACCATCAGATTTTAATATAAATCGCATTTGCACTGTCTGACCTAAATAATCACTCAAACCTATTTCTTCAAATATCCATGAGTTCTGGTTTCCATCATATATTGGTTGATTGTTCGGTTGAACACCACCATTACCTGAAACGCCAGCATTTGTGTAGTTTCCACATTGACCAGTCCAAGTACTTCCGTTATTCGTTGAAACTTGAAACTGAACATAATCATACTCTGGCTCAATTGCCCATTTTGCATAAAAATTGACATTTGCTGCTGTTGCGTTTGTTAAATCAATTGACTGATTAAAAGTATACGTTTTAGTTTGACTATTTGCATAGTTTCCAGAAGGTGAATCGGTGAAAGAACTACTTGGCGAAACAAATTCTGCAGTAGTTGTATTCCATGTTCCGGTCCAGTTTGTATTATTACTCGCATCATCCATAACTTGCAAGGTAAGATTTCCAAAAGTTTTTGTAACAGTATCTCTGTATACCCAATTACCCGTACCGTAATCTGTTTCCAAAATATATTTTATCTCATCTCCAAATTGTATACTCGGATTGAGATTAAAGCTAATTGCACCACTTTGAGTAACCATTGTATCAATATTGTAAACAATTGGAGCTCCAACATTCATGATATTCGTTAATGGAACAATTTTCACGGTAACTGGTCCATCTTCCATACCAATACGCAATACATCATGGTTAAAATTCCCACTCAAATTAGCAACCGAACTAGGATCGGCATCATCTACAATCATATATTTATGCGTCATGTGAGACAACATCATATTTGTAAAAACCATACTTTGACTAATCGAAGTAATATCTGCTGCGGCAGGCCAAAATCCATCACCATCTCCACCAACTTCCGGAGTCATCGCAATTATTTTAGGTTTTATTACTATATCCTCCTTGTACATGTAATCATCAGAATCACCCGAGGCAGGATACAAACCAGAACTTTTTTGATTAAAGAAATTATTATATTTTACCATGTAGTCTGTGAAAATTTGCATGTAATCATTGTCTTCTGCAATTTCCGCTGTTGTTGTGCCAACAGGGAACAACAAAAGATTTCCATATGTGTGTGCATTAAAAGCAAATTGAAAATCACGGTTTTCGCAAAACCATTTCATCGCTTGAGTTTCAGCTTCAGAAAACGCCGAAGCACCAGGATAAGTATCATTGTTCATGTTAGAACTCACACCCGTAGTATTCCAGCCATAACTGTAATTTCTATTTAAATCTACACCTTTATTTGTAGTTCCAACATTTCTACGATTTTTTCTGTGCATTCCCCCTCCATTAGGATCAGTTGTCTCATTGTAAACATAACCATCAGGGTTTAATAAAGGAACAAAGTACATTTCTGTATTGTCAACTAAAAATGTAATTTCTTGATCCGTTCCATAATTTTCAAGCAAATACCACATGTAAAAAATAACTTCGCTTAAAGCATTGGGTTCTCTCGCATGGTGAATAGCCGAATACAAAACTTCAGGTTCGGCTTCATCAGTATTTGGATTGTCGGAAAGTCTTACATAATAAATTGGTCTACCTTCAATCGTTGTATAAGTATCAATCGGCGCTTTTGCAGTAATTAAATTCGGGTATTGAGCTACCATGTCATCCAGTTCTGCAATAAATTCAGCATAAGTTAGAAAACCACCCATAGATCCTAAATTAAAATTTGCAGGAACAACTGGCGTAAAATTATCAGATGTACTGCCTGTTGTTTGGCTGCAACCAGCGTTTTTTAAAGTGTTATTTGGATTTTTGTTTCTATCAACATAAAAAGCCTTTACATCTTCAATTAAAATTTCTACAACGAATCCATTTTCACGCATCAATGCTATTTCTTCACTAGAAAAATCACTTATAAAATGTGTGTTCTGTTTGCGAACTCCGTGATCTACTGCGATTCCGAGATTACTGATTGTTACCAAACCTTCATCGGTTGTTAGGACTTTCGCTCTAGAATAATTTAGTGGAGCTTCCTGAGTGTTTGCTTGGTCCTTAACTTGATAATTAGTTTGAGAAAATGCAAAGAAAGTAGCACAGATAAAAAGTAATAGTAATGATATTTGTTTTAGCATAAATATTTTTTTTATATAACAGTTTCACTAAATTAGTAATAAATATTTACTTAGAATAAACTAAAAATGATGAATGGTAAATTTAAATTGGATTCTTAAAAGTGATTTAAATGTCGCTTAGCTGCTATTTTCCATTATCCTCTATAAATTTACATTCGTCTTACCTATTTACCTTCCATAAAAATATAACTGCCTTGTAATTAATAAAAATTTACATTTGTTTTAAATATTAAGTTTATGGAAGAAAAAAGAAGAGGAACTTTCGGTCGTGTATTCTGGCCAAGTTTAGTAGCTAATTTAGTTGTTACGATCATCGCATTTATACTATTTATTGTAGTAGTTTTTGGTATAATCGGTTCGTTTTCTTCAGGTGATGAAATGAAATCAGTATCTAAAAATACAATTCTTCATCTTGAATTAAAGGATGCAATTGCTGAAAATAGTTCTTCTCAATTTAGTCCGACATCTTTTTCAATGGATAATAAATTAGGATTAAGCGATATTTTATTCGGACTTAAAGAAGCAGCAAAAGATAAAGATATTAAAGGAGTTTTTATAGAAATACAGGATCTTCAATGTGGATACGGAACCGCACGTGAAATTAGAAATGCGATTAAAGATTTTAAGAAATCTGGCAAATGGCTTATCGCATACAATGGTGGTGAAGTAATTACCCAAAAAGAATATTATGTTTCTAGCGTAGTGGATGATAACTATGCTTTTCCAACTTCAATGATGGAGTTTTTAGGATTAGGAGCAGAATTAATGTATTTCAAAAACACGCTAGATAAATTGGATGTAGAAATGCAAGTAATTAGAGGGAAAAACAACGATTTTAAAAGTGCTGTTGAACCATTCTTCAGAGATTCAATGAGCGATTCAAGTAGGTTGCAAATTGAAACTTATCTGAGTAGCATGTGGGGCGATATCCGTTCTGATATTGCTGCAGATAGAAAAGTGTCAGTTGAAACTCTCAATGATATTGCCGAAAACAGTAAAATACAAAGAGCAGAAGATGCAGTAGGTTTTAAATTATTGAAAGCTACAAAATACCGCGATGAAATTTATGACATGCTGCGCAAAAAAGTGGGTGTTAAAGCGGATGAAGATCTTAAACTTTTTGCTTTCAATGATTATGCAAAAGACAGATTTTACGATAGCCAAGCAAAAATGATTGCTTCCAAAGATGCCAATATTGCAATTGTTTTAGCAGAAGGTGGTGTTGCAACAGATGGAGAAGGTGTTAGTTCAAAGAAAATTTGTGAATATTTCAAGAAAATAAGAGCAAATGACAAAATTAAAACTGTGGTTTTTAGAATAAATAGTCCTGGTGGAAGTGCGTTGGCAAGTGACGAGATTTGGAGAGAAGTAAAACTCACAAATCTTACAAAAAAGGTTATAGTTTCTATGGGTGATGTTGCTGCTTCTGGTGGTTATTATGTTGCTGCTCCGGCTTATAGAATTTTTGCAGAACCAACAACTATTACTGGTTCAATTGGAGTATTTGGTGTTATTCCTTACACTGGAGCCATGTTTGAAAACAAATTAGGAATCACTTTTGACCGTGCGGCTACTAATTCTCATTCTGTTCTTACTTTAAATAGAAAACTTACCGAAGCCGAATTTCAAATAATTCAAAATGAGGTGGATGAAATTTACCAAGATTTTTTAGAAAGAGTTGCTGAGGGTCGTAAAATGACAACTGAAGATGTAAATAAAATTGCCAGAGGAAGAGTTTGGACGGGTAGAGACGCAATGCGAATTGGATTGGTAGATGAAATGGGTGGCTTGAATGAAGCATTGGCTTTCGCAATAAAAAATGCCAAAATTAAAGATGCCAAAATTCTATATTATCCAGAGAAAAAACTAAGTCCTTTTGAAAAAATATTGGCAAGTTTCGGTGATGATTCTGAAGAGGCAGAAATGACAATGAAATCTAATGAAATACCTAAAGAATTGTTATTGTATTGGGAAAGAATTAAAGAAATTGAAAGTTTTAGCGGTATCCAAATGAGATTGCCTTACTCACTTGACATTCGTTGATCTTCCTTTCCAACTTGGTTTTCTAAAAAACGAAAGTAGAAATATATAAATTCCCAAATAAGGATATAAATTAATAAAAATCGGTGTCAGTAAATGGCTACCGATTTTTTTTTGATTTTCTAAAATTATATACTCTAAGAGCAATTTACCAAACAAAGCCAATATTCCTGCTAGTAAGAAATTTACAAAAAGAATTGCCAGCAGTACATGTGAACTTATAAGTGCGGCCAACCCGCAAATTCCAATATAGTTTGCATAAGTATCTTGCAGATACTTATTTTTCTTAATCCATCTAATGTGTTGGTTTATATTTTCTTTCATGGTTGAAAGTGCATTTGTGGACACAGCTAGTTCTGGATTTGTACGAACTCCAATATCATAATTTGCTCGGTTAAAATCTTTAAGCAAAAACATGTCATCACCACTGGCTATATTTTTTGTTTTTTGATAAGTATTTTGAAGTAAATATTTTTCTCTTTTAACCAATAAATTTGCCCCAGAAGCTAGTATTGGTCGCTCAAAAAGAGCTGCGCTTTTATTTGTAGCCTGTAAAAAGAGTTGCTCAGCTCTCCAAAAATGGTCTGTAAATTTCTGAATTTTAATTTTCACAGGTAAAATCCAAAGGTCTTTTTTAGGAAGCTTTTCGAGGTTTATAAAATAGTTGTCTGGTAAAATAACATCGGCATCTAAAGTGAGGTAATATTCAGTGAGAATAAAATTTACTCCAAAAGACAAGGCTTCTTTTTTACCGTAAAAATCATCGGATAACGACATTATTTTAATGTTACTTATCTTTGCATTCATCAAAATTTCCATTGAATTATCGTCAGAATGGTCGTTGATGAAAATTAAATTTTTAGGTAAAATTTCTTGATTTTTTATGGATTTAAATAAATTTTCAAGGTTTTTTTCTTCGTTTCTAAATGGAATAAGTACACTTAATTCTTCCTCAATCCATTTATCCTTGTTGGTGTTTTTCTCTTTGCGAATTTTACCTCGAATAATAAAAAAGAGGAAAAACGAATAAATTATAATTAAGAAATAAATCATCGTTTTACGTTAAATTTAAGGGCAATCAAAATTAACAAGTTTGGAAATACGATGTTAATAAACCAAATAATTAATGAGGTATAAAGGCTAATTGCATCAGGCACCAAAAACATTCCCAACAACCAAATTGCAACAGTTTCTCTGATAATTACCTTTCCGAAAAA
>JBBSUQ010000103.1:0-11625 GCA_038234235.1 Flavobacteriales bacterium
ATATACGCCAATCTGCGTATATCAATAAATATTCATCTGTCTTAAATTTGCCTTATGAAAAATATATTAATATAGAAAGAGCAGATTTTATACCTGTTAAATTGGCTTTCGGTCCCAATATTACGAAATATATTTCTCTTTATGCGGGCGGGCAATACCAATATACTATTATGGGTATAGATTATAAAATGGATCCAACTTGAAGAATTTTTACATTGGGGGAAACCAACGTGGCGCTGGATTCCATGCCATATTTGCTTACAATATTTTTAATGTCAGATATTCTTATATGTATGATTGGATACGCTCTGCCAAAACTTTTACCAGCAATGCTGTTAGTTAAGAAATTGCATTACACATTGGTCCTGCAATGTTTGGCGGTTTTATAAAAATCAACCATGTAAGTAGACAAATGGATGAGGGGATGTTTCCTGCCGATCGCAAAAGTTTTACAAAAGCCAGTTTAAAAGGCAATCCTTATTTTTATCCAGAAGAAAAAGCCAGGCAGTTTTCTTTTAGTATCGGTATTTTTGCAGCAGGATTGTTCAGCGGAGTAACGCACGCAACAAGCACAGGTCTTGGTACAGTAGAAACCGGATTGAGCGATGAAAGAAATAAAGATAAAAGAGGTAAAATAGAGTACAAAGATTTCTTTTAATATTTTTTTTATCCACTACCACAAAAAGAACACAAACAAAAAAAAGGGCTGATCGCAATTAATAATCAGCCCTTTTCCAACCAACAAATAAAACCTTAATTAAGAATCTGAATTTAGCAATTCGCCTATATCATCTTCCAATGCAATGAGTAACGCCCATTTGCAAATTGGACATTATCTCCACCCTCCACCAAGGGCGCGGTAAATATTGACTGTTGACATTAATAATTCTTTTTTGGTCTCTATCAATTCAAATTTAGATTCTAAAGCATCTCTTTGAGTTAGCAAAACTTCCATATAATCTGCTCGTGCTGATTGAAATAAATTTGTAGAGATATCTATTGATTCATTTAAAGCATTCACTTGCAACGATTTTAAGGCATAACTTTGTTCTAAATTATTGATTTTGGATATTTGATTTGCAACCTCCACATAGGCATTCAAAATGGTGCGTTCATAATTATAAACAGCCTGAATTTGCTTTGCGTTGGAATTAAAATAAGTAGCTTTTAAAGCATTTCTATTTATTATAGGTGCAACTAAATCTCCAGCAATGTTGTAAATCAAAGACTGTGGGGTATTTAATAAAAAAGCAGGATTAAAAGCTCTAAAACCCGCACCCGCACTAATCCTCAAAGATGGATAAAACTGAGCTCGGGCAATTTGCACATCTAATTTGTTCGCAACCAATTCATATTCAGCTTTACGTATATCTGGTCTGTTTGCAAGTAATTGCGAAGGCACTCCAGTTCTTATAGAATCATATATAATGTTATTAAAATCTTGGGAGCTTCTAACAATTGTTTGAGGAAATCTACCGACTAGAAAATTGAGTTTGTTTTCTTTTTCAACTATTTCCTGCTGAATATCAAACTGCAAACTTCTTGTATGATAAACTTCTGCCTCAAATCTTCTTACTGCCAATTCTGTTACACGAGTCGCATCCTTTTGAAGTTTCACAATTTCTAAAGCATTTGTTTGAATTGCAATATTTTGAATAACAATTTCTAACTGACTGTCCAAAGCGAGCAATTCATAGTAAGTATTTGCTAATTCGGCAATGAGATTTGTCACAGCGAAGTTTTTGCCTTCTGTAGACGCTAAATACCTACTATAAGCAGACTTTTTAGCATTTCTAAGCTTTCTCCAAATATCAATTTCCCAAGATGCCTGAAGACCAAAATACAAATCAACCAAATTTTCTGGTGTTTTTTTACCGGTTGCAATTTCAGATACATCATCACTCGCTCCTTGACTTGTGTGGCGGCCTACTTTTTCAATTCCAGCTCCTACTTTGGCGCCAAGTACTGGCAAATAATCCCCTTTTCTTACTAGAACTTCATTTTGTGAAATCTGTATTTCTTGAATAGTTATATTCAATTCTTGATTGTTAGCAAGCGCAGAATCAATTAAAACAGCAAGGTTTTCATCTTTAAAATACTCGTTCCATTTTAACTGAGCGGAGTTCAAAGTATCCTTAGAGTTTTGGTAACTCTCAGGCACAGCAGTGTTTTCATTTTTCTGATTAATGTTCAAGCTTTTACAAGCCGAAAAAACCAGAGCTATGTAGGTTATACCTGTCCAGATTTGAATTGTCTTTTTACTTTTCATCATGGTTTCTTTCTTCAATTGTTGGAAAAGTATGTATTGAATGCACAAAATCTTCTGTCAAGGAGCTATCTGCTTCGTCTTTAATCATTGTTCTACCTTCTGCGATACTTCCAAATATGAAATAAAGTCCTGGCACTACTATTACACCGAAAACTGTCCCGAAAAGCATTCCACCAAGGGCGGAAGTACCAATTGTTTTATTACCAATCGCTCCAGCTCCATGTGCTAAAATCAAAGGTATTAATCCAGCGATAAAGGCAAAGGATGTCATTAAAATTGGTCTAAATCTAACTTTTGCGCCTTCAATTGCCGCTTCAAGAACTGTATATCCATCGTGGTGTTTTTGCATAGCAAACTCAACAATCAAAACGGCATTTTTACCGAGCAACCCGACGAGCATGACCAGCCCGACTTGCGCATAAATATCATTTGCCAATCCCATTGATTTGAGTAATAAAAAAGCTCCAAAAATACCGGCAGGTAAAGATAAAATTACAGAAAGAGGAATAATAAAGCTTTCATATTGGGCAGCAAGTACGAAGTAAACGAAAATCAATACAATTAAAAATATATATATTGCTTCATTTCCTCGCAACGTTTCATCTTTAGAAAGTGCCGCCCAATCAATGTCAAATCCATGAGGTAACGTTTCTTTAGCGACTTCCTGTATAACTGCAATCGCTTCTCCAGAACTATATCCTTTAGACGGAGCGCCACGAATAGAAGCAGTATTGTACATGTTGTAACGGTTAATTTCATTCGCTCCTTGAGTTTTATGCAGTTTCATAAATGAAGACATTGGCACCATTTCGTCTCTGTCATTCTTCACGTACAACTTCATTATATCCGTCGGTAATTTTCTGAATTCGGGTCCTGCTTGTACAAAAACTTTAAAGAATCGTTGGTATTTTATGAAACCTAATTCATAAGTACTACCTACAAAAATGGATAAGGTATTCATTGCGTTTCCAATTGTCACACCTTTCTGCATTGCTAATTCATTATCGAATTCAATTTCAAGTTGAGGATAATTAGCACTAAAGAATGTAAACAAACCTGTCAATTCTTTTCGTTTCTCCAAATTCGACATGAATTCGTTTTTCACAATTTCCAACTGATTGTAATCCCCAGAATTGGTTTTATCCAATAATTGTAAAGCAAAACCACCTGCCGCACCATAACCCGGAACTGCAGGTGGATCAAAGAACTCAATAGTGGCTCCAGGAATTACGCTAGCTTTTTCTTCCAGTTCGTAAATAATCTCATTTACAGTATGCTTCCGATCATCCCAAGGTTTTAAGTTAATCAGACAAGTACCGGCATTTGAACCACGACCCTCTGTAAGTACTTCGTATCCTGCAATGGAAGAAATTGATTGAACGCCATCAACTTTTTGTACAATTTTTTCAAGTTGATTAGATACATCGTTTGTTCTCTCTAAGGTTGATCCAGGAGGTGTTTGAACGATTGCATAAATCATCCCTTGATCTTCACTTGGAATAAAACCTGTTGGCAACACAGTAGAGATTCCAAATATACCTGCACCAAACGCAATCAATATTCCGAAAGTCACAACCTTTCTATTTATAATCAGTTTAAGTAATCTAACATATCCACCTGTCAATTTCTCGAAACCGCGATTGAAGGAATCTAAAAATCTGTTCAACCACGTTCTTTTTCTCTCTTTTCCATGATCATTTTTCAAAAGCATTGCACACAAAACAGGAGTTAAGGTCAAGGCAACAAAACCAGAAATAACAATTGCAGTTGCCATAGTTATTGCAAACTGTCGATAGAAAATACCAACAGGGCCTGACATAAATGCAACCGGAACGAAAACTGCAGTCATTAATAATGTAATGGCAATTACAGCACCGCTAATTTCACTAATTACTTGCCTTACTGCATTGTAAGGAGTGATATGCGGTTGTTCTGCAAATTTAGCGTGGACCGCCTCGACGACGACAATTGCATCATCGACGACAATACCAATTGCTAAAACAAGGGCAAAGAGGGTAATCATATTAATTGTTAAACCAAATAGTTGCATAAACATAAATGCTCCAATTAAAGATACAGGTACGGCAATTGTCGGAATAAGCGTGGATCTCCAGTCACCAAGGAAAAGGAAAACTACTAATGCAACCAATATGAAGGCATCTCTCAAAGTATGAAGTACATTTTCAGTAGATGCTTCTAAGAAATTAGAGACGTCATAACTAATTTCATAATCCATTCCTGGAGGCATTATTTTCTTTAATTCATCTAATTTTAATTTTACTTCATCAATTACCTCACTGGCGTTACTGCCATAAGTTTGTTTCAATACAATTGCCGCTGAAGGATTACCATTCAAATTTGAATAAATATCGTAATATTCACTTCCTAAAACTACCTCTGCAACATCTTTCAAGCGCAACATTTCTCCTTCTGCATTTGCACGAATAATTACATTTTCATATTCTTCGGCTTCGCTATATCTATCTGAATAAGCCAAAACGTATTCCAATGCTTCGGCTCTACTGCCATCGCCACGACCAATTCTACCTGGTTTACCAATAACACTTTGTTCCTCCAGAGACTTCATAACCTCGTCGGGAGAAACATTGTAGGCTCGCATTCTATCAGGATTTAACCAAACCCGCATTGCGTACTGGCGACTTCCCAAAATTTTCGCTTGTCCAATACCATTAATACGCTGTAATTCCGGAATCATATTAACCCCAGCATAGTTGAACAAGAATTTCATATTTGCATTTTTGTCCTTACTATAAAGATTAACATACATCAACATACTCGGCATAATTGGGGTGATAATAACCCCTTCACGTTGCACCAAGGCTGGTAGTTTATTCAATACTTGTTGTACACGATTTGATACTTGTACCAAAGCCTGATCTGGATCGGTGCCAAGATTAAATACAATTTGGATATTTGCTTCTCCGGCACTCGTTGCATCAGAAGTCATATATTTCATGCCCCAAGCACCATTTATAGACTGTTCTAAAGGAATAAGTACAGATTCAGATAGAGTTTTGGCACTTGCCCCCGGATAAGACGCAGTAACCATAACCATTGGCGGAGCAATAGACGGGAACTGTGAAGTAGGCAGTGTTTTGATTGCAAGTACTCCCATGAAAATAATCACAAGTGACAAAACAATCGCAAGCACTGGTCTTTTGATAAATTTATTAAACATTTTCTTACTTATTAAATGTGATTATTTCAATTACTCAACATAGACGTTCAACTCAGAGAAAATTTTCTCAGGTTTAACATATTCGTAATGAATTTTTTCATTGTCGCTAACTTTACGTATTCCTTCAATCATAATCCGATCAGTAGGTTTAACACCTTTTCTAATCACATACAAATCTGGAATTTCAGATGCAATTTCAATCTCTCTAGCGTGAGCAACATTATTCTTATCGATAACATAGACATATCTTTTCTCCAATACTTCAAAAGTCGCTTTCTGAGGAATCAATAAGGCATTTTTTAATGTGCTTTCAACCTGAATATTTCCCGTTTCACCATGTCTTAACAAGCGTTCTGGATTTGGAAAAGTTGCTCTAAAAGCAATATTACCTGTTTCATTATTGAAATCAGATTCTATCGTTTCTACAACACCAATATAATCAAACATTTGGTTGTTTGCCATCAACAAATTAACTTCTAACATTTTATCTTTTCTAAGAACACTCTGATAATTTAAGTACTCTGCTTCTGGAACATTAAAATAAACCCACATTTTACCATTATCAGATAAGGTTGTTAGCAAATCACCTTCATCCAACAAACTACCTAATCTCACATCTTGAAACTTACCAACGATTCCGTCAAAAGGTGCTTTAATTTCTGTAAATCCTAAATGAACTTGAGCAAGTTTCAATTCTGCTTTTGCTTTGGCTAATTTTGCTTTAGCCATCGCTTGTTCGTTTTTAGAAACAACATTCTTATCTGCCAATTGAGAAGTAGTTTGGTATTCAATTTCCGCTAAATCAGCTTCGGCTTGTTTACTTTGCATTTCTGCTTCATAAATGGAAGGCATAATTTGAAATAAACGCTGTCCTTTTTTAACTGCTTGACCTTCATCTACAAATACTGCTTGCAAATAACCTCTTTCCAAAGCACGCAGTTCAATATGTTGAATGGAGTGAATTTGGCACACATAATCCTTTATAATTGTAGTATCCATAACTACCGGACTAGAAACAACATAGCTTTCTTCTTCTTCTTTTTCTTCGTGTTCTGAGCCACAGCTTGCTAAGGTGAAAATTGATAACAATGTTGAAGCGAAAATTATTTTTTTCATAAATTTTTGGATTATCTAAAACGATAAAGATTTGTTATTTTGATATACAGAATGCATGGATTTCGCCAAGAGATTAGCGAAAATGACAGATTAATTTTCTATTATGAAAATTAGTTTGTACGATAAGAATTTATCAAATACGGAAAACCTCAAATAAGAGGAAGAATGGCTGATGGTTGTTGGTGCTTTGAATATCAGAATAATTGATATCTAATGTTTTGCTAGAATTTGAATAACTTTCAAAAACTAAAAAATGAGAGTCTGATGAATAACATTTCGAATCTTCAGAACTTTCAAGATTGTCTACATCTTCTTCACTTACTTCAAAGAAATTGGGAAGTTTGTAGAATTTTTTGGTTTGATAAACATCTTGTGAATGCTTAGAATTTTCTAAAGAAGGTGTAAAGTTTTGATAGGTATCGTAATTTTGTATTAATTCTAAACCTTTTGAAAAACCTTCATTACCAATAGAAAACACAAAAACTCCAAGAAGAATTATGCTCAATATCCGATTAAATGATGCTTTCACGCCATGAAATTACTTAGTATTTTGTATGAATGCCAATTTTTCTTAAAAATTTATGAATTTATTAACAGAGAAAGAACTCAAAATCAGATGCTTTTTTGAAGTGCTTGACCAAATTCATAACAGTCTACAAAACTATTATAAAGTGGTGCCGGTGCAATTCTAATAACATTTGGTTCTCTCCAATCGGCAATTACACCATGTTTAGTAAGTTTGTTAAAGAGTTCTTTGCCTTGTCCGTGTAATAAAATTGAAAGTTGGGCACCCCGTTCGTTTTTATTTTTAGGGGTTATAATTTCAAAGCTGATTTTATCTTTATTCTTTTCAGAAATATCATTTACCACAAACTCAAGATAGGCGGTTAATAAATCTCTTTTTTCACCAATATTTTCCATTCCAGCTTCATCGAAAATCTCTAAAGAAGCCAAGTGTGCCGCCATTCCTAAAATTGGAGCGTTGCTAAGTTGCCAGCCTTCTGCACCGCGCATTGGATTAAAACCAGATTCCATTTTAAATCTCGTGTCTTTGTCATATCCCCACCAACCCGCAAATCTTGGTAATTCGGGTTTGTAAGCATGTCTTTCATGTACAAAAATACCAGAAACGCCACCGGGTGAAGAATTCATGTATTTGTATGAGCACCACGCTGCGAAATCCATTCCCCAATCGTGCAGTTTTAAGTTTATATTACCTGCCGCATGTGCCAAATCAAAACCAACCATTGCGCCAACTTTGTGTCCAACTTTTGTAATTTTTTCCATGTCGAACAATTGACCAGTATAATAATTTACACCACCAATCATAATCATAGCAAGTTCATCACCTAATTCTTCAATTTTCGAAAGTATGTCTTCCTCTCTGATTAGGTGTTCGCCCAAGCGAGGAGCAATTTCTATTAAATTTTCTGTAACGTTTAATCCATGAAATTTCACTTGTGATTCTAATGCATACTGATCACTCGGAAATGCTTTGGCTTCACAAATAATTTTGGTTCTTTTACCTTTTGGCTGATAAAACGAAACCATTAGTAAATGTAAATTTGTTGTAAGTGAATGTGTAACAACAACCTCTTCAGGTAATGCGCCAACAACTTTTGCTAATTTTTCTGTTAAAAATTCATGGTAAGCAAACCAAGGTCTTTCGGCTTCAAAATGACCTTCCACACCAAATTTTGCCCAAGCATCTAGTTCTTCTAAAATTAAATTTCTAGCATTTTTAGGTTGTAAACCAAGAGAGTTTCCACAAAGATAAATTGGATTTTCGCCATTGTAAGTTGGGAAATGAAATTTTTCTCGGAAATTTTTTAAAGGATCTTGTTTGTCAAGTTCCATTGCATATTCCTTATTATTTTGAAAATCCATTTTAAAATTGTTTTGCCACAAAATTAATAAAATGAATGTTTAAAGCTTTTTAATAATTTTCTGAAATGCAAAAAATTATTTTTTAATGGAAATAATTCCATACAATTTCAGCTTTGGCTTTGCCAATTGCTTCAGTCAGAGATTCTTTTTCAGCTGCTTTTATACTAGAAATTGTTTTAAAAGTTTTCATTAAATCTTCCTGCGTTTTAGGACCGACGCCCGTAATTTGAATTAACTCTGATACAAAAGCATTTTTACTTCTTTTGTTTCTATGATGGGTTATTCCAAAACGATGCGCTTCGTTTCTCATAAACTGAATAACTTTTAAACTTTCAGATCGCTTGTCAATATAAATAGGAATTGAATCTCCTGGGAAAAATATTTCTTCTAACCTTTTTGCAATGCCAACAATTGCTACTTTTCCGCGTAAATTTAATTGTTCCAAAGCTTTTAAAGAAGAACTTAATTGTCCTTTTCCCCCATCGATTACTATTAATTGTGGCAGGCTTTCACCTTCGTCCATCAATCGTTTATACCTTCTGTAAACTACTTCTTCCATGGTAGCAAAATCATCTGGTCCTTCAACTGTTTTAACATTAAAATGGCGGTAGTCTTTTTTGCTCGGCTTACCATTTTTAAATACTACGCAAGCCGAAACAGGATTGGTTCCTTGAATGTTTGAATTGTCAAAACACTCAATGTGAACGGGTAAATCTTTTAGGCGAAAATCTTTGCGTATTGTCTCTAAAATTCTATTTGTATGTTTTTCAGGATCTTTAATTTTTTCCTGTTTTTGTTTATCTAATTTATAAAACTTGCAATTTCTTAAAGATAAATCAATGAGTTGTTTTTTATCGCCCCTTTGAGGTACAAAAAATTGAATTCCTTCTATTTTTAAATCGAGTTCTTTTTCAACCAAAACTTCTCTTGAAATACTTTGATAACGCGACCTTAATTCTGGCAAAACAAAACTTAAAATTTCTTCTGTAGTTTCTTCTAATTTCTTCTTTACTTCAGCAGTGTATCCATGAATAATTGCTCCATTATTAATGACTAAGTAGTTTACATACGCAGATTTTTCATCTTCCAACAAAGTAATAACATCCACCTCATGAACTGTTGGAGAAACAACCGTAGATTTGGCTTGGTATCTTTCTAATTTTGCCAGTTTATTTTTTATTTGTTGCGCAGCTTCAAACTCATAGTTAGCAGAATATTCTTGCATCATTGTTTTTAACATGCTTTGTACAGAACCGATATTGCCTTTTACAATATGCTCAATACTTGTTATGTATTGGTCATAATCTGCCATAGCCTGTGCGCCAATACAAGGTCCCAAACAGTTTCCTAAATGATATTCAAGACAAACTTTGTATTTGTTTTCAGCTATTTTTGATGGATGAAGGTCTAATCTACAATTGCGCAATGGATACAATTCCCTTATTAATTGTAAGAGCGTTTTCATGACCGTTACACTCGCATACGGACCAAAATATTTGGATCCGTCTTTTATGACTAGACGGGTAGGAAAAACGCGGGGAAATGGTTCTTTTTTTATACAAATCCAAGGATATGTTTTGTCGTCTTTGAGTAAAATATTGTAGCGGGGTTGGTATTTTTTGATTAAGTTATTTTCCAGTAAAAGTGCGTCCATTTCTGTTTCTACAACAATGTACTGTATGTCTCTAATTTTTTTTACTAAAACTCGGGTTTTACCACTGTCGCTGTTTTTATTAAAATAGCTAGAAACTCTTTTTTTAAGACTTTTGGCCTTGCCTACATAAATAATTTTTCCAGATTCATCAAAATACTGATAAATTCCCGGTTTATCGGGAAGACTAGCTAATTTCTCAATGACAGTATTATCTTTAGAAGACATCTTGCAAAATTAATGTAAATAATATATTAATATTTTATTTTCAAGATGCAATGCTTGTAAAGCAAAAATGTTCAAAAAACTCTTTGTTAAATTCTCAATCTCTATTGATTAAGTAATTCAAATAGTTCATTGAAATTTGGAGAAATAATCACTTCAATTCTTCTATTTTTTGCCTTATTCGCCGGATCTACTGGATGAAATTCACCACGACCAGCGGCCATTAATTGTTTTGGATCCATAGAAGAATTCATGAGCATAATATCAATTACAGATGTTGCACGCAAAACGGATAATTCCCAGTTACTTTTAGGATGACTAGCACTTGCTAACTTATCAGTATCTGTGTGACCTTCTACAATAATTTCCAATTCTTTTTCATTTTGTAGCACTTTTGCCAATTCAATTAAAGCTTTTTTACCGCCAGCTTCAACAACTGTGCTGCCCGAAGCAAACAATAATTTTGCTTCCATGCTCACATATATTTTTCCGTTTTTTTGAACAACTGTCAAACCTTGACTTTCAAATCCTACCAAGGCTTTTGCCAATTTATCTTTGAGTAATTTAGAAGCTTCATCTTTTCTTCTGATAGATTCTTCTAATTCATTCACTCTCTTTTCTTTTTCAGCTAGTAAGTTTTGTTTTTCTTTTAAGTCTTTTTCCAAAGCATTTAAGGCGTCTTCCTTTCGAAGTAATTCTAGCGTTTTAGCATCTAAATCTGATTGTAAACCACCAATTTCTTTGGCACCGTTAACTCTTAATTTGTCAAAACTTTTTTCTAACATTTCATTTTGAGCTGCCATTTTATCATATTCGGTTTGAAGGAAACGAAATTTTGAACCTAAATCTGTTGTATCACCTTTTAAGGAAGAAACTTCTTTTTTCAAGTTGTTGTATTTTGCTTCAAATTCTTTGTATTGTCCTTCAAAATTAAGCGAGCTGGATTTATATTTCTCTAATTCTTGACTACAAGTTTGTTCTCTTGCTAGTAAATCTTTGTATTTTTTAGCTGGAACACAAGCCGTTAAAACTATTACAGTAAAGATGATTGAGAAAATTTTCATGAGATTTTGTTTTGTACAAAATTCCAAAGTAAAAGCTTTGCTAAATTGAGATTATTTTACTTTTATCAACACTCAAAAGTGCATCAATCAAATAATGGACATTTGTAGGTGCCATTGTTTTGATTTTTACAACCGCTAAAAGATACCGAAAGTTCGTGGGTATTTATTGTCCCCGGTCGCAGCTCAGATAAAACCAAATCAAATGAATAATTAA
>JBBSUQ010000104.1:0-11624 GCA_038234235.1 Flavobacteriales bacterium
CCAACTCCTGGTTCTCCAATTAAGATAGGATTATTTTTAGTTCTTCTTGTTAAAATTTGGAGCACTCTTCGAATTTCTTCATCTCTGCCGATTACAGGATCTAATTTTCCGGCAGACGCTAATGCATTTAGATTTTTTGCATATTTCTCTAAGGAATTATAATTGTTTTCGTGACTGTTAGAAGTTACTTTTTGACCTTTTCTAATATCCATAATTGCTTTTTTTATTTTTGCTGAGGTAAATCCTGCGTCCTTTAAAATCTTTTGTGTCGTATCTGAATTTTCTATTAAACTCAAAAATAAAATGTCTGTACTCACAAATTCATCACCCATTTCTTGCATTATTTTAAATGCATTTTGAAGGGTTTTGTTTGCGTTTTGAGAAAGATATTGCTGTCCACCACTAACTTTTGCGTAAGATTGAAGCGTCTTGTCAATAATATTTTCTATTGAAGCCAAGTCAATATTGAGATTTTTAAAAATAAATGGAATAATATCTTCATCTGTTTCTAAAATCGCTTTTAAAATATGTGAATTCTCAATGGCCTGATGATCTCTAGTTCTTGCAATATTTTCTGCCGCTTGAAGAATTTCTTGTACCCGAATTGTGAATTTTTGAATATCCATTTTTATATTTTGTAATTGATTCTCAAAACATAAACCAATGAGCAAAAGATATTGTTTAAATGACAATTTGTCACTTTATTTAAAGTGATAATGACAAAATGTCTTAAAGATTAGAATTGTACCACTCCATTGCAGCTTCTAAACCTTCCTTTACGCTAAAAGATGGAGTATAATTTAATAGGTTTCTAGCTTTTTCTATGCTTGCATGCGAGTGAGGGATATCGCCAGGTCTCGGCTCTCCGTATTTTACTTCAATTTCACTTATTTCTGGATGGTAAATACTAAGTAAACTTCTAATATTTTCAAAAAGGTCGTTCAAGCTGATTCTGCTTCCTGTTGCAGTATTAAAAACTTCTCCACAGATCTTTTCATTGCTTGAAACTGCGGCCAAGTGATTCATCTCAATAACGTTTTTTATAAAAGTAAAATCTCGAGTGTTAGTTCCGTCACCATTTATTGTCGGTGATTCCATTTTCAAAAGTGAATCTACAAATTTTGGAATTACTGCGGCATACGCACCGTTAGGCGATTGTTTTGGTCCAAAAACATTAAAATATCTTAATCCAACTGTTTCTAATTGATACTGTTGGTGAAAAATTTTGGCGTAAAGTTCGTTTACATATTTTGTTATTGCATAAGGGGAGAGGGGATTGCCAATGTTTTCTTCAATTTTCGGAAGTTCAGTAGAGTCTCCATAAGTAGAAGAACTTGCGGCATAAACAAAGCGTTTTACCTTATTATCTCTCGCTGCAACCAGCATATTTAAAAAACCATCGATGTTGGTATGGTTTGTCGCAATCGGATTTTCAATAGAACGGGGCACACTTCCCAATGCCGCTTGGTGAAGAACATAATCTACATTTTTACAAGCATTTTGACAGGTTTCCAAATTTGTAATATCACCTTCAATAAACTTGAAATTTGAATTAGAAAATAATTCTTCTATATTTTTTTTAAATCCGGTACTTATATTGTCGAGACAAACTACTTTATTATTAAATTTTAAAAGATCTTCACAAAGATTGGAGCCAATAAATCCAGCTCCACCTGTAATTAGGACTGTGGCATTTTGAATTTTATCCTCTGTTCGGCTTTCCATACAGCACAAAGTTGCGAATTTAATTTGTTTTATCGGCTATAAAATAATTCGAAAGTTCAGTTGAAGATTTATGTTATGAAGTTAAATAAAATATTTTAAATCAGTTATTTATGTAGTTATGAACAATTAATTTTGAGTTTTCAACAATATTATGTAACAATTGACGATTCTTCCCGTAATAAGTGATACAACAACAAAAAATATTAACTATGAAAAAGCAAATTATAATTGCTCTGGCATTTTTATTTATTTTCAATTTAAGTTTTGCAAATTTCTCCAAACAACAATATGTTGAAATGTGGAGTGGAACTGCGATTTTGGAAATGGTAAATTACAAAGTTCCTGCTAGTATAACCATAGCACAGGGTATCTTAGAAAGCGGTTGTGGAAACTCAGACCTTGCTAAAAACGGAAACAATCATTTCGGAATTAAATGTCATGAATGGACGGGTGAAAAAATGTATGTTGATGACGATTCTAAGGGAGAATGTTTTAGAGTTTATGCCAAAGCTGAAGAATCATTTGCTGACCATAGCTTGTTTTTAACAGGAAGATCTAGATACAGTAAACTTTTTACTTATGATATTATGGATTACAAATCTTGGGCAAAAGGTTTAAAAGAAGCAGGTTATGCTACAAATCCAAAGTATCCAGATTTATTAATAGGAATTATTGAAGATTTAAAACTTTATGAATTGGATCAAATTGGAGTTCCTAACAATTTAAGACCACCGGTTTTAGCGGAGGTTAAAGAATCTGTCAACAAAGAACAAAAAACAATAACAACATCAACAGTTGTTCAGGAAAAAGGTGATAATAAATCTTCTGGTACGGTAAAAACAACAAGTACTAAAAAGAAAGAAATAGATTTAGAAAACAAGAACGCGCTTTCAAATACTCATCAGGTGATGGAACATACTAATGTTGTGAAATATATAATCGCTAGAAAAGGAGATACTTATTTCCGAATTGCCGAAGAATTTCAGTTAACTATAGGACAACTTTATAAATACAATGATTTCTCTGAAAATAAAGATGTTTTGGAAGAAGGTGATGTAATCTATTTGCAACCAAAACGTTTGAGATCCAAATCTGACAAGTCCGAATTTAAGTTGGAGCGCAGTATGACATTAACAGAAATCTCACAGATGCTGGCTATAAAAATTAGCGCTTTACAGAAACTGAATAGCATTGAAAACGCTGGAGATGTAATAGCAAAAGGAACTAAAATAAAGATTAAATAACTTTAAAATTATTATATAAAAGAGCATAGTTAGTTGTTGTTTGTAATAAAGAGGTTGCTATGTTTAGCAACCTTTTTTCAATTTAGGAATCCAACAATAAATAGCTTAAATTTTTTAAGTTTTGACACTTGGTCTCTAGAATTTCGCTTATTTTACGTTTCAATATACGTTTTAACTTTGCAGTCAATAAAATGAAACCTTCAACAGAATTATTCAAACTTATTAAATCTCTTTCCAAGTCTGAAAAGCGATTCTTTAAACTCAGCTCTGCTTTGCAATCGGGTGATAAAAATTATCTGAAAATTTTCGATGTAATCGAGAAACAAGAAGAATACGATGAGGAAGAATTAAAGAAAAGTTTTAAAAAAGAGAAATTCATAAAACACCTTCCTTCTGAAAAAAATCACTTGTATAAATTAATTCTTAAAAGTTTAAGATCATACCATAGTGACCAAACAACAGGTGGTTTGTTAAAACAGGAATTAAAAAATGTAGAAATTCTATATGATAAAGCTTTATTTAAAGAATGTGAGAAATTCGTAAAACGGGCAAAAGAATTGGCGAGAGAATATGAGCGTTTTTACTATTTATTTGAATTAATTTCTTGGGAGAAAAAGTTATTAGAGGAAGCTTATCAATCTGGAGAGTTCGGGACTGATTTGGATGAACTTGTAGCTGAAGAAGAAGAGGTGATTTCGAAACTAAGAAACCTTGCTGAATATACAATTTTGTATTCTAAAATAAATTTAATTTTCAGAACCGGTGGATTTACAAGGAATGAAAAAGAGCGAAAATTAGTTGAGGAGATTGCAGATTACCATTTAATAAAAGGTAAAAACACAGCGCTTTCAACTACCGCAGCTTCCATTTGCTATTACATTAAAGGACTTTGCGCGGCAACCAATAGAGTTTATTCAGATAGTTTTCAGTTTTTCAATAGAACCAAAGAAATACTTAATAATAATCCGAAAATTAAAGAAGAATCTTCTCAACGTTATTTATTAACGCTTGGACATTTAATTCGATGCTACATAGATTCCCGAGATTTCGAAAATGCTAGCAAAGTATTAGAGGAATTGCAAGATTTAGCACAGGCTAAAGGTTTTGTTTCAATAGACATAAATTTAAAAATATTCACTTTATCCAAAAACTTGCAACTTAATCTACTGCACGCCAAAGGCGAATTTGAAAAATCTGTGGATTTAACTCATACTATTGAAAAAACGTTAGAGGAATTAGGTGACAAAATATCAAAAGAGCAGCTTTTACTTTTTAAATATAACTTCGCCTATGCCAATTTTGGTGCGGGAGAATATAAAAAAGCCCTGCAATATATCAACGATGTTCTGAATGATAATGAACAAAATTTAAGACAAGATATTTATAGTTTTGCAAGGATTTTAAATCTTTTAATTCATTTTGAATTAGGGAATTTCGAATTTATGGATTATGTAATTAAATCCACAAACAGATATTTAAATAAGCAGGAAAAAGATTACGATATAGAAAATATTTTTGTGAAATACATCCGAAAAGTTTCTAAAATGGGCAATTCGTTAGAAGGAATACCGATTTTTGAAGAAATGCAAGTGGAAATAAAAAAGCTTCTTTCAGATCACAATGAACAAGTAATTTTAGAATACATTGATGTATTGGCTTGGATAGAAAGCCATGTTAACAATAAATCTTTTGCCAATGCGGTGAAAGAATCTGTTAAGATAATTGCTTAAATAGAAAGGTAAAGTCCTAAAAAACTGAAGATAGCAATACCGAATGTTGTTAATGCCACTATTTTTAAATAGGGATCAAAATCTTTTGGATTTTTAATTTTCATTGTTTTGTATGCGTGAAAAAGTATTACACTGAAAGGTATTAATCCTATAAAAAGAAATTTTGCTTCCCAGAGTTGCATGGTAATTATAAAAAATGCGAGACTTGCAAACAGAATAATTACGTGATAAAATTTAGCAAAGTCACTACCTATTTTTACGACAATGGTTTTTTTACCGCTTTGGGCATCATTTTTAATATCACGCATGTTATTAAGATTTAAAACCGCAACACTTAACAACCCGAACACCACCGAAGGCGTAATAGTTGCTAAATCTAAATCTTTTGAAAACAAAGAATAAACTCCCATAACAGATACTGGACCGAAGAAAAGAAATACCATAATGTCTCCTAAGCCCGCATAACCATAGGCTCGTTTGCCCACAGTATATGTTATTGCCGCAACCACACATGCAATTGCCAAAATTGAATAAAAAATGACAACTTCGGAACTTAAACTTTTTGCGCCAAAATAAATAAGTAGAGTTGCCGAAATTAGTGCGAGAATTGAAGTTAATAATATTGCAGTTTTCATCTCCTTTAAAGAAATAACGCCAGATTGCACGCTGCGAACTGGTCCAATTCTGTGAATATTATCTGTTCCTTTTTGCGAATCTCCGTAGTCATTTGCCAAATTGGAGAGTATTTGAAATAAGACAGTGGTAATTAATGCAAGGACAAAAATATTTGTATCGAAAAAGCCTTTGTACAATGCCAAACCAGAACCCATTATTATTCCTGAAAGTGAAAGAGGTAAGGTTCGTAATCTTAACGCATGTAACCAAGCTTGTTTTTTATTCATGTCTCAAAATTACATAGTAAAAATCATTTGTTACAAGATATTTGTTAAATTTTTTTTATAAAAAGCTATTGTAAATATAAAGGGCCGTCTTAAAAAGACAGCCCTCATAAATTTGCATAGAAAAACTACAAAACTATTCTAAACAAATATTTTAATTAAAATAAGAATCTCAATTGAACTCTAAAATTAAATGGAGTTCCTGGAGTGAAATGAATTTCTTCAACTGGCTGAATTTCATTTTTCAAACGACTTTCAGTTAAAAATTGCGTTTCGTTCCACTCTACATTAAATATATTTTGTGCAATTGCTGAGAGAGAAAAATTATCATTTTTATAACCCAATGTCAAATCATTTACAAAATAACCTTTGGCAGTAACAGAATAATCTTCATTTGCAGGTCTATCACCCATGTATCTGTACGAAACATTTCCAAATATTCCTTTATTAAAATTAACTTGAATTTTACCGTTAGAAGTAATGCTAGGCGCAAGAGGAATGTAATTGTTTCCATTTCCTCCCTCGTCACTTCTTGCATAAGCATAATTTACATTTGTAAAAGCAAACAACCAAGGAAATGGTTGGTAAGTAACACCAAAATCTCCACCAACTCTATGTGAACTTCCACTTGGTTCTACAATACCAGCATCACCAACGTATACAAATTCTTGTTGAGAAAGTAGTGTCCAAACTGCTGCATTAATTAATAATTTACTTACTGGTTTATAACTAAAACCTAAATCACTACCTAAAGCAAGTGGTAAAACTTTTGTATTTAAATTTTCAGTCTGATTTGCAAGAACAACTCTAGTATCATTTGAGTGATAACCAATTCCAGATTTTAAAGAAACTTGAAGCTTTTTATTAGCATTGTAGAGTAAATTGAATTTAGGCAGAATCACTGATTGAGATAAGTTTCTTGGAGTATACAAACTGTCTAATTCATTTTGATAATAGAAATTGACATTGTCTCCACGTAACCCAACATTCACGATCCACTTATTTTTTTCATATTCTGCACTTACATATCCAAAAATATTTGTTTCATTAATATTACCCAATTGAACTTGTTCTCTTACCACTTTTCTACCAGTAGTTTTTGCCAGACCAATATTATTTATATCATCGTATCTAAATCCAGTTCCAGCTGAAATACTAAAAGTAGATTGTGTTAATTGAATGATTTTTTTCCATTCTGTTTTAGCACCATAAACTTTGCGTTTCTCGGTTTGTCTAATTTGATCTCCATTAATACTGTCTTCCAAAAAGAAAGTGAAATTTGAGAAAAGCTCAAAAGCATAATCGCTTACAAAAAAGTCACTTTTCAAAGTACTTTGACTGCTCAATTTATTAATTAAACTAATTTGCACATTGGTTCTTGAAGTTTCACCTCCTTCAGTATTGTCAATTGCACCAAATCTACCAATCATGCCTGATTCTACAGCTCGGACAGGTATCTGACCAGAAGCATTCCAGCTACTTTGAAAAGTCGAAACTTGTGCGGAAAATTTTAATTTGCTTGAAACGATACCTGAGTATTTTGCAAATAAGTTAATTCGATTGTAATCTTGTGGTGAATCAAAATAATTATCTGAAAGGTTATAATCTGCAGCAAAATAAGCGTTTTGCCCAGGATTGTCTAATAAATTTATTCCAGTAATTATTCTTTTATGATTGAACATTCCATATTCTAAACCTACGAAATTTTGTGCAAGCTTATCAGTTGTAACGAAATCTACGTGACCAGCAGTCGCAAAATTTCCTTTTGTAACATCGTAGGGTCCTTTACCAAAATCAATTTTCTTAATTACATCTTGCATTATAAAGTGCATATCTGCATAACCTTGTCCATGTGCATGACTCACCATATTTACTGGCATTCCATCTAAAGAAAGCGCAACATCAGTTCCATGATCAATGTCAAAACCTCTTAGAAATAATTGTTCAGCTTTTCCGCCACCTGCATGTTGTGCTACAAATAAACCAGGAACTAGGGAAAGTAAATCTTGTGTAGATCTAACAGGTTGAAGTGTAAGGTCAATATTGGCACTTGTGCTTAATAAGTTAATCCTTGCGTTAACATCTACAGTTTCTAAAGTGCTTATTGAAGAGTAAAGCTGAAACAAATAATCATTTTCAAAAAACTTTTCGCTATTTAAAACATAGATAGTTTTTTCGTAACCCAAAGCCTCAATTAGAATTGAATCTCCAATGTGGGCTTCTAGAAGTATAAACTCACCTAAATTATTGGAAATAACTGATCTCTGTTCATCGATTAAAGTAATTTTCGCACCAGGAACACCGTTAGTACTCTCATCCACCACAATTCCATTTATAGTATGACTATGTGCGCTTTGTGAAACAAAAATTAGTAAAATTAATTTGTAAAGTTTTTTCATAATTTTTTTATTAGTTTTTAGTTTTCGAATATTTATTAGAATCTTACATCATCTCTTTAGCCTTTTTTACTAAAAAGTGATTTTGAAAAGGATCTATTTCAAAAGATTTTTTAAGGATTGCCTTATCATTGTTTATTAGTCCTGCCAAACAATACAACTCAGCATCTTTAATATTGGTGCGCATCGCTATTGCCAAATGCTTTTTAGCGCTAGAAATATCATTTTTAAGATAATAGGTCATAGCCAAAAGTCTATTAACATCAATATTATTTTTTCTAGTTTGATATTCTTCCAATCCTAATTTTAAAGCTTGGTCGTAATCTTTTTTAAATTCATTGATAAACATGGCGTATTCCAGTCTCACATTGTGACCAGATTCCATATCTTCTTTAAACATTTTTTCAATTTCTTTAATTAATTCGTTTACCTTTTGAGTATTGCCACGTTGCTTATACGTCAAAGCTTGGTCAATTGTAAAACCAATTTCAGGAATAGCATCCAATGCCACTGTAAATAGAGAATCTGATTTTTTATAATCTCCTTCTTTACCTGCTAGTCTCGCTAATCCAGCTACAGCAAACGGATAATTTGGTCTTTCGTTTAAGGCAAAATTGTAATATGCATAAGCTGAATCAATTTGATTGTGATTCTCAAGCATTCTTCCCATGGTAACAATTGTCCAACATTTGTACTCAGAAAAAGGAGCTCCGGCTTCGATAGCCATTTCCATTGACTCTTTACTTCCTTTTATATCACCATAAATTTCTCTTAAATAAGATGTTCTGCTGTATGATCTTAAATCTGGACGAATTGACATCATTTTATCACAACTCGCTACTGCTTCTTCATAATTTCCAATTTCAACATTCGCATCTACCAATACACCATAAATGCCCGCATTTTGAGAACTTAATTCCAGTGCTTGCTTGCCAGTTTGTAAAGCATCTTTAAATTTATGTTGAGAAAGTTGTACAGTAGATTTATAAAATAAACCAATAAATTTTTGATCCAATGTAAGTTTTTTATCTTTTGCTAATAACTCATCAATTGTTTTGAGAGCTGCATTGTAATAATAGGGATGTTCTCCAGTTACCCTAGCTTCAAAAATATATATTTCAGCAAGTTTCACCAAGTTGTCTGCCTTGGTATCATCTTCTTTATATTCTTTTGTGAGTTTGTTAAATTTCTCTTGAATTTTCAAGAACTCATCGTATGAAAGATTTTTGTCTCTTTCTAAAAGTGCTGGAATAGAGAAAGATGTAGAAACATTTCTGTTTTCTTCTTCTTTATTTTGATTATTACAAGCGTTAAATATTAAGGTAAAGGTTACCATTATTGAGATAGAACTCAATTTCGTAAAAATTTTTTTCATCAGAATTTTTTGTAGTTTTTCTATTTTGAATAAAAGGGGGGAGAACATGATATTCTCCCCCTTTTTTAATATTTCAAATCTTATGATTTGATAATTTTGATCAGTTTAACTGCTTTTCCTTTAGCTCCATTGATTGAAACTTTAGCAAAATAAACTCCTGAATTCAAATTCGATGTACTGAATGAATCTGAGTGTTTACCAGCATATTGTTTCTCATTGTTAACCAAAGTACTTACAAATTGACCTGCAACTGTATACAATTTAATTTCAACTATTGCATCGTTATCCAAGTTGTACTCAAAATTAATTGAATTACTGAAAGGATTTGGATAAGCAGAAATTGCATAAGCATTTGTTGAAGCAACCGATTCTTTAAGTCCACTTGTTGGTCCTAAAATTGCTGGTTGTGTATAATTGTAAGGCATACCTAAACAATTGTCAGTACCTCTGTGAGGTAACGCAACGTAAGGGAAAGTAGTGATAAATGCTTCATCATTATTTTCAACACCTGTTGTATAACCCAACACACTTCCGAAATCTGCAGTCACACCATTTGGTGTTGTTGTACCACCAGTTGTTGTGTTGTAATCGTCATAAAACATACCGATAGCTGCTAAAACTGCTCCACCAACTGCTTGCAACTCAATACGAGTTACATCATCTTCTAAACGACGTCCATTAGGGAAGCCATCCATGTTAGGAATAAATTGCAATGTTGAAGTAGTATTATAAGTAGTATTCGTTAAACCAAGAACTGCTGCTTGCAACAAACCTAAAGAACTGAAATTGGGATCTGTTCTTGGAGTTGCAGGAACCGCCATATTCAATCTCAACATATCTCCACCATTTGGCAAGAAATTATTGATAAATGGTTTACCAGCAGTTAAAGGATTTTTATTTCCAAAACCATCAACAGTTTTACCTGTAGTTAACTGGTATGGTTCCAAATTTGGAACTCCAGTATGGAATATAGGCCATAAATCTACCGATCTTGGTTTGTTTGGAGCTGGCAACAATAATGTTCCAAATATAGCGTCATCCAATGCTGTACCTGCTACAGCACCCGACCCTTTTAAAGGATACAATCCATTTCCACCAACTGAAAAGTCAAATCCACCTGTGAAAAGATCTGGTCTTGAAGCTTCTTGAATTCTCAATGGAGCAAATGCAGGAACTGCAGTACCATAAAAATCGTCATCCATGTATAAAGCCAATTCAGGATTGTAGAAATACTCATCAAGAGTAGTTTCGGCCAATTCTTGGTATGGAGTCAATGAATTCCAGAAATCTTTTTGACCAATTGGCATAACTGCTTCATTAGTTAAAGGCATTCCTAATCTTGAAACTTGAACCCAAGCTCCAGAGTTACTTGAACCACCACCTGTAGCATTCAAAGTATTTGTAGTTTGTCTACTAGCAGAAGCCCAAACACCAATTACGAAGTCACCATCTAAGATGTTAGCTGCAGCTGAAACTGGTTGGTTAGTTTTTTGTAAAACTGTTACCGGAATTTGCATTGCGATTGTACTAACATTTAAACACTGAAGTGCATCTTCAGAAGCAGTTGCACCTTGACGTGGAGCATCTCCTAAGTCAAAAATACCACCTAAATCAACAAAGAAAGGATCATCAACAGGACCACAGAAAACTTTTTCGTTAGCTGCAGTTGTTACGATAGAATTATCGAACATTTCTTGATAAGTTGAATCTAGACCAACACCTGACTCGATAGATCTTGCTCCGATATTTGGAGGAGGAACTTGACCATTTGCAATACTAGTGGTAAATGTTACTCCACCATCTGTACTTTTCTCCATCATATAAGAAACTCTATTATTCTCAGCACCCAAACGGATATCAAAGAATGTAGTAGGATCTTGATTTGTTTTTGTAAAAGTAAAACGGTAAACTATTTCATCACCTTCATTACCTGCTGATGCATCATTATCAATATGAATTTCATATCTGATGTTTTCACCAAAACTGTAATAATTAGGGCCTCCAAAAGGAACTTGAAGAGGTACATAATTGGCAATTATAGTGATAGAATTGGGATCATTTGGACTTTTAAAGGCATACAAATCTGTATTATCCGCCAAAGGATCGTTTGCAATAAGTGGAGCTTCTCTATGACTCGAAGCGAAAACTGCTCCGAAAGGAAGTGCCACAAACAAATATTTAATTAAATTTTTCATCTTTTAAATTTTATATATGTGTACTTCTTAATTATTAACTTTTCCTGACCATGGTGAAGC
>JBBSUQ010000105.1:0-11563 GCA_038234235.1 Flavobacteriales bacterium
AGAAGAAACGAAAAAGTTACTTTCAAATTTAGGATTTAATCAAATTACTATAAAACAAGACCTGCAGTCTAAACCAAGAATGTTAAAAGCCAAAAGATAAAATAAATCTTAGTTAAATAAAAAATGAACAAAGAAGAAATTAACAAAGAAGAAATTAATAAAGAAGAAATTAATAAAGAAATGCTCGCCTTAATAGAGCAAATTAATAAATACAATGAAAGTTATTACATCAATAATATTTCAGAAATATCTGACTTCGAGTTCGATATGCTTCTTCAAAAATTAATAGATTTAGAAAAAGAAAATCCAGAGTTAGCGTTAGCATATAGTCCAACAAAACGTGTAGGTGGTGATATCACTAAGAAGTTTGCGTCAGTTGTACATCAATATCCAATGCTTTCGCTTTCAAATACCTATTCTCAGGAAGAAATTCAAGATTGGGAAAACAGATTGGAAAAATTACAGGAAAGCAAAATAACTTACGTTTGTGAATTAAAATATGACGGTGTAGCAATTGGTATAAGATATAAAAATGGTGTTTTAGAACAAGCTGTAACTCGCGGAGATGGCATTCAAGGTGAAGATGTTACCACAAATGTTAAAACAATTCCGTCTATTCCACTAAAATTGAAAGGCGATTATCCTGAAGAATTCGAGATAAGAGGAGAAATATTTTTTCCGCTCAAAAATTTTATAGAACTAAATGAAAGCAGAAGAGAATCTGGTGAGGCAGAATTCGCAAATCCAAGAAACACCGCTTCAGGAACGCTAAAAATGCAAAACTCAAAAATTGTTGCCGACAGAGGTTTAGATTGCTATTTATATGGACTTTACGGTAAAAACTTACCTTTCAACAGTCATTTTGAAAATGTTCAAGCCGCAAAATCTTGGGGATTTAAGGTTCCGGATCCAAAGAAAAATTTTATTTCTAAGACAGATTCATTGGAAGGTATTGAATCTTTTATAAATTATTGGGCGAAAGAAAGACAAAATTTACCCTTCGAAATTGATGGAGTTGTTCTCAAAGTAAATGATTATCATGCTCAAGATGAACTCGGCTTTACTGCAAAATCTCCTCGCTGGGCAATTGCATATAAGTTTAAAGCTGAACGGGTTGAAACGCAACTTGTAGAAGTTACTTATCAAGTTGGGCGTACTGGCGCCATAACACCTGTTGCCAATTTAATAGCTGTTGCTTTGGGTGGAACCGTTGTGAGGCGCGCCTCTCTGCACAATGCAGACCAAATAGAAAAATTAGATTTACATGAAAAAGACTTTGTATATGTAGAAAAAGGGGGTGAAATTATCCCAAAAATTGTTGGAGTTAATTTAAATAAAAGAAATCAGGAAGCAAAAATTATCTCTTATTTGAAAACTTGTCCGGAATGCAATACGGACTTAGTTCGAGAAGAAGGCGAAGCTCATCATTATTGCCCAAATCGAAGTGCGTGTCCACCTCAAGTTAGTGGTAGAATCCAGCATTTTATATCTAGAAAAGCTTTGAATATTGAAGGGATTGGCAGTGAAACGGTAGATGCCATGGTAAAAAGTGACATGATTTATAACTACGCTGATCTTTATGATCTCGATTTTGATAAATTGCTGACTTTAGAAAGAATGGCTGAGAAATCAGCAAATAATGTTTTGATAGGTTTGGAAGCTTCTAAACAAATTTCTTTCGAAAGAGTGCTTTTTGGATTAGGGATAAGATTTGTGGGTGAAACTGTAGCGAAAAAACTTGTCAAACATTTTGAGAACATTGAAAATTTGAAAAATGCGAATTTAGAAGAACTTATTTCAGTAGATGAAATTGGTGATAGAATTGCTGTTTCTATTCTTGAATTTTTTAAAATTGAGACAAATTTAGAACTTATGGATAGGTTAAAAACGGCCGGACTTCAGTTTGAAATCGTTAAAAAAGAAGGAACTAGCTCAATTTTAAAAGACAAAACATTCGTAGTAAGTGGTGTATTTTCGAATTATTCAAGGGACCAGATTAAAGAATTGATAGAATTAAATGGCGGAAAAAATTCGTCATCCATTTCCTCCAAAACCGATTATGTGCTCGCTGGTGAAAATATGGGCCCGGCGAAGCTTAAAAAAGCTACAGATTTAAATATTCAAATACTTTCTGAAACTGATTTTTCTAATATGTTGAATTGAACAACGGGGATTTAATTCACAGCATATTCCAGCCTAATAGTTATACTGGCAGTTTTGTTTTTATCTGATGTATTGAAACTTCCTCCCCAAGAATAATCTTCACTCGAGTTTTGACCCGTAATTTGAATTACACCCATGTCCGCTTTAACTAATGCTCCGATATTTCCACTTGCGTTGGTGGCTATTTTACTTGCTCTTTCCTTCGCGTCTTTCGTTGCAGATTCAATCATTTTTAATTTTAACTGAGCCAATTTGGTATAATAATATTCAGGTGGAAATGAGGTAAGTTCTACTCCATTGTTGATTAATTGACTAACTTCTCTAGAAATATCTTCAATTTTATCAACTTCATTTGATTCTACTTTGATCTGTTGTGAAAGCACATAACCGTTGAAGGTAGAAATAGATCTGCCACTGGCTTCATCGTAATCATAAGAATAATCTTTTTGGATTGCCACAGCAAGAAATACAAGATTTTTTTCAGCTATTCCTTTACCAACAAGATAATTTTTAATTTTTGCCCGATCCTCATCTAAACCTCTATATGCCTCTTTCAAATCAAAACTTTTTTTGGAAAAATCACCGCGCCAGACTATTAAATCGCTCACAAAATTCTCTTCTCCCAAACCAACAACACTTATCCGATTTTGAGATCTTGTTTTAAATTTATAAGCAGAACCTAATATTACAGCGGTAATAATGATTCCGAAACTCAAAATTATTGTTGCGACTATTCTATTCATAATGCTTTAATTTCTATAAATTTAAAATAATTTTGGTTGAGAATCATTATCTGAATCATCTTTCTTTGAATCTTCATCAATATCCCATTCCATAGTTGTTTCACCTTCCGATTCTTCACTCTCTGGTAGCAAAACCAATGTATCTGGCCATTCTTCTTGTTCTTCCTGTGGCTCTAATACAATTTCTTTAACTTTGAATTTTGTTACTTGGTTTCCTTGCGCCTTCAACCCTTTCACTTCTATAAACTCATCAATATTGATAATTGTGTCGGCAAGATTTTTCGTTTCTTTTAATAATTTATTATAAATTACTCGCACAATTGGTTTATATGCTGTGGATACTGTGTCTAAATGACTACCTTCAACTTCACCAATAAAACTTACTTTTTTATCCGTAGTAACCTCACAAACAAATCTTTTAATAAAATGTAATTCTTTTTCCGCATCATAATATACTGCCGAAATAGCGTGATCTGGATTCCATTTTTCAATGAGCAACATATCTTCATCAAAATGATTGCTCAAATCAAAGGTAGACAATCTATAATCTCCTGATTTATATATTGTTAATATTTTATCGTTTCCTTTAAATGAACCTAAAAATTTTCCTCTATTATCGTCGTTTAATCTATGTACAATTGGATCATACCAAATTTTTCGGGCTGCCAAGGTTGATCCACCAACTTCTTTTTGTACTATTTTCTGCACAATTTCTTTTGTAACTCTATTTCCCGCCGAATTTCTACCTTTTATAAGCAAATCTCCCATGTCAATGTCAAAACGAAGTCTTTTTAAATGCGGACGTGGTCTCAACATTACAGAAACCGTTTCCCTTTCACCGTTAGGATGTACGGAAAAATATAACATTTTAGAACCTTTTGTTCCTTTTGTTAAATCGTATTCTGTATCTCGTGTAATTGAATTTACATAAAAACGTTTCATCATCGTTGGGCCACCAGTGCCATCTTGATACATTAGATGATAAATTGTACGCTTATCGTTCTTTTTCCAAACCTCAGCGTGCACAATTCCTTTACCAACAAATTTCTTGTCGGCTATTTTGGTTACGAGCATTTTTCCTGATGAAAAGAAAATAATTATATCATCAATTTCAGAACAATCGTTAATTGGCTCCGATTTTTTAAGTGCATAACCAATAAATCCTTCTTCAAAATCTACATAAAGTTTTTTATTGGCAATAATTACTTTTGAAGCATTAATGAAATCAAAAGTCTTGATTTCCGTTTTGCGCTCTTTACCTTCTCCAAATCTCTTTTTGATGTCTTTGAAATATTCAATTGCGTATTCAATAAGATTGGACAATTTCTTCTTTACTTCTTCCATTTCCTCTTCAATGCGCAGCAAAGTGTCATCGGCCTTGCCTGAATCGAAACGGGTAATTCGAATCATTGGAATTTGAGTTAGTTTTTGTAAGTCTTCATCCGTTATTTCACGAATGAGTTGCTTTTTGAACTTGGAAAATCTTTTGTATAAATAATCGTATAAACTTTCTCTATCTGAATACAGTTTGAAATCAATATACATTTCTTCTTTAATGAATATTTTTTCCAACGTACTATAATGCCATTGTCTTTGCAGTTCATCTAAACGAATTTCAAGTTCTCTTTTTAATAAATCAACTGTATTATTGGTATTGATTTTTAAAATTTCAGAAACCCCCAAAAATCGAGGCATGTCTTTATCTACTATTGAACAATTAGGAGAAATAGATATCTCACAATCTGTAAAAGCATAAAGTGCATCTTTGGTTTTATCAGGAGAAACCCCTGGTGCCAGATGAATCATTATTTCTGCTTCAGAAGCAGTATTATCTTCAATTTTTTTAATCTTAATTTTGCCTTTATCGTTGGCTCTAATTATAGATTCAATTAAAGAAGTTGTTGTAGTACCAAACGGAATTTCATATATAATTAAAGTTTTTATATCTAACTTTTTAATTCTGGCTCTAACTCTAACTTTCCCGCCGCGCAATCCATCATTGTAGTTGCTAAAATCGGCCATGCCACCAACATTAAAATCTGGTAAAATCTCTATTTTCTTACCTCGAAGATGGTTTATACTTTGTTCTATTAATTCTATAAAATTATGTGGCAATATTTTACAAGCCATTCCCACTGCAATTCCTTCAGCTCCTTGAGCAAGCAAAATCGGAAATTTAACAGGAAGTTGATCGGGCTCTTTATTCCTACCGTCATAACTTGATAGCCAATTGGTAGTTTTAGCGTTGAAAATTATGTGTAAAGCTAATTTAGACAATCGAGCCTCAATGTATCTGGCTGCTGCAGCACCGTCCCCTGTGAGAATATTTCCCCAGTTTCCCTGCATATCAATCAATAAATCTTTTTGACCAAGCTGAACCAAGGCATCTCCGATTGAGGCGTCACCATGAGGATGGTATTTCATGGTGTTTCCAATGATATTCGCTACTTTGTTGTAACGGCCATCATCCATTTCCTTCATGGAATGTAAAATTCTGCGTTGCACTGGTTTAAAACCATCATGCAATGATGGCACAGCACGCTCTAATATTACGTAACTGGCGTAATCTAAAAACCAATTTTCGTACAAACCACTAAGCGGAACGATGTTTTCATCGTTGTGATTATTATTTTTAAGATCTTCTTGTTCGTTTTCTATGTTTTCAGCCATTTATTCTCAAGATGCTTTTTCTAATTCTTCTTCCTCTTCCTCACTTTTACTGGAGTCAACCGCTGGTATGTCAGCTTCTACACGTAAATTGGAAATAATAAACTCCTGTCTTTCCATTGTATTTTTACCCATATAATAGGATAATATTTGATCAATTGACGATTCTTTGGAAAGTATTACTGGCTCTAAACGGATATCGTCGCCAATAAAATTCTTAAATTCGTCTGGCGAAATTTCACCCAAACCTTTAAATCGTGTTATTTCTGGATTTTTTCCTAATTCAGCAAGTGCAGATCTCCGTTCTTCTTCGGAATAACAGTAAATTGTTTTTTTCTTATTTCTAACTCTAAATAAAGGAGTTGATAAAACGTAAACATGATTTCTCTTAACCAAATCAGGAAAAAATTGGAGAAAAAACGTAAGCAGCAATAATCGTATGTGCAAACCGTCAACATCGGCATCAGTTGCTATTACAATTTGATTGTAGCGCAAATTATCCATGTCATCTTCAATATCTAATGCAGCCTGAACTAAATTAAATTCTTCATTTTCGTAAACTACTTTTTTTGTAAGTCCGTAACAGTTTAAAGGTTTTCCTCTAAGTGAGAATACGGCCTGTGTATTGACATTTCTTGATTTAGTAATTGATCCACTCGCAGAATCTCCCTCCGTTATAAACAATGTCGTTTCTTCTCTACGATCGTCTTTCAAATCAGTAAGATGTACTCTGCAATCTCTCAATTTTTTATTGTGAAGATTCGCTTTTTTAGCTCGATCTCTAGCAATTTTTCTAATTCCTGAAAGCTCTTTTCTCTCTCTTTCTGATTGTTTAATTTTTCTTTCAATTGTTTCAGCAATTTGCGGATTTCTATGCAAATAATTGTCTAATTTCTCCTTTAAAAAATCATTTATAAAAGCGCGGACTGATTTACCATTTGGTTCAATATCTTGTGAACCTAGTTTAGTTTTAGTTTGAGACTCAAAAACTGGCTCAATAACCTTAATGGCAACTGCGGCCACAATAGATTGGCGAATATCAGAAGCTTCGTAATTTTTATTATAGAAGTCTCGAATAACTTTGGCAACAGATTCTCTAAATGCACTTTGATGCGTTCCACCTTGAGTTGTGTGCTGACCATTTACAAACGAATAATAATCTTCTCCGTAAGTTCTACCATGTGTAAAAGCAACTTCAATGTCTTCTGCTTCAATGTGAATAATAGGATATAAAGGATCTCCATCCATATTGTTTTCCAACAAATCCTTTAAACCATCTTTTGAAATATATTTTTCACCGTTACACTGAATTGTCAATCCGCGATTTAGATAACAATAATTCCAAATCATTTTCTCCAAATAAATGGTCTTAAATGCAAATTTCTTAAAAATCTGCTCATCTGGTACAAATTCTACATAAGTTCCATTTGGCTCATCTGTTTTCTCCAATTTAGATTCTTCCAAAAGTTCACCTCTTTCAAAAACAGCAATTTTTTTCTGTCCATCTCTATAAGACGTCACCATAAAATAGGCAGACAAAGCATTTACAGCTTTAGTACCTACTCCATTCAATCCTACCGATTTTTTAAAAGCTTTGGAGTCGTATTTTCCTCCGGTATTAATTTGCGCAACACAATCTACGACTTTTCCCAAGGGAATTCCTCGGCCGTAATCGCGCACCATTACTTTACCATCTTTTATTTTAATATCGATTTTTTTGCCATTTCCCATAACAAATTCATCAATACAATTGTCAACAACTTCCTTTACCAAAATATAAATTCCGTCATCGGCAGCAGAACCATCGCCCAATTTCCCGATGTACATACCCGGCCTAAGTCGGATGTGTTCTTTCCAATCGAGGGAGCGTATATTATCATCAGTATACTGATTATCGGCCATAATTTATAAGATTTAAATATCCGTGAAGACTAGCAAAAATACAAATAAGGAAGCGAGAGTTTTAGAATAGTTATCAAGAGTTTTAAACTATCAATTTTTAATAAAAATATTAGATTTTAAATTTTAAAGTATTTTTAATATTGAAATACTCGTTATTAATCAAGTTTAATTAGAATGTAGATACGTCAAATTACAGTTCAATTTGTCTATTAAATACATTGATTGAAGCAGGTTTCTAAGGGTTAATTAGTTGTTTGGACTAAAATTCTACGGTAGAATCAAAATGGATAGTTCGATAAATCATAGTAATTCTACGGTAGATTTTTGAGGAAATTAGCCAGATAAATAATGAATTCTACGGTAGTTTTTAATTGAAATTTTGGATACCTGGCAAAAATTCTACGGTAGAATTTTGGGGTAATTACGCTGAACAAAATGGAATTCTACGGTAGATTTAAAAAAAAAACAGACAAATCAAAAATGAATTCTACGGTAGATTTTAATTAAAATTTTAGAAATTGTCGAAAATTCTACGGTAGATTTTTGAAAAATTATGCTGAACAAAATGGAATTCTACGGTAGATTTTTAAAAAAAACAGACAAATCAAAGCTGAATTCTACGGTAAAATTTATTAAAAATAACACTGAAATAAAATGGAATTCATCATTAGATTATTGAAACATCGTGCAAAAAATGACCAGATATCAATAATTTCCTAAAAACACTCCCACATTCTCTCAAATCATAATTTTTCCTAATCCTTTCTTGAATATTATTTTAATTGACCAACTTTAATTTAAAATTCAAATTTAACACTATGAAAAAGTATTTATTAATTCCATTGACTGCATCATTGTTAATAATTTCGGCATGTAAAAAGAAAGAAAAAGGAACCTGTTACTGTGAATATTATAGTGGCGAGGAAACTCATTACGACTTAAGTGCCTTGCCAAGAAATCAGCAAGAAGACTCTTGCAAAGTGATAGATAACAACGCAGAAGCTTTTGCCGGTGATTGCGAATTAAAATAACCCTACACACATGAAAAAAATATAATTTGCTTTTTAGAGGTTTTTGATTTTAACAAAAAGAAAAAAGGAAATTGTTATTGTGAATATTATAGTGGCGATAAAACTCATTATGAACTTACTGATCTTCCGCACAATGAACAAGAAGATTCATGTAGGGTGTTGGATTCTTATGCTGAATCTTTTGTTGGTGATTGTAAATTAAAGTAAAGAATTTTAATCAAATTGTAGCCGATATTTTTACATATACTTTCCATCATTAAAATAAAAGTCTGAAATGTTATACATTTTACTTATTTTAGCCACTCAAAAAAACGATAATGGCTAGTAAAAGATTTCTAAAAAAGGATTTGAACATGATGGTTTACGATATAGTTGAAGAATGCTATACAGTAAGTATGTTTGAACCACAAAAAACCGAAAAAGCAGATAAAATAATTGACCAAGCAGCAGATTTTCAAGAAGATATGCTAGCAAAAGTTCATACTGCTAAAAACAACAAAGATTTTGCAGTAATTCGCAAGCAAATTGAAACGAAAGCTGATGATTTTGTGGATCAATTAAACAAACTGAAATAATTAAATTTAAAAATATTATAAATATGTCTTGGTTTAGCAGATTATTTAGAATAGGAAGAGCGGAAGCACATTCTGCTTTGGACAAATTGGAAGATCCAATTAAAATGACCGAACAAGGAATTCGTGATTTAAAAGCCAATCAGGAAAAAGCCATGGTCGCACTTGCTGAAGTTAAAGCAATGGGAATTAGAGCAAAATCTGATGCTGATAATTATGACGCAAAAGCAAAAGAATATGAAGGCAAAGCAATTGCACTTCTTTCGAGAGCAAAAGATGGCGACATGGAGCAAGCTGAGGCTGACCGTTTAGCTAGTGAAGCTTTGTTGAAAAAACAAGAAAATGAAAATTTAGCACAACAAGCTCGAAAAAATCAAGGTTATTTTGAACAGAATGCCGATAAACTTGGCGGAAATTTAAAAGGACTTAGAGACAATATCAGTAAGTATGAAAATGAACTAAAAACACTTAAAGCAAGAGCAACTGTTTCAAGCGCATCTAAACAAATCAATAAAGATTTGGCAAATGTTGATTCTTCAAGTACTGTTTCTATGTTAGAAAAAATGAAAGAAAAGGTTGCAAAAGAAGAAGCTTTGGCAGAATCTTATGCAGATATAGCAGGAGAAAGTAGATCAGTTGACGATGAAATTGACAAAGCCCTTGGTGGTGCTGATGCAGAAGTAAAAGTAAAAGGTGATCTTTCTGCTTTGAAAGAAAAAATGGGATTGTAAAAATCTATTTAAATAATAATTATTATTCCACAATTGCTCTAATTTATAGTGGTGATTGTGGAATTTTTATTTTAAGCAAATGAAAAAGTGGAAACTAATTGTATTGATCCTTGTCGCGATTGCTGGATTTACCATAAAATTTTTAACTGACGGTGACCCGAAAGAAAAGTTAATCAATTCTGGAATCTTGGCAATTATAATGGTCATTTTCTGGATCTTAGAAATTATTCCTATTTATGTAACGGCACTTTTTCCTTTAATTTTAGGAATTCCTTTAGAAGTTATAACGGACAAACAACTTGCCTCTCAATATGGTAACTCAAATGTCTTTTTATTTCTAGGAGGATTTATGATGGCTCTGGCGCTTGAAAAATGGGAAGTTCACAAGCAAATTGCAACCGGAATTCTACGCACGATTGGCAAAAATCATTTAATGATGCTTTTTAGTTTTCTCACTGCAACTGCCCTACTTTCAATGTGGATTAGCAATACCGCCACGGCATTAATGATGCTTCCAATGGCAATGTCAGTAATTTCTGCCTTACCAATTAATTATAAAGATTCTCGATTTACAGTACTTTTATTACTAGCAGTTGCTTATGGTGCAAACGTGGGCGGTATGGCAACTTTAGTAGGATCTCCGCCTAATATTCAAATGGCAACTATGCTCAATGAAAAAGGTTATAATATAGATTTTTATGAATGGCTTAAATATGGCTTGCCTCTAAGTTTAATTCTATTGGTATTGATTTTTATAGCTTTCTACTTTATGATGGAACCAAATCTGAGAAATAAGCCAGTGGAAGTCAATATCGAGAACAAACCATGGACGAAGGATCAGTTTAAAGTAATTTCAATTTTTGGAATTCTAATAATATTATGGGCATTTAAAGATTTTATTATTGCAAAAACTGGAATTATTTACAAAGATGAAACGGCTGCTTTACTTATGGCATCCATTATGTTTATTATACCCTCCAGCAAAGAAGGAGATTCTCTACTCAAATGGAAAGATATGAAAGAGATTCCTTGGGGAATTCTTATTCTCTTTGGTGGTGGTTTGGCAATGGCAACTATTTTAGATATTAATGGAGTCATTGATTTTCTATTTGAAAAATCAGGTTTCATACAAACAATGGCTTTTCCCTCTTTATTAGTATTCCTTGTTTTTGTTTCAATCTTTGGTACCGAAGTAATGTCGAATTTGGCATTGGTTACTGTTATTACTCCATTTCTAATAAAAATTGGCGTTGAATCAGGTTACAATCCAATTCAAATTTGCTTGCCTGTTACGCTCGCCGCGAGTTGTGCATTTATGTTACCGGTTGGCACACCGCCAAATGCTATTGTGTTTGCTTCAGGCCGCATTAAAATATCTCAAATGGCAAAATATGGATTCTTAATTAACATTCTTGCGGCCATTGTTATTATTAGTTACTTTCTCTTATTTTAAAACATTTATTTTACAATGAAAATATTACTTTCTCCCGCTAAAACTCTGAATACCGAACCTAAAAAGGAGTTAAAAGATTTCACCATCAGTAATTTTATAGAAAAGACAGTGAAAGTTAATAAGGTTCTAAAAAAATGGAATACTAAAAAAATGATGGATACCATGTCCATTTCCAAAGTTTTAGCAGTTTTAAATGTAGAGAGAAATAAATCCTGGTCTGTACCAACTGAAATTACAAAAGATGTTTTTCAAGCCGGATTAATGTTTCAAGGTGAAGTTTACCGCGGTTTAAATTTTGAAG
>JBBSUQ010000106.1:0-11379 GCA_038234235.1 Flavobacteriales bacterium
ATTCCAGAAAAATTCTCCAAGTCAGAAATCCAACAGTAATCAGACACAATGTTGCTCCTAAATATATTAATGTCCTATTCATTTAGTTTCTATGCATCATAACAATTCGATATGCGCTATTGCGCATATCCCCTTTATATTTATTTCAAATTTAACATTTATTTTGGATTAATCACATTCATAAAAAGTACTCACCCCAAAACCCCTCTAAACATCGGTCCCAAATTCATCCAAGCATCCAACACAGATAAATTTTCCAAATGCTCTTGGGTGTAGTCTTTGAAAACTTGCTTGTATTTCCGATAGGCTTGCAAAAGTTCGTTTTCTTGCTCTAAGTTTAAGCCTTGGTAATCTTTGGCAATCGAAATCTTTGGTGCTAAATCTACTAAACTCAATATTCTTGTTGCTTGATTTAAATTTCTCAATACCAAATTTTCTTCTTCGGCATACACCAATTCTCTTAGTTCTTTTTCGTAGTGCTCGAAAAATGGGGCAGAGGCGTACGCACTTTCTATGGCGCGCCAATGTGTGTTTTTCCAGTTTTGAGAATTGTCGGTGTGTATTTCGCCGGTTTTAGATTTTGAACCGTTTGGTTTAACCACTGGAATACTTAATGAAAGCGCACCGTTGGCGGTTAAAATTTGAGCTCGGTTTCTAAAAGTTTGTTTCGGATAGGTTTCTGAATTTTCAATTTCGACCATTTCCGCAGCGGTAATTCTTTGAAAATATCCAATACTCCCAAAATAGGCGGTTGGCAGAATTTTAACTGTTAACACTTTAATTTTTGAATTTCTTGAAAAATTCTATTCTATCCACTTGAATAAACGTTCCCATCTTACGCCCTCATACGGACTTTTTGAAAACCAAACCAAAGATGCTTTTCCTACAACATGATCTTCTGGCACAAATCCCCAACCTCTTGAATCTGTTGAGTTGTAGCGATTGTCTCCCATTAACCAATAGTAATTCATTTTTACGGTATAGGTTTTTGTTTCCTTGCCATCTATGTAAACTTTACCGCCTTTTTCCACTAACGTATGACCTTCATAAGCAGTAATTATTCTACGGAAATAAGGTAATTTTTCTTTGGTTAATTCCACTTTCATTCCACGGTAAGGAACCTGAAATTTAGAGAAATTGGTAAATGTATTGTTCACATCCAAATCTTTAGGATAGGTACGTAAATTTCCAAGTCTGTCAGAATCTGTTGCAACATAACCTTTTGTGTCAGAATACTGCTGCTCCAAATCCAGGTTAAATTTTGTAGTAGGATTGTCTTTTCTCAATTTGGTAATCTGAGATTTGGTTGCATAAATAACGAGCATCCCATTCTGGTTTTGATAATCACCTCTACTTTTTTCCAAACCGTATTTTTCCTTCATTTGTGTATCGGTGTAAATTCTCACTTCTTTCTCGTTGGCAATATATTTCAAATTCTGATAAGGAAAAACTTTGGCAGGTTTCCCATTTCTATACAAAACCGCATCTTTAACCTCCAAATAATCACCGGGAATTCCGACGCATCTTTTAATATAATTTTCTCGTTTATCAACCGGGCGATATATAACTCCATAATGTTTTATTTCACCATATCCACCATCATCTGTAGGACCAAATGCTAATTTATCTTCCGCCAATCTTTTTCTCGCTAGTTGCTTCCAATAGGGCAAATCTTTTATTAATTTTGCGGCAACATAATCGCCAATTTTCGCACTTGCCATTATTCTAACAACAGAATCAGAAAGTGTTGGATTTTTAGCTTTTATTTCATCATAAACTTGCTTTTGCTGGGTCTGACTTAAGTTACTTGATTCATAAAACATTCTTTGTGCTTCATCTGTAATAATTTGGTGATAGTCATGTCCCATCAAACCATGTGGCATTCTAGGGTCGTAAACTGCTGTGTCACCAGAAGGATAATTAAAAACCATTACATCATTAGCCTGCGGATCACCAAAACCTGGTAATCTTGTGTATCTGCATTTTTCTAAAGTTGTGTAAGATCTGACATTTACCCAAGGTATTGTGTTGTGAACCAACGGAAAAGATAGGGGAGTAACGGGTACTTTCGGACCATAAGCCAATTTATTTACAAACAAAAAGTCGCCTACAACCAAGGTTTTTTCCATGGAACCTGTCGGAATTTGGAACGGCTCAAAAACGTAAGTTCTAATAATACTCGCAGCAACCAAAGCAAAAAGTATAGAATCACCCCATTCCTTAACTTTAGACTTATTTCCGGGCTTTTCTCTTGAAACAGCTTTTATTCCCAATGCCAAAACATGACCAATTACTGGCAAAGAAAGAAACAATGCCAAATGATCGCCCCATTCTCTTTTTGCTCTTTCACCTTCATTAGCCCAGTTCGTTTCGGGTACAATTTTTTCTCCATTGTTGGCTATTTTCCACAAAATCAAATACGGAAAAAATATTCCTTGAAAAGTATCGCCGAGAGAATAATAGTTAAATCTGCGGATGTAGCTAAGGTTTACAACCATCCACATAACTAAATGAATTCCAGGAATTAACATTAACAAAAACCACCAAGGTTTCTTGCAAGAAATTTTAAACGCAACATAATAATTGTAAACCGGAATAAGTGCTTCCCACTGTTTGTGACCGGCGTGCTCAAAACTTTTCCACCACATTGCGAGGTAAGGATGGGCTAAAAAGAATAAGTAATAATATATTGCGTACATAAGTTTTTTTTGGTTTGTTTCTAAACGTCTAAAACGTCTTTCATTGTATAAATTCCTTTTTTATCTTTCAAAAATTCTGCTGCCATAACTGCACCTAGCGCAAAACCTGTTCTGTTTTTGGCCGTATGTGATAACTCCAAAAAGTCAACTTCTGAATCGTATTTAACTACGTGCGTTCCCGGCACATTTGGCAATCTTTCTGCAATAATAGGCAAAATGGGAGTTTCATTCGAACTCGTATTCTCGTTTCCCTTATCTACCAATGCCCAATCTTTCAATTGTTTGTTTTCCTCTAAAATTTGATTGGCAATACTTATCGCTGTTCCACTTGGCGCATCTAACTTTTCAGTATGGTGAATTTCCGTTAGCAAAACCTTGTAAGTATCGTTGTGTTTTGCCATCAAAGCCGCCATTTTTCGGTTTACTTCAAAAAACAAATTCACGCCAATGCTAAAATTGGTTGCATAAAGTAAAGCTCCAGTGTTTTTATCAACCGCCAATTTTACAGCTTCAAAATGATCGTACCAACCTGTTGTGCCAATCACAATCGGACAATTAGCTTCTAAACAAATATTTATATGCTTTTCCGCCAATTCTGGTCGTGTAATCTCAATTGCCACATCAATATTGTTGAGTTTTTCGGTGTTTAGTACGTTTTCAGAATTAAATTTTGCAACAATCTCATGACCTCTGTCTACAGCAATTTTCTCAATTGCCTTGCCCATTTTACCATATCCAATTATTGCAATTTTCATTGTGCAAATCTAATATTATTTTTCTTTTTCGGGTGAATTTCAAAGCGCATTGAGAGTCCAAAACTCTTATAGCCAAAATAGCTCGGTGCAAATCGCATGGTCAAATCTTCGCTTACATCAAAGTGTACAAAATGAGCTTCAACCGCTGCATCCACAACTTGAAGGGCATAAACGGCAACAAAACCGAGTATTGCGAGATCTCGTTTGCTTTGATGTTGCCTAAATAAGGTTAAAACTCCTTGCTGGTCGTAAGGTGCATATTTATCAAAAACCGTTGTGTTGTTTTGTCTGGCAATGTATTCTGTTTTCAAATCGTTTACTTCTCTCGTGTTTTTTATAAAGAAATAAGTCATACTGCCCAATCCCGCATATATCAATGGCACTTTCCAATAAGCATTTCTTGGTTTTTGATCTTTAGCTAAGTGGTTGTAAATCTGCCCAGCGCCGGGCAAAACTGCTGAAAATATTACGGCTTTTTTTACAGAATGCGCAGTGTCTTTTACTTTTTCCAACTTTAATGTATCAGCACTTTCTTGTGCATTGATTTTTACAACAAAACAAATGAATAAAATTGCAAGTAAAAACCTGATCAAAACTACAAATTCAAAATTTTCATAATCCTGTTTAAATCAACTTCCGAGTTAAAATTAAACACAACCTGACCAGAGCCGCTAGATAAATTCTTTATAAAAACCTTAGTTTCAAGTTTATCGCTTAAATTTTGTAAAATCTTTTTTTGGTTGTTGCTCAAACTTCCAGTGCTTTTAGCAACCGTTTTGGGCAATTCAGTTTCTTCAGTCGTGTTTTTTAAACTTTTAGAAGTTGTCCCAGTTTTCACAAGCATTTCAGTATCTCGCACAGAAAGTTGTTCATCAATAATCTGGCGGTAAATGTGCAATTGCAGTTCTTCATCACCTGCCGAAACCAAAGTTCTAGCATGTGCCATAGAAAGTTGCGTATCTCTAACCGCAGCTTGTATTTCGCCTGGCAATTTCAACAATCGCAAATGATTTGTAATACTCGATCTGCTTTTTGCAACTTTTTGGCTCAATTGATCTTGCGTTAAATTGCATTCATCAATTAATCTAGAGTAGGAGAGTGCAACTTCAATAGCGTTTAAGTCTTCTCTTTGTATATTTTCCACCAAAGCCATTTCAAGCATGGTTTGGTCATTCGCCACTCTAATATATGCCGGCACTTCTGTCAGTCCAGCCATTTGCGAAGCTCTAAATCTTCTTTCGCCAGATATCAATTGAAATTTATCTCTACCCAGTTTTCTAACCGTCAGCGGTTGTATAATTCCATGAATAGCAATTGATTGACTAAGTTCTTGCAGCGCTTCTTTCTCAAAATTTGTCCGCGGATTAAAAGGATTTGCCTCAATGCTAGAAATGGGCAATAATGAAACCGAACCCACTGTGTTTGAAAGTGTGCCGTTGTTAGAAGATGTAATATCTGTATCCGCATTTTCAAGCAAGGCACTCAAACCTCTGCCCAATGCAGGTTTTTTCTTTATATTAGAACTCATTGTCGTGCTCTATAATTTTATTCTCGTTGCTAATTTTTGTAAGATTGTTGTTTTGCAAAACCTCACGTGCAAAATTAAGATAATTGATGGAACCTTTGCTACTGGCGTCGTGCATTACTATTGTTTCTCCAAAACTCGGTGCTTCACCCAATTTAGTGTTTCTGTGTATCACCGTGTCAAATACAAGTTCCTGAAAATGAGTTTTCACTTCATCAACTACCTGGTTGGCAAGTCTTAATCTTGTGTCATACATTGTCAATACAATACCTTCAATTTCCAAATCCGGATTCAATCTACCTTGCACAATTTTTATAGTGTTTAATAATTTCCCTAAACCTTCCAAAGCAAAATACTCGCATTGCACAGGTATCATAACAGAGTCTGCAGCCACAAGTGAGTTCACAGTAATCAATCCTAAAGAAGGGGAGCAATCAATAATAATAAAGTCGTATTTGTCTCTAACTTTATCCAAAGCTTGTTTAAGTTTATACTCTCTGTTTGGCAAATTTATCATTTCCAACTCGGCACCAACCAAGTCAATATGCGATGGCAAAATGTCAAGATTCGGATTTTGAGTAGCAATAATTAAATCATTCGGGTCTTCATCATTTATAAGGCAATCATAAATATTGCGCGTACTTTTCGGGTCCAGCCCAACGCCACTGGTCGCATTAGCTTGTGGGTCGGCATCAACAATAAGAGTTTTATACTCCAATACGCCAAAACACCCACCAAGATTAATCGCCGTAGTAGTTTTTCCAACACCGCCTTTCTGGTTTGCAATTGCAATAATTTTCGCCATTATTAATTTTTGAGGTTCAAAGATAGTGTTACATAATCGAAAGAAAAAATTTTCAGGCTTGGAGTTATCAACGATTTTGTAAAAATCGTTGGGTCGGAATGCTTTCCGACCGTACTTAATAGATATATCCTAATATTTTTTTGGGGCGCAATTTCCGTCTACAATTCCCAAGGTTTTTTATCAAAAACGCTTTCCATTTCCGCCGGGCGCTGGGTTTGGCACCTTTCGGTGCGGTTGTTCGCAATGCATTGCGAACGTACGATTTAATTGTTTTTAATTTTTTCTATTTCGCCAATGGCGTCTTCAAACCCTTCTTTAAATTTTTCAAAATCTTCTTTGTAAACAAAAATTTTGTGTTTTTTATAGGTTCCGTTTTCGTCAGCGTCAGATTTTATGCTTTCTGTTATTGTTAAAAACAAATCATTTCCTTTTGTTGCCCTCACATCAAAAAAATAAGTACGTTTTCCAGCTCTCACTGCTTTTGAATATATTTCTTGATTGTCTTGAGTCATAATTCCAGTATTCGTTAATTTGCAATAATGCACCAACAAAATAACAGAATTATAGGCGTAAAGTCAAGTTTTTAAAAAATTTTAACAAATATCAATTTGCAACTTCTTCGTTGTCGTGTAGCTGCTTCAAATACAATTCTTTATAAATTCCATCATATTTTAAAAGTTCGGCATGGCTGCCTTCTTCTGCTTTGTTTCCGTCTTCCAAAACCAAAATTTTATCGGCATTTCTAATGGAGCTAATTCTATGGCTAACAATCAAACTGGTATTTTTGGTAATTGTATTTTTAAGATTTCTAAGAATTATTTCTTCCGTTTCAGTATCCACAGCAGAAAGGCAATCGTCTAATATCAAAAGTTTAGGTTTTCTAACCAAAGCTCTGGCAATGCTAATTCTCTGTTTTTGTCCACCGCTTAAATTCACACCTCGTTCCCCTAAAATGGTTTCAAACTTTTCCGGAAACTCTATAATATTATGGTAAACATGCGCTTTTTTAGCAACATCCTCTATTTCTTCTTGGCTCAACATGCGGTCTGCCACACCAAATTGAATGTTTTCTTTGATAGATTCTGAAAATAAATATACTTCTTGCGGCACAATTCCTGTTTGGTTTCTAAAATCGTCTAAGTTTAAATCTTTTAGGTTTTTGCCATCAATTAATATTTCACCTTTCTGAGGTTCCACTTGGCGCATCAAAAGATTTAAAATGGTAGATTTTCCGCTACCCGTTCTGCCCAAAATGGCATAAGTTTCTCCAACTTTAATGTGGAATGAAAGATTTTTAATGGCCTGTATTCCTGAAGACGGATACGTAAAACTTACATTCCTAAATTCAATATCACCTTGCAAAACAAATTCATCATTGTTATTGTTTTGTATATCGGGTTTCACATTTAAAAACTCATTTATTCTTTCTTGGCTAGCATCTGCACGTTGTATTATACTTGTAACCCAACCAATACTTGCAAAAGGCCAAGTTAATTTATTTACATAAAAAATAAAGGTTATTATTTCTCCTTTGGTAAGCGTGCTAGGGATACCAATGTGCATTTTACCGCCAATATATATTACTAAAATGGTACTCAAACCAATTAGTGTACTAATCACAGGCATAAACAAAGCGTTAACCAAAACCAATTTCAAATTTCTTTTTTTGTATTCTTCCGTGTTTTCATTAAAATTTTCAATTGTCTCACCATTTCTTGAATAAGCTTTTATCACACGTATTCCCGAAAAAGTTTCTTGCACAATCGTCGACATTTTACTTTGCTGCTGTTGCACTTTTTTACTCAGTGCACCCATTGTGCTAGAAACTTTGTAAATTAAAAAAGACATTAAAGGCAAAGGCAAAAGCACATATAAAGTTAAAGTTGGGTTAATTCTTAACATAAATATTAGGCACATAGTAAATAGCACCACAAGATTTATGGAGTACATTATTCCTGGTCCAAGATACATTCTTACTTGAGATACATCTTCCGAAATTCTATTCATTAAATCGCCTGTATTGTTTTTTTTGAAGAAAGAGAAATTCATTTTTTGGTAATGAGCGTAAATCTCGTTTTTCAAATCAAATTCTATTAACCTGCTGCAAATGATGATGGTTTGTCTTGTCAGAAAAAGAAAAATACCGCTACAAATTGAAAGAAGTAAATAAATTCCGCCCGCTTTTGCAGCTAAAATAAGTGATTGTTGAAAAGTATTGATTTCAAAATTCCCAAAAATATCATCTATAGATTCTCCCACAAAATTGGTCATTCGCACGCCAAAATAGTTAGATGTAACTATAAATAATAAACCCAAAAGCAATCGCCATTTATATTTAACAAAATATTTGTTGAGATACCGCAGTGACTTCATTCGATAATTTTCTATTTTTGCAGCGCCTTATAATAATACCGCGGTACAAAAATAGGCAATAGACTTGAAATAATATTTGAAAAATAAAACCCTTTAATAATGATTGAGGTAAAAAATATTAACGAAATGGATTTGGCAGAAAATCCAGTAATCGCTCAAATGAGCAAATTTAACCACGAGCAAATACTTTTTTGTAACGACAATGATACTGGATTAAAAGCCATTATTGCTGTGCACAATACAACTTTAGGTCCTGCGCTTGGTGGTACTCGTATGTGGCAATACAAAAACGAAATGGAAGCATTGAATGATGTTTTGCGCCTTTCTCGAGGTATGACTTATAAAAATGCCATTTCAGGTTTAAATCTTGGTGGCGGAAAAGCAGTAATCATTGGCGATCATAGAACAATGAAATCTGAAGCACTTTTCAGAAGGTTCGGAAAGTTTGTAAACAGCCTTGCAGGAAAATATATTACTGCCGAAGATGTGGGTATCTCACCAATCGATATGACTTGGGTAAACATGGAAACCAATCACGTTGTTGGTTTACCAGGTAAAAGTGGAGATCCTTCACCGGTTACAGCTCATGGTGTTTATATGGGCATGAAAGCTTGTGCAAAAATACAATTCGGGTCAGATTCTTTGAATGGTAAAAAAATTGGCGTTCAAGGTGTTGGTCATGTTGGCGAATATTTGGTTCAATCTTTAACTGGAGAAGGAGCAGATGTTTACATTACTGATATTCACGAACCAACGTTGCAACATGTTTCTAAAACTTACGGTGCAACAATTGTGGATAAAGATGGCCTATATGATATTGATATGGATATCTACGCTCCATGCGCATTAGGTGCAACTATTAATAACGATACTTTGAGCAGATTAAAATGTTCAATTATAGCTGGAGCAGCCAACAATCAATTACAAATTGAGACCGAACATGGTAAATTAGTAATGGAAAAAGGTATTATTTATGCACCAGATTACACAATTAATGCTGGTGGAGTAATAAATTGTTATTCAGAAGTAAAAGGTTTATCACCAGAATGGGCAATGGGTCAAGCAGATGAAATATACAATACCATTTTAAATATTGTAAAACGCAGTCAGGCAGAAAACATTCCAACATATCAAATAGCCAATAAAATGGCAGAAGAACGTATAGAATCCATCGGTAAAGTAAAATTACCGTTATAAAGCTTATGCTAAATAGAAGACATTTAAGAATAAAAATATTACAAGCTCTTTACGCTTATTTTCAATCATCAGAAGAAACTCCAAAACGAACGGAGGGTGAAATGTTGACGGCCATAGAGAGAATTTACGATCTATATTTGTACTTGCTGCTAACTTTTGCAGATGTCAAAAAATTCGCTGAAAGTAGGCTGGAAGATAGCAAAAAGAAGATTATTCCATCAGAAGAAGAAATAAACCCCAACAGAAAGTTTGTCGACAATAAATTAATAGCTCAACTTGAAGCCAGTTCGGAATTAAGAGGAATTAGTGAAGATTTAAAAGTGAATTGGTTGGGTGATGAGAATCAAGAAATGTTCAGAAAAATGTTCAAACATCTTCGAGATTCAGAGACCTATTTTGAGCACATGAACAATGATCAAGATAGTTATGAATCTGACCGAGCATTTCTTTTAGATCTTTTTAAAGTTGAAATTGTTAACTTTCCTTTGTTGTACAATTTCTTTGAAGAAACAAGTATTCATTGGTTAGATGACATAGATTTAGCAGCACAAATGGTTGTTAAAACACTAAAAAATATGTCTGAAAAAGATGGATTAAGTGTTTTGACCCTGCACAAAGATTCAGTTGATGAAAAGCAATTTGTTTTGAGTTTATTTCGCAAAACTATAGAGTTTAACAAAGAAAACGAATTATTGATTGATGAACTTACGGCAAACTGGGAACTAGACAGAATAGCCAAAATGGATGTTATATTAATGAAAATGGCAATTACTGAACTGCAAATTTTCGAGAATATTCCTACAAAAGTTACCTTAAATGAATACATTGAAATTTCTAAGTTTTACAGTACTCCAAAAAGTAATGGTTTCATAAACGGAATTTTAGATAAGGCAATTCAGAGATTAGAAAAAGAAAATAAAATTAAAAAAGTCGGAAGAGGACTAGTAAACTAAAAGAGTATGAAAAAAGTAGCAATTATATCGAGTCTTGCATTGTTGTTTATGTCGGCATGCAAATCTGAAATGACAAATATTGATCCTAGTAAAAAAACAACCATGGAAGTAAATATGGTTTACGATGCTGGTACAGTTTTGCAAGGAGAATTGATCAAAGCAGAATTTAAAGTAAAAAATACTGGATCTTATCCATTGGTATTTGGAGAAGTGAAGGGAAGTTGCACTTGTACAGTTGCTTCATATCCTGATGAGCCAGTTGCACCGGGAGAAACAGCTGTAATTTTAGCTGAAGTGGACACCGAAAAAACAGGTACGGGTGAACTCGAAAAGAATGTTTACATAATGGCCAATACGGAGGTAGGAACAACCACTGTTAAGGTAAAAGCTAAGGTTAATCCTCGTAAATAAGAAGAATATATAAGATCAAATAAAGAAAAACAAATCAAGTTATAAATTAAAATAAAGAATAAAATAGATGAGTACACAAGTGATAATGCTTTTAATGATTGGAGTTGTATTTTACTTTTTCATGATACGTCCACAAGTTAAAAAACAAAAAGAATTAAAAAAGTTCAGAGAAAACCTTAAAGCGGGAGATAAAGTGGTAACAATTGGAGGAATTCATGGTAAAATTTTAGAAATGAATGAATCTACTGCTTTGATAATTTCTGAAGGAACTAAATTGCGTATAGACAAATCTGCCATTGCGACTGCAACAGAAGACAGATTGCAAGCGAAATAAGAGATTTTAAAATTTAAAATAGTTCAAAGGGCATCTTGAGGATGTCCTTTTTTGTTTTGGATAAAATTTGAGATTTTGTTGTGTTTTGGTTGGCGAAGGAAATTTGTAAAGATTTTATTTTGTCTTGAGAAATTTTACGGGACTTTATTTTGTTAACTGTTTTAACGATTAATTTTCTTTTAAATTTTTGGAATTACAGTTTTGCTAACCTTTGGAAACGATTAAAAATTATTTAAAATTTCGGTCTTACCCTTAATTTAACCGTTTTAAACGATTAAAAAAGGAGCGTTCAAATTGTTAAAATTACTCTGAGGAGTTCGATTTCGA
>JBBSUQ010000107.1:0-11179 GCA_038234235.1 Flavobacteriales bacterium
AAGGTGGTGACATTATTCTACACAAAACACTTCAAACCCCGAAGGTGGTGACATTATTCTACACAAAACACTTCAAACCCCGAAGGTGGTGACATGATTCTCATAGAACTAAAATAATAATTATAAAACCCCGAAGGTGGTGACATTATTCTACTCCAAACTTCAAACAAACAAAATTAATATCTAAATACCATAAAATATAATATCATTGTATCGCACCCAATTCCTCCACACCCTTATCCATTCCCAAATACTTTTTCAGAAACTTGACGCTCCAATAAAATGGAAAGGTATCTAACAAGGCAAAAACAAATTTGAAAATATAAGAACTCAAAATAAACATCCATAACTGACTTGTCAATGAACGACTAACATCAATAGGTAAGGCATGTGCATAAAAATGAGTTATTATAATAACAGTAACAGAATCTACAAATTGACTTACTAAAGTTGAACCGTTGTTGCGCAACCACAATTTTTTTCCTGATGTTTTCTTTTTCAAATAATGAAACAATTGAACATCAATAAACTGAGCTAAAAGATAGGACAACATAGAGGCAGTAACAGCTCCAAAAGTATAAAATCGAACTTGATAAAAACTGTAACCATAAGGCACAACTGCTTTTCCGTTAATTACATCAATCGGCAACAAACCATTTGCATCCAAATTGGCTGGTGGGTTTAAAGCACCTCCCAAATAGAGGATTATCAAAACCCATACATTTAAAATTAAACCGATCCAAACGAGCATATTTGCCCTGCGCTTACCGTAAATTTCTGAAATTATATCTGTACATAAAAAAGTGAGCGGATAGGCCAAAACACCAACTGCTATTGAAAATCGGAGCGGACTTTCATCTGAAATTCCAAAATATTTAGACAAATCTATAAATCTGGTAATTCCCAATACATTCAACAAGGCTAATGAACCTAAAAATAAACCTGCAATCAATAAAAATACAAACTCCCGACGAAGTACATATTTATTTAGTGGCACCTCATTTTTGAGTTCCATCTTTTATTTTGGTATTTTTAAATTCAGTTCATATAAATCAGTTCTCCTGTCTTTCAGATTTTTAACTGATCCAAATTCATGTAAGTTTTTTAGTAAATCCAAATCAACATCTGCAACTAAAATCATTTCTGTATTTGGAGTGGCTTCGGCTTTGATTCCATTAAAAGGAAAAGGATAATCACAAGGCGTAAAAACAACAGATTGAGCATATTGAATATCCATATTATGCACTTTTGGTAAATTTCCTATACTTCCTGCAATTGCTACATAACACTCATTTTCAATGGCTCTGGCCTGTGCACAATTTCTTACCCTCGAATAACTGTTCTGTGTATCAGTCATAAAAGGCACAAACAACATTTTCATACCTTGATCTGACAATAATCTTCCTAATTCTGGAAATTCGACATCGTAACAAATTAATATTCCAATTTTGCCACAATCTGTATCGAAAGCTTTTAGCGTATTTCCGCCTGTTAATCCCCAAATTTTAGCTTCATCGGGTGTAACATGTAATTTTTCGTATTTCTCAACTTCGCCATCGCGTTTGCATAAATAACCTACGTTTTTCAAAACTCCATCTGTCAATTCGGGCATGGAACCAGTGATGATATTAATATTATAAGAAATAGCCATTTCCTGAAATTTCTTTTTCATTGGTTCGGTAAATTCACTCAATGCACGTATGGCATCTGGTTCAGACATGTGGTTGTATTCTGCCATTAACGGAGCGTTAAAATATTCTGGAAACAACGCAAAATCGCAACGGTAACTAGAAACTGCATCAACAAAAAATTCAACTTGCTCAAATAATTCTTCAATATTCTTATAAGATCGCATTTGCCATTGCACCAAACCAACTCTTACATTTGATTTGTTTTGAACAACTTTTACATTTGGTTTTACATAAAAAATGTTTTCCCATTGAAGCAAAACTGCATAATCTAAAGAATCTTTATCTCCTTGAAGGTAATTTCGAAGTATTCTGCGAACATGGAAATCATTAGACAGCTGAAAATCTAGAACAGGATCATGAATTTCTTTGGTTTTTACTTTATCAATATATTTTTTTGGCGTTAATTCATCTGAATATTTATGATAATTGGGCATTCTTCCACCGAAAACTATTGCCTTCAAATTTAAGCTTTCACACAATTCCTTACGATAATCATACAATCTTCTTCCAAGTCGAAGTCCACGGAAAGCTCTGTCTACAAAGACATCAATACCATAAAGTTTGTCTCCGTTTGGGTCATGTGTATCAAACGTGAAATTTCCTGTAATTTCTCTGTAAGTATGGTTGTCTTCATATTTTTGAGAATCAATAGTAATTGTGAGAGCTGAACCTGCAATTTTACCATCAACTATTATAACAACTTGACCTTCAGGAAAAATAGTAGTTAGTTTTTTAATTTGTTCTTCTTTCCAAAATGCATCTTTCATGGATTGATAAGCTCCAATCATAACTAGTTTAAACTCCTCGTACATATCCATTGTAAGAAGTTTTAACTCAATACTTCTTGTATCTGATGTTAAATCATCAATTTCTTTTTCTTCCATAAGATTTTTACTTGTTGTAATTCGACAAAATTAAGTAAACCAAAGTTTAAATATGCGTCAACAAATTAAAATTGTCAACGAATTAAAAATTCGGAATCGGTACCAAGGTTCATTCTTTTTGCTTTAAGAAACCTCGGAATATAATATTTGCTCGTCTTAAAATTATCCATTGTTATTCCGCGACTGCTTGAAGCATGTATAAACATAATTGCATCTGGCGTAACTTCAACAACCATTGCGACATGACCGACTCCTGTAGAATTAATATTTCTGCCTTTAAAAAAAAGTAAATCTCCTGGTTGTATGTCTTTTAAAGTAACGCTTTCACCTAATTCTGCTAAACCATAAGAAGTTCTTGACATTTGAAAACCAAAATTTCCCATTATGTAATAAATAAATCCAGAACAGTCGAAACCACTGGGAGAAGTACCAGCATAATGGTAAGGTACACCCATAAATGTTTTGGCAAAATTTATTATTTCATCAACTTTTTGAGAATTGTTTTTAGCAATTTTTGAAGAATCATTCGGGTTTATTAGTGTAGAATCTTTGGTTGTCAATAATTTAGTGCTGTCTGAAATAGATTGTGCCTTAAGTTGAAAGGATGTTAATCCGAAGAAAAGAACTAATATTGTAAGAAATTTATTTGTCATGCTTTGCACTTGCAAAAATATGACTAATTTCGATGAAAATTGTAATTTTTTGGTTAAGATTGATACATCACAGCTCTCAAAACTCTATTATACGATAGGAGAAGTAGCAGAATTATTTTCTGTAAATACTTCATTGATAAGATTTTGGGAAAAAGAATTTCCGCAGCTTTCACCAAAAAAAAATCAAAAAGGCAAGCGATTATATACCATTAAAGATATTGAGAATCTCAACAAGATTTACCATTTAGTAAAAGAAAAAGGTTTTACATTAGAAGGTGCGAAAAATGCTTTAAAAAGTAAAGATAAAAGTGATGATTCTAATTTAGAAATTAGTTCAAATGCCAATCAAGAACCAAAAGAATACAACTTGCAAATTGAAGAAATAATTTACAAACTCGAAAAGATTAAAGATAAATTGAAGCAGTTGAGTTAGATAATTGTTTAAAGTTCTTAAAGTTGCCCTCATTATTAAAAAGAAATCAAAAATTCAATTATTTCTAAAAATGGTTGCAAATATTATCTTAAAGTTTCATAAGGTTGCAATTTATATAATTTAAAAGTTTATATTTGCGTTTAAAGAGAAAAGTAAAATATGAGTAACACTATCCGAAGATTTAAATTATTTTTATTCAACTGGGATAGAATTTTTACAAGAAATTTTATTTATGATTCAGATGAAGTTACCAAGAATAAATTTAAATCTATTTCCTTCGATAAAAAAGCATTGAAAAATGATGTAATGAATATTTCATCTGATTTTCATGTTACATTTAGTAAATATCAGAAAGAAAATTCAGTTCGATTTAATGGCTAAACGTCAAATTTCTAGAAGAGCCGCTACTAATAAAGATGGAAGTGCTTTTGAACACACTGAAAATCATGACGACAATTTATTACCCGATGTTGAACAAATAGAACGCTATGCCGCTTTAGATCCTAAAATTGTTGAATTTTTGAAAGAAGCCACTTTGAAAGAACAAGCGCATAGACATCAAATTAATTTACAGCAGGTTGAATTAATGAAATCTGGTCAACGTAGAGGATATAGAATGGATCGCTATCAAATTGTTTGTGCATTTTTAGTATTTCTAAGTGGAATGGTATTGACTGTGTTGTTAATGTATTGGGATAAAGAAATTTTGGGATCAATTTTCGGTGGGGGTATTTTGTTGCTAGGGGTAAAAGCATTTTTGGGTTTTAGATTTAGATCACCTAAAGACACTGATAAAATCAAATAAGTTTAATCGTTATTGCACAATTCCAAACTTCAATTCAAATTAATATTCAAATTTTTCAAATAAATTAATCCTTCTATACATTCTAATTTACTTAAATGTTGATCGACTACAGCCACACCAATTGCTTTTAACAAAACACAAGATACATCTTGGCTATCATTTTTTTTATCATTGAGCATGATTTCATAAATGGCATCTAGATTTTCATCTTCAATATAAACAAGTGGAAACGATTCTAGAATAAGATTTTCAATTGCTTTAAATTCTTTTTTACTTAAAAGATTTTTACGGTAACTTATAAAACTTTCTACCAACATGCCTAACCCAACTGCGTGACCATGAGATATTTTTTTGATGTTAAGAAAAAAACCTTCAAGCGCGTGGCCTACAGTGTGTCCAAAATTTAGTTTTTTTCTTTCATTTTTTTCTTCTGGATCATTTAAAACAATTTCGTTTTTTATTTGGATAGATTTTTCTATTAAATCATCGTTAATTAGCTTCGTGTAATCTCGAATATGTACTAATTCATTCCAATAATTAAGATCTGCAATTAATCCATGTTTTAGCATTTCAGCATAGCCATTAAGGAGTTCTAGTTGCGGTAATGTTCTAAGAAATTCTTTATCGACAAATACTGCCAAGGGCATATTGAAGGTTCCTATTACATTTTTGAAAGGACCAACATCAATTCCTGTTTTTCCGCCAATTGATGCATCAACCATGGCCAAAAGGGAAGTAGGGATATTTATAAAATCTATTCCGCGCTTATATACTGAAGCAACAAATCCACCTAAATCAGAAACTACACCGCCACCTAAATTGATTAGCAAATCTTTTCTTCCCAATTGAAAATCAAGTAAAGTTTCCCAAACTTGTCCGCAAATTTCAAGCACTTTATTTTCTTCTCCATGCGGCATCATCACTATTTCTGCTTCGTTGAAAATATCAAAATTTTCAATTAATGCATTCAAACAATGTTCATGCGTATTTTCATCCACCAAAACTACAATTTTAGAATCTTTGTAATTTTTATTTAAAAAATCTTCAAACTCGCTATTTACAAGGTCTCCAATGTGAATTTTATATTTTCCTGCGTCAATTTCTGTCATAAAGTGATTACAAAATTAAGTAAATATAAAAAAGAATTTGCCCTAAGCGTTTGCTATTATTTTTTCCCGACTAATTTTGTATCATGTTATCGTTTGAAAATACCGAAATAGCTTTTAGTAATAAGTCCAATAAAGATTTGAAACGGGCTTATCGCCTGTTTAAATTAATAGGAATTCCTGCACTTACTAAAATTGGGAAAATTGCCACAAATTTTGCCTTGGCGATCCACCTTCCCATAAAAGGAATAGTGAAAAAGACAATTTTTAAACAATTTTGTGGAGGGGAAACCATAGAAGAATGCAGCGCGACCATAAAAAGTTTGGGCGATTTTAATATCGGTACAATTCTCGATTACAGTGTGGAAGGAAAAACAGATGACGAAGATTTTGAAGCAACCGTTAACGAAATAATTGATACAATAGTTGCGGGAACAAAAGATCCGAATGTACCTTTTGCTGTTTTTAAAATAACTGGAATAGCCAAATTTTCATTGCTCGAAAAGTTTAACAATGAAAACGCAATTCTTAATGAAAAGGAAATTATAGAAATTTCCACCTTAAGAGAAAGAATTAATAGAATTTGCCAAACAGCCCATGATAAAAATGTACCAGTTTTTATAGATGCTGAAGAAAGTTGGATTCAAGATGGAATTGATAGATTGGCGCACGAAATGATGTTTGAATACAACAAACAAAAAATTTCGGTTTACAACACAGTACAAATGTATAGAAATGATCGATATGAGTTTCTGGAGAAAGCTGTAAAAGAAGCAAAAGAGAAAGAATATATTTATGGCGTTAAATTGGTTCGTGGTGCATACATGGAAAAAGAGCGCAGGCGAGCAGTTGAAAAAAATTATCCTTCCCCAATTCACAAAACCAAACAAGACACCGATGTTGATTACAATAGAGCCTTAAAATTTTGTGTAGATAATGTTAAGGCTGTGGCACTTGTTGCAGGTACACACAATGAAGAAAGCAGTAAATATTTGGCAGAAATTGTAAAAAGTTCTTCAATAGTCAGAAACGATAAGAATATATACTTTGCACAACTTTTAGGAATGAGCGATCACATTTCTTACAATTTGGCAAATGAAGGCTACAATGTTGCTAAATATGTTCCTTATGGTCCGGTGAGAGAGGTTATGCCTTACCTTTTGCGCCGAGCTGATGAGAACACATCAGTTGCTGGACAGACAGGGAGAGAATTGGGATTGATTACTAAGGAATTGATACGAAGAAAAATGACCCAATAAAATTTTTAAATTATTGATAACGATAAAAATTTAAATAGAATCACCACTTAGACTCATTTTAAACAGAAGGAAAAATAAACTAATTCCTCAATTCAGATTATAAACAATCCCATCCAAAACTTGATTGTGTGTTTTTTCAATTCTAAATCTCAAATATTTTAAATCTGAATTACTATAACCTTTCTTGTCTTTAATAATTAAATCATAAATGTTTTCTTCTTTCTCTATAATTTTAACAATTGAAGTATCGCCTAAAGAAAAACTTTCTTGCGATGTTTTTCCATTTTTATAATAATACGTAACTTGACAACGGTAGTATTTTAGTAAGCCCATATCTTCAATTCCTTTGAAAATTATATAATCTTCAGGATATTCAGATTTTTCTACATATCCGAAACCATTAAAGCTGATGTCAGATGCAGAAGCAAAGCATTGTGTGGTATAATCATTTGAACTGTAAGTACTATAAGTTACATCCAATGGCAAATTTGGATCGGCAATTATTAGGTTATTGGTTACTAAGATAAAGCCATCACTGTTGTAATCGAAAAATCTTGCACTTAAGAATAGTGTGTCACCTACGGGTGTTAATGCGTTACAAGATAAAGTTAGCGTTAAACTTGATAAATACTCGGCACTTGTGTATTCTATCCCACTTCCTGCATACATATCTTCCATAAAGCCAAGCGTATCACCTTTTAAGGAACTAATAAATAGTTGCATACCAAAGTGTACTTCGCCATCTATTTCCACGAATCCCACGGGTTTGAGTAATTTTACTTTAAATTCAGTTTCAACAGGTAATTTATTAGAAACCCAAGTAGCATCATCAAGTTTTATTTCAACTTTACTGTAATCTAAACCTTTGTTATGTATTTGAAATCCATTCAATGGAAATAACTCTTCTGCCTCGACGATTGTCTTAACATTTGTAGTTTCCATTGTAGATTCTTGAGCCGTCGTGCTATTCCCGAATAACATTACCACAATTGTAATAAAAATTCCTGCGTTTTTCATGATACAAATTTACTTTTATTAATACTCAAGTTTTATAAGTCAATTGCACTATTTTTATTTCAATTTTCACCTTGTCTTTTTGTTATGGATGCGTATATTTGCCTTATTAAAAATAATTCTAAATAAGATGTACGTAATTATAGCTGATAGCAACGATGTGGTGAGAGCAGGTTTGAGAAGTATAATTTCTGCTCAAAAAAATGTCAATGTGATAGGCGAAGCGCAATCATCAGCAGAATTATTGGATCAACTTAAAAACTTTGAATGCGATTTAGTGGTAATAGATTACACATCCAAAAACTTCAGCATCGATGTGATTAGAAAAATTACCAATCTCAAAAAGAACATAAAAACCTTGGCCATAACGCCAGAACAATCTGCACAAACTTTAGTAGATGCCTTGAGAGGCGGAGTTAAAAGTTATGTAAAAAAAGACTGTGACAGTGGAGAAATTATAGATGCTGTAAATGAAACAGCCAAAGGAAATGCGTTTTTCTGTGGTCAAATTTTAGAATCTATTCGCAAGTCATCAATTGATGTGAACGATTTAGAATTTACAAAATTTACTTGTGAACCCATTAATCTTTCTGAACGAGAATTAGAAGTAATTAAACTGATTTCCGATGGATTAACTAATGTTCAAATAGCCGAACTTCTTATATTGTCAAACCACACAATTAATACACATCGTAAAAACATAATGGCAAAATTAGGAGTAAAAAATACTGCCGGAATTGTTATGTATGCGGTAAAAACTCAATTAGTTTCGCCCAATAAATTTTTGTTTGCTCCTGAAATCTAAAGAAGTTTTAATAGAGATCTTATTATAATTTAAATCAGATTAAGACAAATTTTCATTCTCAAAATTCTTTTAGCAGCCATGTCAACTTTGTTTTTAAATTCTGGATCTTCTCTGTATTTTTTTAATATCTCTGCATGAGCTTTCGCGGCATCTAAAGGCATTAATAATATATCGCAACCTGCATCAATTACCATTGTGTTTGCTGAAACTACTTTTGCAACTCCTCCCATGTTCATAGCATCCGTTACAATTAATCCTTCAAAACCAAGACTATCGCGCAACAACTGATTCACAATTTTTTCGGAGCAAGTTGCTGGCAAACCTTTAGTATCAAATTCTGGATTGTTTATCACGGCAATATGGCCAATCATTATAGATAAAACGCCGTTTTCAATAAGCGGTGGATAAATGCCTAATTCTTTCATTTCTCCATTAATAACTTGCAATTCTTTATGAGAATCTCCTGAAACCAAACCATGTCCCGGGAAATGTTTGGCAGTCGCAATTATTTGAAATGAATCTTGAGAAACATTTATAAATTCATTAGACCAAGGCACAATATTTTCCGGATTTGTTCCAAAACCTCTATAGCCAACTGTTTTGTTTGAAGACATATCTACTACAGGTGAAAAATTATAATTGATTCCAATAAGATTTAGCTCTTCAGAAATTTGTTCGGCTACTTTTGTTACATCATGAAAGGTACCTAATTCATTTGCCTTTTTTACAGGAGTTGAACCTATAATTTTTCGATTAAACAAACTTGGCTCTGCATCGGCACTGAATAAAAAAGGTATGGTTCCTAAAGATTTATTTTTTGCGTTTATCTCGGCAATTTTCGCCGTAAAACTTTCTTTACTCCCATTAAGCATTAGCAAACCTCCAATTATACCTTTGTCAATATAAGAATTTATTACTGCATCTGTTTGTCCGAATTTACCAATAGCTGGCATTATTAATTGGGCTACAATAGCTGTATCGCTTAAAGATTTAAATACCGTTTCAGTTTTCTCTTCCAAAGCACTTTCGTATTTAAGAAAATCTCCTAAAGAAAATTGTGGTTGAGTTGTTTGAGACGAAACGGCTTGTTGAAAAAAACAAATGCTACTTAAAAATAGACATGTTATCGAACTGAAAATATACTTCATATTTTAAAAAGTCGTGTTAAAAAACCTTGTTTAGATATGCCCCAAAATTAATGTCCTTAATAAGATCTTTTGTACCCACTCTAAAAATGTTTTGCACATTGCCGTCTTCAATAACCATTCCGTAACCCAATATCGGATTATTTCTTTTTCCATTTGTCAATTGTTGTGAAGTTCCAAACCGCAAATCGTAAAATAAAATTGTGTCATTATTATACTCACTTGTAAAAAATCCATTTGAAAAAAACTTCAATTTTTGAATATCGGAATTTACATTATTTGGGATGGAATTCAAGTTTTGATTATTTTTTGAAAATTTTTGCATTTCATGAGAATCAAAATCATGAAAAATAGATTTATATGTCACAAATACGCTGTCTTTTGTTTGAGATTCAACCAACCAATAAAAACCGGTTAATGGCATTGGCGTGATCATTATATTTTGTTGACTGATGTTTTCATTTTTAAAATAAGTTTTAGTGTCTTGATAAACAAAAATCTTAATTATTAAAAGAAGAAATAAATAACTTGTAGAATATAAAAGTCCGAAGTTATTCCATCGGCGGCGTGAAATACTTTCTTTCTTTTTAAACAAAACGACAATACAACAAAATAAGAATGGTAAAGTATACAATGGATCAATTACAAAAACCGAGTTAAATGAAATTCTATTTTGTAACGGCCAAAGAAATTGTGTGCCGTAATTTGTAAACATATCCAAAATAGGATGGGTGACAATCGAAATAAAAAATAATTTCAACCAAAGGGTATAAGTATATTTTTTTTTGTAAAGTTTATTTAATATCCACGCAAATATGGGAGAAAAAATTAGTGCAAAAATTAGCGAGTGGCTAAAACCTCTATGTAAAAGCGCACTTTCTATAGGATTATAAAAAAAATTTAAAAATACATCTAAATCTGGAATCGTACCACCTATTGCTCCCCATAGCATAGCTTTATTACCCAATTTTTGGCCTTCAACAAGTTCACCAGTGGCTGCTCCAAGTATTATTTGTGTTAGTGAATCCATTAAAGAATGTTAAAAGATAATATTAAAGAATGTTAAATATAAATTATTTAGAAAAGAAACCTTTAAAATTGTTGAAATATAAAAATTAATCAAATATGAAAAAGTATTATTTATTCCTACAAGTTGGCTTAATAGCCTCTTTAATTTTGAGCTCTTGCTCTACTTCAAACAATGTAGTTGGTGGTGGAATGTTTCAAAAAAGAAAGTATAACGATGGTTATCATTCAAATTTGGGTAAAGGGTTGAAATCTGATAAAGCAGATAAAAAACAAGAAACTTACATTGCTGAAAATTCTAGCACAGTTGAAAATAATGAGGTGAGTGCAAAATTAGACACTCGCAAAGCAAAATCTG
>JBBSUQ010000108.1:0-11158 GCA_038234235.1 Flavobacteriales bacterium
AAAAATGGATCTTTTAAGTTTTTAATAAACTTAATTGCTTCTCCAGTAGATTTCATTTCTGGACCCAATTCTTTTTTAATATCAGGGAACTTTTCGTAAGAAAACACAGGAATTTTTATTGCATAACCCTCTTTTCTCGGATTAAATGTAAAATCTTTAACCTTTTTCTCTCCCAGCATAATTTTCACAGCATAATTTACATAAGGTTCATCGTATGCTTTTGCTATAAAGGGAACAGTGCGCGACGCTCTAGGGTTGGCTTCAATAACATAAACTTTGTCGTCTTTAATGGCAAATTGTATGTTTATGAGGCCCACAGTTTTTAATTCAACTGCAATTTTCTTTGTAATGTCATCTATTTGCTGCATCACGAAATCTCCTAAGTTATAAGGAGGTAAAACGCCGTAAGAATCGCCAGAATGTATGCCAGCAGGTTCTATATGTTGCATTACTCCCAAAATATAAACGTCTTTCCCGTCACAAATGGCATCTGCTTCTGCCTCAATTGCACCACCAATAAAATGATCTAAAAGTATTTGATTGTTGCCCATTTCATTGATAATATCAACAACGTGGTGTTCCAATTCTTCTTTGTTTATAACAATTTTCATTTTTTGACCTCCAAGTACATACGAAGGTCTCACCAATAATGGAAATCCTAATTCATCGGCTAATTTCAATGCTTGCTCGGCACTTTCAACAATTCCATATTTAGGAAAAGGAATATTATTTTTTTCTAATAATTTTGAAAATCTACCTCTGTCTTCAGCTAAATCTAGCGCTTCGTAACTTGTACCCATTATTTTGATACCGTAACGCTCTAGTTTTTCAGCCAATTTCAAAGCAGTTTGTCCGCCAAGTTGAACAATTACACCTTCCGGTTTTTCATGCTGAATAATTGCGTAAATATGTTCCCAAAAAACAGGTTCAAAATATAATTTATCAGCGATATCAAAATCGGTCGAAACTGTTTCTGGATTGCAGTTAATCATAATGGTTTCATAACCACATTCTTTTGCAGCTAAAACGCCATGCACACAAGAATAATCGAACTCTATTCCCTGCCCTATTCTATTTGGTCCCGAACCTAGAACTACAATTTTTTTCTTATCAGATACAATGCTTTCATTTTCTTCTTCAAAAGTTGAATAATAATAAGGTGTTTGGGCAGCAAATTCAGCAGCACAAGTATCCACTATTTTATAAACCCTTTTTAAGCCAAATTCTTCTCTTTTCGAAAATACTTCAGATTCTAAACAACGTAAAAGATGTGCAATTTGTCTGTCGGCATATCCTTTTTGTTTAGCTTCAAACAATAATTCTTTGGAGATATTGGCTAAATGAAATTTCTCGATTTTCTTTTCAAACTTAATTAATTCTTCAATTTGTTTCAAAAACCAAATATCAATTTTAGTCTTTTCAACAATGGTTTTAAATGGAATTCCGAGTTTAATGGCGTCATATATATGAAATAACCTATTCCAGCTCGGATTTTCTAAACTGTGTAATATTTCGTTTTGATTTGTAAGTTCTTTGCCATCTGCACCAAGTCCGTTTCGGTTTATTTCTAAAGATTGACAAGCTTTTTGCAAAGCTTCTTGAAACGAACGACCAATTCCCATAACTTCACCAACAGATTTCATCTGCAAACCAAGCCTGCGATCTGTTCCTGGAAATTTATTAAAATTCCATCTTGGTATTTTTACAATTACATAATCTAATGTAGGTTCAAATAATGCTGAAGTAGTTTTGGTAATTTGATTTTTTAATTCATCTAAATGATAACCAATAGCAAGTTTTGATGCAATCTTCGCAATTGGATAACCTGTAGCTTTTGAGGCCAATGCCGAGGATCTAGAAACCCGCGGATTAATTTCAATTGCAATTATATCTTCATTTTCATCTGGTGAAACTGCAAATTGAACATTGCAACCTCCCGCAAAATTACCAATTGAACGCATCATTTTAATAGCCATGTCACGCATTCTTTGATAAACTGTATCTGACAAGGTCATTGCTGGTGCAACTGTTATAGAATCACCAGTGTGAATTCCCATTGGATCAAAATTTTCAATGGAACAAATAATTATAACGTTGTCATTGGCATCCCTTAAAAGTTCTAATTCAAATTCTTTCCAGCCGAGTAAGGCTTTGTCAATCATTACTTCATGAATTGGAGAGAGTTGAAGTCCTCTTTCAAGTAAAGTATCAAATTCTTTAGGATCATGCACAACTGATGCTCCTGCTCCACCTAATGTAAATGAAGAACGAATACAAAGTGGAAATCCGAATTCTTGTGCTATTTCTTTTCCTTCTAAAAAAGACCTTGCGGTACTTTGGGGAGCCATCGGTATACCAATTTCCGCCATTAAATTCTTGAAAGATTCTCTATTTTCGGTAATTTCAATGGCATTTATATCTACGCCAATTAAACGAACATTGTATTCTTCCCAAATACCCATTTCATCACATTTGATACACAAATTAAGTGCTGTTTGGCCTCCCATTGTTGGAAGAACGGCATCTATTTTATGCTTTTTTAAAATGTTGATGATACTTTCGGGTTCTAGACTTTCAAGATAAATATTGTCTGCTATGACTTTATCAGTCATAATAGTTGCAGGATTTGAGTTAATCAATGTTACCTCAATACCTTCTTCTCTCAAAGATCGCGCTGCCTGAGAACCGGCGTAGTCAAATTCACAAGCCTGACCTATTACTATGGGTCCGCTTCCGATGATTAAAATGGATTTTATGGAATTGTCTTTTGGCATTTTATGCTCTTTTTGGAATCAATTATTAAAAATTTTTATCAATAAATTGAGCACAAATCTAGTCAAAAGATAATATTAATGCACAAGTAGTTTTCAGCCTTTTTTAACAATTTATGTTCACATCTTTTTACTCCGAAAATTTTGTGCATTAAACTTTGTGAATAAATACTCGAAAAGCTATGCTATTATTAAGATATTCTGAATATTTTTGAATCCTATTTATAATGCGAATTAAGAAAATACCATATTATACATATTTGATCTCACTAATCTGTGTGGTGTTATTTTCATTTGTTATTTATTATAGTCATTTTACTGAAATATCAATTAGATTATACGATAAGTTCGGCGCACCAAACGCCAATGTTATTTACAATGGTCATTATTATGGACTTATAACCAATAGTTTGGTTCATGCCAATTTTGTACACCTCGGATTGAACATAATCGCTTTTATACTTTTAGGTGCTTTCGTAGAAAAACGAATTCCAACTTATCGCTTTATCATTTTTGGTATTTATTTTTCTATGATAACCTCTTTATGGCAGTTAAGTATTTCTGGCGATGCTGGCCTTGGACTTAGTGGTGTAAATATGAGTTTAATGGGTTTTATTTTTGGAAAAGGCATTTACGATAAGAAATTTCAACTTCCTTTTAGATTCTTTTTTATTATTCTGGCTGTTTTAGTAATACTTTTTTGCATGTTACTAGATTATCTATACACTCGAAATATTGGCAACACAGCACTAATTTCTGGTCTGATCTGCGGAACAATTGTAGGAATATTCTCTGTAAAAAAAATAAATGTATCTTTAATAGCACTAAGTTTAATAGGCTTAATTTCAATTTCTACTTTATTCTATTCGCCTTGGTCATCTGAGTGGAATTTTTACAAAGGAAACTCCTATCACCAAGAAGGCGATATTATAAATGCAAAAAAGTATTATACAAAAACTCTCGAAATAAATCCAAAAAATGAATTAGCGAAAGCAAATCTGTTGTTATTGAGAGTTGATGAACTAAGCAATTTGGCATATGAAGCTCATAGCAAAGCATTATACGCATTGGCAAGAAAATATTATCTCGAAATTTTGGCAATTGATAAAAACAATGCTGTGGCTAGACAGAACATCAGAGGATTACCTTGATAAAACAACAAAAAAAATTAATCGGATATGCAAGAAATATTAAATTCAGTTCAAATTAATCAAAAGATTACAAGGCTTGCTCACCAAATTATTGAAAATACTTTTGAAGAAGATGAGCTGTTTCTAGGCGGAATTGTTGGTAATGGTTACATCTTGGCCCAAGAATTACATAAAATCATTAAAAAACATACTTCTCAAAAAGTGCAGTTATTCGAAATATCCATGAATAAAGAAAATCCATGGGACTATGAAATCACTTTAGATATACCTCAAAAAGAATTAAAAAATAAGACCATAATTCTTATAGATGATGTTTTAAATTCTGGAAAAACAATGCAGTACGCCTGCATCAAATTATTACAGGAGCCAACAAAAGCTATTAAAACCGTAGCATTAGTTGATAGAAAACATAGAAGATATCCAATTAAAGCAGATTTCGTAGGATTAAGTCTCTCAACAACCTTAAAAGAAAGAGTAGAAATTGAATTTAGCGAAAATATCAAAACTGCATATCTTGTTTAAATGAAAAAAACTACAGAAAGTGATTCTTTGTATCATGATTTAGAGAAAATGGATACCAATTCATTGTTGATCAACATCAATAATGAAGACAAAAAAGTGGCGCTCGCAGTTGAAAAGTGCATTCCCATAATTACTGAATTTATAAATAAAGCGTATGAAAAAATGTCTTCAGGTGGAAGATTATTTTATATTGGAGCAGGTACCAGTGGCCGATTAGGAGTTGTTGATGCAAGTGAATGCCCACCAACTTTCGGAGTGTCTCATGACATGGTAATTGGAATTATGGCTGGAGGTGACAAAGCCATGCGAAAAGCAGTAGAATTTGCGGAAGATGATGCAACACAAGCTTGGAAGGATATATCAGAATATAATATAACAAATAAAGACGTTTTAATTGGAATTGCCGCTTCGGGTTCTACTCCTTACGTAATTGGTGGTATTAACAAAGCCCGTGAAATTGGTATTTTAACTGCCGGAATTTGTTGCAACTCTGGTTCATTATTAGAGAAAACCTGCGAGTTTGGTATTGTTGCAGAAGTTGGACCAGAATTTTTGACAGGCAGTACTCGAATGAAAAGTGGAACTGCACAAAAATTAATTCTCAATATGATCAGTACTTCTTTGATGATAAAATTGGGAAAAGTAAAAGGTAATAGAATGGTAGACATGCAATTAAGCAACGACAAGTTAGTTGACAGAGGTGCAAAAATGATTTCAGACGAATTAAAAATAAATTACGATGACGCAAAAAAACTACTTTTAGAAAATGGAAGTGTGCGCTTGGCAATTGAAAAACATCTTAATCTTTAATCCATCCAAAAATCTTAACTGATTCAAAATTAGCTGGATTTATTACTTTATTTGCTTCAATAATTGGTTGACCGGAAATCAAAACGTATTTCATTCCATCTTTAACTGCTAGAACTTTATAAGGCATATCTTCTTTGTATTTTGTTATTTGGTTACTCCCAGAACGTTTCCAAGCTCTCCATATTTTTTTATCAGACCAATAAACTCTTGTATTTTTCTTTGTTAATGAATACAAATCTTCATAAAACACAGCCTCTGGAAAAAAATTGCCTTTCATATCCCCTTCTCTAGCCACAAAATATTTTTGTCTTAAATGAATTTTACTTTTCAAAAATCTCACTGAATTTATATAATGACTTGCATTGTCACAACAAGGATATTTGTGGTGAAAAAGAATAATTTCTTTGGTAAATGGTTGAATTTTATAGGCTATTAAGTTCCCAATATGATTATAAACTAATTCATAATCAATATCTTTCAATTCGTAAATTTGAAAGCTTTCAGTACTATCGCTCCAGTTTGTTATTCCATTAAAGAACAATTCAAAACGATCGTCTTTATTTAAATCGCACTTTCGCCAGTTATATTTATATTTATTCCAGTAATTTTCGAAGGTATTTTTAGAATCTTCTAACTTCGTGAAAGGATGATCTAGAAGATTATTGTCAAACATTATTTTCAGTTCATATTTGAGAAATTCTTCATCAAGAAATAAAACCGAATCATAATCTGTTCTGCCATCGTTTACAAAAAGTTCACCATTCACTTTCGGCATTACCCTAGAAGCGAACGAACTTGTGAATATTAATAAAGAAAATAAAAGAAATATGTATTTCATGGTCTAAAAATAAAAAAAGGGAAGCTATAACTAACCTCCCTTTTACTTAAAAAAGTATAAATAACTTTTTTTTTACATTTTATTCTTTGTTATCGGCCTTGGTTTTGCCCTTGCCTTTTTCAATTTTAATTTTTAATTCTTCTTTGCCTTCTACAATATCCATTGAGATGGTATCGCCATCATTAAGATTAGAATTTATTATTTCTTCAGCCAAAGGATCTTCAACATATTTCTGAATTGCTCTTTTTAATGGACGCGCTCCAAATTTTTCATCATAGCCTTTGTCAACAATAAAATCTTTCGCTTTATCTGTCAATTTAATTTTATAACCTAAATCATTGATACGACCATATAATTTTGCCAATTCTAAATCAATGATTTTATGAATGCTGTCTCTGTCTAAAGATTTAAAAATGATCATATCGTCAATTCTATTAAGAAACTCAGGACTAAAAGCTTTACGCAATGCAGCCTGCACAACAGAATTATTATGTTCCGATTTTTGTTCACTTTTTGCCTTAGTTCCAAATCCTACACCGGCACCAAAATCGGCTAATTGTCTAGCTCCTAAGTTGGAAGTCATGATTAAAATAGTATTTTTAAAATCAATTTTTCTACCTAAACCATCGGTCATGTGTCCTTCATCTAGTACTTGAAGTAAAAGATTAAAAACATCAGGATGTGCTTTTTCAATTTCATCCAACAAGATTATAGAATATGGTTTTCTGCGAACTTTTTCAGTCAACTGTCCACCTTCTTCGTAACCAACGTATCCTGGAGGCGCTCCAACCAAACGAGAGATAGAAAATTTCTCCATGTATTCAGACATGTCAATTCGGATTAAAGAGTCTTCAGAATCAAACAAATATTTCGCTAAAACTTTAGCCAATTGTGTTTTACCAACTCCGGTAGGTCCTAGGAAGAAAAACGAACCAATTGGTTTATTTGGATCTTTCAAACCAGCTCGATTTCTCTGAATGGCTTTAACAACTTTACCAACAGCTTCATCTTGACCAATTACTGCACCTTTCATTTCATCAGCCATTGAGACCAACTTTCCTTTCTCAGATTGAGCAATACGCGTAACAGGAATTCCGCACATCATAGAAACGACTTCTGCAACATGTTGTTCAGTAACAGTAACTCTGTGGGTTTTAGAATCGTCTTCCCATTTCTTTTTGGCAACTTCGAGCTCGTCAGTAAGATTTCGTTCAGTATCTCTTAATTCAGCCGCTTTTTCATATTGTTGAGATTTAATAACCTCATTTTTTTGTTCCTTTAATTCTTCAATTTTCCCTTCAATTGTCAAAATTTCTTGAGGAACAGTGATATTGGTAAGATGAACACGAGATCCAACTTCATCCAAAGCGTCTATTGCTTTATCAGGTAAATGTCTGTCTGTTATGTATCTTTCAGTCAATTTCACACAAGCATCAATGGCTTCATCTGTATAAGTTACTGAATGATGTTCTTCATATCTTTCTTTAATATTGTTTAAGATTTGAACAGTTTCTTCAATATTAGTAGGTTCAATTAATACTTTTTGAAATCTTCTTTCTAAAGCACCATCTTTCTCTATATATTGTCTGTATTCATCTAACGTTGTTGCTCCAATTGCTTGAAGTTCGCCCCTAGCAAGTGCAGGTTTAAACATATTTGATGCATCTAAAGAACCGCTAGCACCACCCGCACCAATTATAGTGTGGATTTCGTCAATAAATAAAATGATATCCGGATTTTTTTCAATTTCCTGCATCACAGCTTTCATTCTTTCTTCAAACTGGCCTCTATATTTTGTACCAGCAACAAGAGAAGCCAAATCAAGCGAAACAATTCTTTTATTAAATAAAACTCTAGAAACTTTTCTTTGAACAATTCTCAAAGCCAAACCTTCTGCAATGGCACTTTTACCCACTCCAGGTTCACCTATTAATATAGGATTGTTCTTTTTTCTTCTTGATAGAATTTGAGATACTCTTTCAATTTCTTTTTCTCTACCAACAATTGGATCTAATTTGCCAGCCTCGGCCATCTTTGTAAGATCTCTCCCGAAATTATCTAAAACTGGAGTTTTAGATTTCGGGTCAGTTGTTTTTCTTTGTGTTGAAAAAGATTCACTTTCTTCTTCCGGACTTCCCGGAAACTCAGCTCTTGGCTGTATATTTTCATCAATCATAGCTTCTAATTCATCTTTTACATTTCCGTAAATAATACCGTATTTATTTAAAATCCTACACGCCATTGAAGTTTCATCCTTTAAAATAGATAAAAGCAAATGTTCTGTTCCAATCACCGAACTCTTATATAATTTTGCTTCTAAATAAGTTATTTTTAAAACCTTTTCTGCCTGCTTCACAAGAGGAATATTAGCCATTGGCGCCATGCCAGTTCTTGTAGATTTTTTCAGTGAAGCTTCAATTTCAGCTCTCAATTGAGGTAAATCTAATCTAAATTCACTTAAAATTTTTATTGCTGTTCCTTCCCCTTCACGAATTAATCCAAGCAAAAGGTGTTCTACACCTATATAATCATTGCTCAATCTTAAAGCTTCTTCACGGCTGAAACTAATTACATCTTTTACCCTCGGAGAAAATTTTGCTTCCATATTCTTTTTAATTGCTAGCTAAATTAACTAAAGTTTAGCCTGACTACAAATATAATTCTTTTAAATTGTTAATAACTTGAGAAAAATCGGCTTTTTACACAGATTTTTGTTAGTAAGTTCAAGTAAAACAAATGTTAACTGCCCCAAAAAAAATGCCTAATTTCGGGGCTTGCTTTAACCTGCACAAAAATTGTGCGATAAATTTTATAGTGACAACATGGCAGATGGAGAAAGAATTATCCAGATAAACATTGAAGATGAAATGAAATCAGCTTACATTGATTACTCAATGTCAGTGATTGTATCACGTGCATTACCGGATGTTCGTGATGGTTTTAAACCGGTACACAGAAGAGTATTGTATGGTATGCAAGATTTGGGAGTTTATTCCAACAGACCATATAAGAAATCAGCTAGAATAGTTGGTGAAGTTCTGGGTAAGTATCACCCACACGGTGATTCAAGTGTTTATGATACTATGGTACGTATGGCCCAACATTGGTCTTTGCGTTATCCTTTGGTAGATGGACAAGGTAACTTCGGTTCGGTAGATGGAGATAGTCCGGCAGCAATGCGTTATACGGAGGCTAGACTTAGAAAAATTGCAGAAGAAATGCTTGCTGATCTTGAAAAAGAAACAGTAGATTTTCAACCAAATTTTGATGATTCATTACAAGAGCCAACAGTTTTACCTTCTAAAATCCCAAATGCCTTAATAAATGGTGCAAGTGGTATTGCTGTGGGTATGGCTACAAACATGGCTCCCCATAATCTTACAGAGGTTGTTGATGGAATTATTGCTTACATTGAAAATAAAGACATTACAGCCGAAGAAATAATTCAGTTTATTAAAGCACCAGATTTTCCAACGGGAGGAATAATATATGGGTATGACGGAGTTCGAGATGCACTACTTACGGGTCGTGGTAGAATTGTTATGCGTGCCAAGGCTGAAATTGAAGAAGTTAATGGTAGAGAACAAATAATAGTTACAGAAATACCTTATCAAGTCAATAAAGCAGACATGATTAAGAAGACTGCTGACTTAGTTAACGATAAAAAAATAGAAGGAATTTCTGATATTCGTGATGAGTCGGATAGAAATGGAATGCGAATCGTTTATGAGCTAAAAAGGGATGCAATTCCGAATGTAGTATTAAACAAACTATTCAAATTTACTTCTTTACAAACCTCATTTTCAGTAAATAACATTTGTTTAGTTGAAGGCCGTCCGCAGTTATTGAACGTGCGACAAATGATACAATATTTTGTGGAGTTTCGACATGAAGTAGTAATAAGAAGAACTAAATTTGATTTACGAAAAGCAGAAGAAAGAGCACATATTTTAGAAGGATTAATTATAGCATCGGATAATATTGATGAAGTAATTGAAATAATTAAAAAATCTAAATCACCAGATGCGGCAAGGGAAAACTTGATGACAAGATTCTCTTTAAGCGATTTGCAGTCACGTGCTATAGTAGACATGCGTTTGCGTCAGCTTACCGGCCTTGAGCAAGATAAATTGCGCACGGAATATGGAGATTTAATGGAAACTATTACTGATTTGAAAGATATTTTAGCGAACGAAGATCGCAGAATGCAAATCATTAAGGATGAGCTTATCGAAGTAAGAGATAAATATGGTGATGCAAGAAGATCAATAATTGAATATTCAGCTAGCGAAATGCGAATGGAAGATTTAATTGCTGATGAAGAAGTAATAATCACAATATCTCATGCAGGTTATATTAAACGTACAAGTTTAAGCGAATTCAAGGTTCAAAACAGAGGAGGAATGGGCTCAAAAGGCTCAACTACTCGTGATAAAGATTTCTTGGAGCAATTATTTGTTGCTACAAATCACAATTACCTTTTAATATTTACAGAAAAAGGAAGATGTTTCTGGATGAGAATTTATGAAATTCCAGAAGGAAATAAACTTGCAAAAGGAAGAGCCATACAAAATCTACTAAACATTGGTCAAGATGATAAAATTAAGGCTTATGTGAAAGTTCAAGATTTGACGGATAAAGAATATGTAGAAAACAACTTTATAATAATGTGTACCAAAAGAGGTATCATTAAGAAAACTTCTTTAGCAGCTTATTCTCGACCGAGAGCAAATGGAATTAATGCCATTACCATTAGAGAAGATGATGAATTATTGGAAGCAAAATTGACCAATGGTGAAAATGAAATAGTTCTTGCTACAAACACAGGTAGAGCCATTAGGTTTAACGAAAGCAAAGTTAGACCAATGGGTAGAAATGCTGCTGGAGTTAAAGGAGTTACATTAACTGGCCCTACTAATGAGGTGATAGGAATGATTGCTTTGGAGGATATTTTCTCTACAATTTTAGTTGTATCTGAAAAAGGATATGGCAAGCGAACTTATTTGAATGATCCAGAAGATAAGGAACCAGTTTACAGAATTACAAACAGAGGTGGAAAAGGTGTT
>JBBSUQ010000109.1:0-11040 GCA_038234235.1 Flavobacteriales bacterium
AAGCCCGACGCCATTTTGGTTTATGGTGATACAAATTCGACATTGGCTGGTGCATTGGCGGCATCTAAGTTGCATGTACCTGTAATTCACGTTGAAGCTGGCTTGCGAAGTTTTAATAAATGTATGCCCGAAGAGATTAATAGAATTTTAACAGATCATGTTTCTACAATGCTTTTTTGCCCGAGTAAACAAGGACTTGAAAATCTTGAAAAAGAAGGATTTATTATTGAAAATAATGGTAAAACTTTTGATCAACCTTCAATTTATCACTGTGGTGATATCATGTATGACAACTCCTTACATTTCTCGGAAATAGCAGATGAAAAAATTCTTGAAACCTATAATCTCATTCCGAACGAATATGTATTGTGCACAATTCATAGAGACAATAATACAGATCAACACGACAGGTTACAAGCCATTATGGAAGCTTTGGAAATAATTTCTGAAGAAAGAAAAATGAAAATTATATGGCCTATACATCCTCGAACAAAAAATGCTTTAATTAACAATCTTGATAATGAAGAGCAAAAAGCAATTTTTGCAAGTGAAAAAGTAAAAATTATTGAGCCAGTTGGTTTTTTTGATATGATTTCTTTGGAAAAGAATGCAAGATTAATAATAACGGATAGCGGAGGCGTACAAAAAGAAGCTTATTTTTTCAACAAACCTGGAATTATTTTGCGCAGCGAGACTGAATGGGTAGAAATTGTAGAAAGCGGAAAAGCAGTAATTACGGATGCAGATACGCAAAAAATTGTAGACGTTTTTGATGATTTCATGAGCAAGCCTGCAGAAATTTATCCGAAATTATTTGGAGACGGTAAAGCTGCGGAATTTATTTGTGCTAAAATCCTTGAATGCCTTTAAATGCTGCTAATCTTTGTAGATAATATTTCTAACAGACTTACTTACACGCTGGATTTTATTTTTCGTTTAAGGAAAATTGAATTTCGAGTTACTACTATCAAGGAAGAATTTAGAGTTTATTCAGGTGTTAAATTAAATTATTCAAATGAAAACTTTGAAGAAAATTCTTTATGGATAAAAACTTGTGGATTATTAGATGAAGAAGAATTGATTATCCGTCATATTGAATATGGTGAATTTTATGGTCAAGAAATTTTAAGAATATCAAACGTTGAAGACATTTTATCATCGATATTTTATGTTTTAACTTCAATGGAAGAATATTTAAGCACAGAAAGAGATAACCACGGGAGATTTTTAGCTGAATTTAGCAAGCTCAAAGAGTATGAATGGTTGGAAACTCCCATTTGTGATATTTGGAGCGAGAAGTTAATAGATACATTGAATGCCACTCAAAATGGAAATACACCTCAAAATGAAAAATTATTTATAGAAACTCCAAAGTTTAAAATCGTTCCTACTTTTGATATTGACAATACTTTCGCCTATAAAAATAAAAATTGGATAAGAAGAATGTTGTCTATCTCAAAAGATACGATTTACGGCAATAAAACAAGATTAAAAGAAAGAAGAATTGTTCTGCGAAATCAAAAGCTAGATCCTTATGATACGTTTGACGATATCAAAAATATTTGCAAAAAATTTGACACTAGAATATTTTGGTTGTTAGGCAAATTTTCGAAGTTTGATAAAAATCTTCCATCGAGTAACCTTGTACAACAAAATCTTATTCAAAATCTCGATGAGGTTTGTGTATTGGGTTTGCATCCCAGTTATGAGTCGAATAATTATGATTTATATTTACAAAAAGAGAAAAAAGATTTAGAAGAAATTGTGTCACATCCAATAAAACATTCAAGACAACATTTTCTCAAAGTAGAACTTCCAAAGACATATAAAATTTTACTTGAAAACAATTTTGAGCATGATTATTCCATGGGTTTTGCCGACCATATTGGTTTTAGATTAGGTACTGCACGAGCCATAAATTGGTTTAATTTAGAGAATAGTGAAGTGACAAAACTTGTTTTACATCCTTTTGTTTATATGGATGGTACGCTCAGAGAATATCAAAAATTAAGTATTGAAGAAAGTAAACTAAGAATTAGAAAGATGTATGACCTTACCAAACAATATGGCGGAGAATTTCAATTTTTGTGGCACAATGAAACAATAGGAAATTATAGTTCTTGGAAAGGATGGCGTGAAGTTTTAGATTTTACCTTAAATTTAGAAAATGAATAAAAATCTTGTTTTGATGGGTATTATTTGCATTGTAATTGCCATTATTTTTGGTGCATTTGGCGCTCATGCATTGAAAGAAAAAATATCGGCAGAGAAATTATTATCTTTTGAAACCGGGGTTAGATATCTTATGTATCATGGATTGGCATTTTTAATTCTCGGATTTCAAGACAAATTTCCAATTGGAAAAACTATAATTCTATTTCTTATTCTTGGAATAACTTTATTTTCAGGTTCTATTTTTCTTTTAAGTTTATCGGATTATTGGCAAATAAATTTCAAATTTTTGGGTCCAATTACTCCACTCGGAGGTTTATCTTTAATTGTCGGATGGGTTATTTTTGCTTTCAAAATAGTCAAAAATAAATCATTGTGAAAGTAGAGATTACTGTTTTAGGAACAGGTACATCGCAGGGTATTCCTATCATTGCCTGTGATTGTGAAGTCTGCACTTCGAGCGATCCAAAAGACAATCGTTTGCGAACTTCCGTACTTTTTACAGTTGATGGAGAAAATTTCGTTATTGATACTGGTCCGGATTTCCGCCAGCAAATGTTACGTGAAAATATTAAATCTTTGCGCGCTGTATTATTCACACATGAACACAAAGACCATACTGCTGGTTTTGATGACGTCCGTGCGTTTAATTTTAAAGAAAAGCGCAATATGGAAGTTTACTGCTCGGAAAGAGTGGCCAAAGCGCTCAAAAATGAATATCATTATATTTTTTCTGAAAACAAATATCCGGGAATTCCGAAAGTTAATTTAAACCTTATTGAAAATGGATTATTTGTTTTACCAAATGGAGTAGAGGTGGAACCAGTTGAGGTCTATCATTATCTTTTACCTGTTTTAGGATTTAAAATCGGGAATTTCGTTTATATTACGGATGCTAAAACAGTTGATAAAGTAGAAATCGAGAAAATTAAAAACTGCGAATTTTTAATGATTAATTGCCTGCATGAACACGAACACATTTCCCATTTTAATTTAAAAGAGGCTTTAGCATTTATAGCAGAAGTAAATCCGAAGCAAGCCTATTTAACCCATATTAGTCATCAGTTTGGCAAGCATAAAGATATTCTTAAGCTTTTGCCAGATAATGTCTCGGTGGCTTATGATGGTTTGCGTTTTGGGTGTGGATAGGTTGTTTTTGATTCGTTATGATAGTTTAAATGTTCCTCAATTAAATAAAATGATTTTCAAGCTATTCCCAATTCCAACGAAAATTTTAACTTTGCCCCAAAATATATAGTTATGTCATTCAATTTATTAAAAGGAAAAAGAGGAATTATTTTCGGAGCGCTAAACGAACAGTCTATTGCATGGAAGGTTGCAGAGCGTGCACACGAAGAAGGTGCTATTTTCACTTTAACAAACGCACCAATTGCCATGAGAATGGGTGAAATTAATAAATTGGCAGAAAAAACTAACAGTACAGTGATTCCTGCAGATGCCACAAGTGTTGAAGACTTAAACAACTTGGTTTCCCAGTCTATGGAAATTTTAGGAGGCAAAATTGACTTTGTTTTGCATTCAATAGGAATGTCGCCCAATGTGAGAAAAGGTAAGCACTACACTGAGAATAATTATACTTTCTACAACCAAACGATGGATGTTTCTGCTATTTCTCTTCATAAAACTCTAGCATCTCTTTACAAGCATGATGCTATGAATGAATGGGGTTCTGTTTTGGCCTTGACATATATTGCAGCTCAAAGAATTTTTCCAGATTATAATGATATGGCAGATGCAAAATCGCTTTTAGAATCAATTGCCAGATCTTTTGGTTACCATTACGGAATCAAAAATAAAGTAAGAGTTAATACTATTTCTCAATCTCCAACGCCAACTACGGCCGGTCAGGGAATTAAAGGATTCACAGAATTTATTAATTTCTCTGAACAAATGTCACCTCTTGGTAATGCGCCCGCTGTGGCCTGTGCAGATTATTGCGTGAGTATGTTTTCAGATTTAACAAGGTATGTAACGATGCAAAATCTTTTTCATGACGGAGGATTTTCAAATACTGGTGTTACACAACAAGTTATAGATAAGTTTGGAGAGTAAATTTTTTGAGATTGAGTAAGCGGAAGGAGTAGACGATAGTTTGATTTCTGTTTCCGTGTTCTGAATTTTTATTCAATATTCTGGCCGTGCGGTTATTTTTGAATATCGCATTTTGATAATTTCGATTAGATTTCTTAAAAATATTGAGATAATGTTTGGAAGAATTGTCTCTAAATATTTGAAGAATGTGGTTTTTTATAGTTTTTGGAGGTGATGCCTTTTGATTTTGAATTTTATATTTTATTAACTAACTTATTAATTTAAATATTTAACTGTTAATCAATTAGTTAATATGCTTGGCACCGTCCCAAGAAATCCTTCTAAATTCTCCAAACTCCCCATTTTCGAAAGTTACATTTGTCCAGATTTTCCAAAAATCCATTGCTCAACAACAAAATATTTCCATCATCCATTTTTTTAAGCAATTCTCTAGATTTAAGTATTTCAGTTTTATTCATTACAACTCCAACTTCCGGAAAATCTAATTTCCATCTAAATTCTATTCCTTTCATCAATTCTTCGACTGCACCAATACGGAAAACAAAAACTAGGTTATTCTTAATGAAATAATAAAAGTTACCCACTACATACATCTTTATACCTAAATAAAACTTTTTACCTTCATTTTCATCAGGGCGGAAATTTTTCTTTTGTAGTTTATACAGTGGTGCAACAAAGAAATTCTTAGAGCTTCCCATTGTAAAATTCATTACTTCAATGTTTTTTTTGCGGAACTCAGGCATACCTTCACAGGTAATGGCAAGTTGTTTTTCTTTTAATTTATTGAATTTTGAACGACAGCAGTCGCTGCAATAAATTTTAGTGTTAAAATATCCGTAGACATCTTCGTCACATGTCGGACATTCATGTCCCATGTATCTATATTTAGCCATAAAATTCGGTGATTATATTAGTTCACCAACTGTTTAATTTGTAAAAAAGTATTAGACGCAAATGTAATCAAATAGTTTAATTAATTACTATAAAATAACTATTTAATTAACGAATGTATTTTAATATTATCTAGAAATGATTGGTTAAGCGTATTATCAAGCGAAAATTTGGTGATGAGCAAAATAGTCGAGATTGAAAAAAAAATTAAAAAACCCATGCAATTGGGTTTTCCGAAGCCTCAGAAAACACGTTTTGGTTTGCCGGAAATCTTTGTAATCCGCTGTGGAATTCCTTACGAATAAGGTGCGGCCCGCCATTGAATTCCTGAGACTCACCATAGGGTCAAAATTGTTAAGCTTCAAGAGTTATTTGCATGGGTCTCCGCCAAAAGACGGATGGGATCACTGAATCGACTTAGCGATTGTATCCTTGTTTCAAAGGTAATAATAAAAAGTAAATATTGATTTGAGATTTTAAAAATTTATTCAAGTGAAACTTCTTTTCTTGAGTTTACTCATAACCTTACATTTACAACTTCTCTACAATTTTATTTCAAAAAATTTAAAGCGTATTTCGACTATTATCTGTCAAGAAGGTCTGAATTTTTAGTTTCAATTCGGCAATTTGTTTGTCTTTTTCTTTGAATTTTTTATAATCAAAAAGGGAAGCAATTAAATATCCGACTACCATGCTAAGTAAAATAAGCAACGTTAAGCTAATGTGAAATTTCCAAAATACCATGCTAAAAAAGACAGTATCTCTATTTTGAACAGCGAAAATTATAAATATAATGCCCAAAGTTATCCCAAGTATGATTCTGATTTTTCTGGCGGTCGAAATGTTTTTCCAATATTCTTTCATGATCTTAATTTTAATATTTCTGACTCAATTTTAGATTCGTTTTTTTGCAAACATACAATCAAAAATTGAGGTAAGTAAAGTCGTTTAACTTTTTTTGAATATATTTAGACTCGAATTTTATGAAACATTCTTTTTTAAATAAACTTTCGAATAGAAAGCACAGATTTTTACTAATGACAATGGCTCCATTTCTTATGCTATTGCTCACTGCTTGTCCTCCAAAAGAATATATTCGACAAGATCTTAACGACTTGCTCAATAATAAAATGGATTTTCTTGAATTTAAAAGGGTTTACTTCGATAACTTGAATTTTTTGCTACCAAAATGTTTTGATAAAAGAACTTATTCTAACATTACCTATAAAGATGACCAGTGTTTTTATCAAAACGATGAGCTTAATTTGTACTTTACTTGCGAACATTTTTATGCTGATGAAGCTGAAAGTTATCAATTTATGCGCGAAGATTCAGTTAGTCAACTAGACGCAATTCATGATATGTATGTTGCCAAGCGAATAGCTACACTTAAAAAAAATAAACTCAGTATTAAAAAAGAAATTCACGAAAAATCTGAACTTGAAGGGGTATTGCAAACAATATCTGGCGGCAGCGGATACGGAGAACAAAACACATATTTTATTGCTTCAGTAATTTTTGGAGATGAATATTTTGTTTTTCAATTTATTGGCCGACAAGGAAATATGGATTATCTTGAAGATGATTTCCAGAAAATCATAGAATCAGTTAGATTTTGAATTTTTTTGAGAGTTTTAAAAAAAGACTTCTTTTAGCTTTAGACAAAGATTTACTTGGGGAAGTGTCTCATAAAAAGATGAGTCCGCCGGCAAGAAAAACGATGGGTGAGTTAGGTGTTTTGGAGAAAGATGTCAAAATTGCATCTGTTGCTATTCATCTTTTTGCCATTGAAAATGAAGAACCGCAGTTCGTCTTAATGTTAAGATCAGATTATCCAGGAACACATAGTGCACAAGTTTCTTTTCCAGGAGGTAAGAGAGATAATTCAGATCCTGATTTAGAATATACCGCGAGACGAGAAAGTGAAGAAGAATTAGCTATTCCAGTTACCTCAGGGGAATTAGTGAAGAAACTAACGCCAATGTATATTCCAGTAAGTAATTTTTTAGTGCATCCGTTTTTGATTTTACACTCAGAAAAAATACCGATTCGAATTAATACTGATGAAGTAAAAGAATATTTCTTTGTGCAATTGAAAGATTTATTTGATAACTCAAACATTTCAGAAACAATAATTAATAATGGTAAAATACAATTTAGAACCCCTTGTTACAATTTTGGGGAAATAATGGTTTGGGGCGCAACTGCCGTAATTCTTAGCGAATTGCAAGATGTTCTCGAAGAACTGTTTAATTAGAAAAATCAGACTTATAAAAAAACGTTCTCCTCAATTGTTGAATTAAAACCTTACCCTAGCAAATCCGAAAGCTGAAGAAATACTATTCCCGTTTTTAGAGAAAAATGAGATTGCATCTGTTGAAGAAATCCCCGCTTCGTAACTTCCATTTTTTAATATAAAATTTATGCCCACAGGAATGTTGTTTTTATAAATTCCGCCACCATAATATCCGGCACTTAATGCCAACCACTTAACTGGTCTTACTTCGCCACCTATAGAATAAATTGTATTTTGAATACTTCCTGGGTTTTCAGAATCAAAAGGTGCAATAATATCAATACCGATATTTAAAATACCACCTGTTTTTATACTTGCTCCAAAACGAATATCAGCTGCATTTTTAACCTTTACTTTTTCTTCACCTTTTAATTCGAAAATACCGCCATCTTTCAAAAACTGATTTATAGATCTATTTATATTTTCGTTGCTTATACCGTTTACACTAATATTTCCTAATAAAGTATCTTTCACTCTATAAACGTTTCGGTTGTAAGTAACCGAACCAATATTGTTAACTGCAACAGCGACTTTAAGTGAGTTAAAAAACACCATACTCGCAGATAAATCGTAACCGTAACCAGTGCCAACTATTTTTGGAAATCCGCCTGGTTGAGTAGGTTGCGCTGATGGATTGGACTCCTGTGCCATGCCGTAATTAATATTAAATGAAGGAGAAATGGAAGAGTAAAAATACAAACCTGTTTCATCTGATTTCATGCTAAAAGCAGCCATTGATTGTATGTATCTTCCGCCAACACCGCCATAAAGGGCAAAAGTTGAGTCGTTTCCAAAGATTTTGCGACCGTAACCGAAGTTAAAATAACGATTCCACTGCATTTTAACTTCTGAGCCCTTTGTAATTGTACTTATATTTAAAGGTACTCCAATAAAACCTTGTATTACATGATCTAAACTGTCTTGCGAAATGTTATCATTGTTGGCAATTACAGAAGTATCTTGTCCATAAACCACGGTTAGTGAATCGAAATAGGAGGAGAGTTTTCCTCTGAAAATTAAATCTGTAGTTTGTTTATTAAATTTTGAATAATAATTATACTGTTCAGTAACATTGAATGCTATACCGCCAAATTTTGCAGATTGGTAGGCGAAACCGAACCAATTGTAGTTTACATTAATTGCAATTCCTGCTTCAGCATATTCAGCAGCGGCTTCTTGTTGTCTTTGCCAGTCTACTTTTGAAGTATCTTTTCCACTGGCCTGCTGTCTCAAAAGTTTTAATAAATTTCTAAGTTTATCCGAAGAAAGACTGTCAGAATAGATTCCAAAACCGAATTCACTTGTACCTAAAGTAAATTTTTTCCCTTCATATCCGCTTCCCCAACCAAGAGTTGAAGTATTGATACCTAAACAATGATAGTCGGTTACGAAAGTTGTTGCGACACCTTTACCTACGGCAGGATAAGCCACTCCTTGTGTTTGAGCCATTGCGATTTGTGAAAAAATGAGCAAAAGCAGTGTGTATAAATATTTTTTCAAAGCGTAGATTTTTAAAAATTGAATTCGTGAAGATATTAAAAAAGTTGAGATGTATTTTTCTGATTTCAAAAAATATTGCTCTATATGAGAAATCAAAATAAAAAGTTAGCTACTTATTAAATTCAAATTTAGGAAATTAAAGAAGGAAATAGATGTGAAAATATAGGGAATAAAAAAAGGAAGAAAATCTTTAGAAATCCTTCCTTTTCTGCTAAACTATGCTAAAACTATAAAACTGTTATGGAAAATTGTTGACCTTTTCAATAACATTGGTAAAATTACAACCCATTTTCGGATTGACAATTATTATATTGTTAATTTATTCTAAAATGTTAGTTTTATTGGTTTAAATTATAGTTGTAAGAATTGTTTAAACTAGATTTCAATATCGTTAATTTATGAAAGTTAAGATAATAATTTTGAAATTAAATTATCAAGATCATTTAACGGAATTTTAATATTTGATTTTACTTCATTTTTACCATCGAAAATTACCAAATTGCCTAATGTTTCATTATTCTTTACCATTTCAGTTTTTAGTATAGAGAACTGAGCTGTATTTCTGTTTAAATTAAATTTTTTTAAATTGATAAATTTAGTTTTTGCTCTATACTCAATTTTGTCATTAATGAAAGAAAATTCTTCATAACCATTGAAATTCCAGGACAATAATTTAAAAAGGTAATAAGAAACTCCCCAAAATAGAATAGCACTTATTACAATTCCATAACTAAATCTTTCGCTATTTTGATGGTTAAGGAATGTTACTAGAATGGGTATAATTAAACCAATTAATAAAAAAAGACTAAGAATTGAAATAACAAATATGGAGGGTTTAGAACCTCTAATTGTAATTTTTGAAATTGGATTACCTTCTGTTACAATATTCAATTATCTCGTATTTGAAATTAGTTTATTTGATGACATGCCAAATTAAACATATTTTTTGAATATTGAACTAAAACTAAAAAGACTAATTTATAGCCCGGATAGGAGCAACTACCGTGTAGTGCGGATAGCCGGAAATAGCTACAAATAACCAAAACTATAATGTAAATACCAAGTCAGCAATCTGTAATTTGCAATCTGCAATCTGCAATCTGCATTCTGCAATCTGCCAATCTGCCAATGTGCCAATCTGAAATCTGTCAATTTGCAATTTATAATCTCAACAAAAAAAAACTATATTCGCAATACTAAAATAGAAACAGATGATAGAAGTAGCAAATCTCTCCAAATCTTTTGTGCTTAACAGGCAACAACGAAAGGAGTTAAATACAAATGATAGCGAAGCAATTGCTGTACAAGATGTGTCTTTTATTTGCCAACCAGGAAGAATATTTTCACTACTTGGACCAAATGGTGCTGGAAAAACGACTATAATGCGTATGCTCTCCACGATTTTTAAACCAACTTCGGGCATAATTATTTTGAATGGTATAGACGCCGTTAAAAATCCGATAGAGGCTCGCAAACAAGTGGGATTTCTTACTGGATCTACTGGTTTGTATGCCCGCCTAACGCCAAATGAATTGGTTGATTATTTTGGAAATCTATATGGCGTTGAAAAAGATGAAATTCAAAAACGGAAGCAATATTATTTTGACTTACTGGATATGAATGAGTTTAAAGACAAACGCATTGGGAAATTGAGCACTGGAATGAAGCAAAAAGTTTCGATTACCCGCACAATGATACACAATCCCGATATTGTTGTGTTTGATGAACCAACGAGTGGACTAGACGTAATAACGGCAGAAAATATTATAAAATTAATTAGGAACTGTAAAAACGAAGGCAAAACAGTTATATTTTCTAGTCATATTATGAGCGAAGTAGATTTGCTTTGTGATGATTTAGCGATAATACACAAAGGAAAGTTAGTGTATTCAGATACTATGGAGAATTTTAGATTGAATATGCAAACACCAAACCTTACAAGTGAGTTTATAAAAGTGATTGAAAACAATAATAATATTGAAACAGTATGATTTTTACAATTTTTAAAAAAGAACTAAAAGATACGCTAAGAGATAGACGTACTTTAATGATGATGATTGTGATACCGGTTTTGCTGTTTCCAGTAATTCTAAGTGTTTTTATGAAGT
>JBBSUQ010000110.1:0-10917 GCA_038234235.1 Flavobacteriales bacterium
AGACTTGCTACAAACTTATTAGATCTTCTATTGCAAAAAACATAAATATTACTGAAAACCGATTTGGCATAGAACCAGAAATCACGGCAAAACTTTCTCGCATAAAAAGAATAAGAATTTACGAAGTTGGTATTTCTTATTATGGTAGAACTTACGAAGAAGGGAAGAAAATTGGCTGGAGAGACGGTTTCAGAGCCATTTACTGTATTTTTAAATTTCGATTTGTAAAATAAGCAACTTAAATATAGATGGTATTTTCAAGCGGTTTATTCCTTCTTTACTTTTTGCCGATTGCCATTTTAATGTATCAAATTATACCAGGATCATTTAAAAATCTTTGGTTGCTTGTGCTTAGTCTTGCGTTTTATTTTTGGGGAGCTCCACTTTTTATCTATGTTGTACTTGGCACTTCTTTGGCAAATTTTATTTTTGTCAGGCAAATGCAAAAACCAAATTCAAATAGAAAATTTTGGTTGGTTGCTTACATCACTAGTAATTTACTATTACTAGGTGTTTTTAAATATTTCAACTTTTTTGCCCAAAATTTCTCAGATATTTCCGAATATGCTGGAAATGGAACGGTTAGTTTTTTTGAAATAGCACTGCCTATCGGAATATCTTTTTTTATATTTCAATCTATAACTTATGCAGTTGATGTTTACCGTAAAGAAGCACCTGCATTAAATAAATTTACAGATTATCTTTTCTATATTTTGTTTTTCCCACAGCTAATTGCCGGACCAATAGTAAGATACAAAGACATTGCAAAGCAAATTATTATAAGAAAATTAAGTAACGAGCAATTTGTTTCTGGTTTTCATAGATTTAGTATCGGTTTAGCAAAAAAAGCACTTATAGCAAATACACTCGGTGAGTTTTATATGAAACTGCAATATGGACAGGGCATTTTAGGGTTTGAATCTTCTTCTACTGCTTGGCTAATGGCACTTACATATACGATGCAACTATTTTTCGATTTTAGCGGCTATTCTGATATGGCAATTGGCATTGGCAGAATGGTTGGTTTTTCTTTCCCCGAAAATTTCGATAAACCTTATTTATCCAAAAGCATTACTGAATTTTGGAGAAGATGGCACATTACACTCGGAACTTTTATGCTGCACTATCTTTATATTCCTTTGGGTGGTAATAGAAAGAAAAGTTCAAGAATTTATGTAAATCTTCTTTTGGTATTTTTCTTAAGTGGTTTGTGGCACGGTGCAGCATGGAATTTTGTAATCTGGGGTTTATTCCATGGATTTTGGATTATTTTAGATCGTCTATTTTTGAAGAAAGTATTAGAAAAACTGGGCATTGTTTCTATATTATTTACATTTTTTGTAGTTCTAAATGGTTGGGTACTATTTTCTGCTAACAGCATGGCAGAGGCTTGGCATAATTTTGAAGTTATGTACGCCTTTAACGGAGTAGAAATAACTTACCAACCTTATTTCGGATATTTCACCTTCTTTTTAACTTTGAGTTTGATTTTGGTCATTATTTCGGCAATTAAACCTTATTACAATCTGAGAGATTTTATTCCGAGAGAAAAAGCAGGCATTTGGAATTCAGTGACCTTATTAGGAATTACCACCTTATTATATGCCATTTCTTTCTGTTACGTTTTGGCGGCAGATTATAATCCATTCATTTATTTTAAATTTTAATGGATTCAGTTTTTAAAAAATATAAAATTTGGATTTTGTTGGTGCTAGTTACACCGTTACTGCTTACTATTCTTCAATTTCCTAAAACAAATCCCCTGCAAGGAGTAGAAGAGTTAAAAGCGGAGGAAAAATTAAGTTGGACAGAAGGTACTGCTCAAAAATACTACGAGAATCTTTGGGTGAGATCTTCAGTTGTTCATCCAATTGGTGTAAAATTGCGCAATCAAATGGATTTTTCTTTTTTTAAGAAAATCAACGTGCACAACACCTATTACAATGACGGAATTTTTTATCGTTTTTATAATGACTTCCAAACAGACAATACATTGTTTCAAGGAGAAAAGGTTTTAAACAAGAAGTTTGAACAATATAAAGAATTGTATAGGCTGTTGAAAAAAAGAAACAAAACTTTACTTTTTATACTTACGCCAGAAAAGCACCATGTATATTATAAACAAGTGCCAGAAATAAATAGAGCAAAAAATTCAGACAGTTCAAATTACCGTTATTTTATAAATAAATTTACTGAAACAGGTCTACCTTTTATAAATTTCGACAGTTATTTTATTGAGAATAATTTAAAAAAACCTTATAGATTGATGGCGGAAACTGGCATCCATTGGACAAACTATGGAGCAGCTGTTGCATTGGATAGTATTGTTAAATATCTTTCGATTGAACAAAATACACAATATCAAAATCTAGAATACAAATTGGGAAAGCCAGTAAAGTTGAACTGGATGGACAATGATTTGCTAACCACAAGCAATTTTCCGATTAAACCAAAGGCCGGACCACTAGCTGATATTTATGTTACAAATGCCGATGCCAAAGGCAAAAAAATTCCGGCAGTTTTAATTGGGGATAGTTATTTCCATGCCATACTTTGGACACAAATGAAAGATGCTGTATTCGAGAGCAACACTTATTTTTATTACTACTATAATACGGAATATGATTATTTTGGAAACGCTCATACAATTGAACTCAAACGTTTGAAAAAACAAGTCGATGAGGCTGAATGCATTATTATAGAATCAAGCCCAATGAACACAGAAAACTTTGGCTTTGGCGCAATAGAGAAAATGTTGCAAATTCTGAGAGCCGAAGAGAAATAGAAAGCAATAATTATTTTCTATCTTTTTTCTTAAAAATATTCCATTTATCATTTGATCCAAACTTGTAAGATAAACCTGCTGTAAGATATATAAAGTCATCAACTTTGGTAAAATCTCTATTGCTTCCTAGATTGTAGTATACTCCATTAGGAGTAACAGACCCATTATAGTAAAAATCAACTCTATATTCGTAGTTGTAGGATACTGAATGATTGCGCGAATATTCCATCCCAAAATTGAAGTTTAAAAATTTATTCAATTGAAAATCTAATTGAACCCTATATGCTGCAGTGCGATAGTGATACCATTTTACGTAATCGCCGCTATATTGATGCAAAACATTCTGTTTAATGACGAAATTGTATGATAATTCTTTGTAACCTCTAGGGTCAACAATACCTTCATCATAAAAATATCGGTAATTGCCAATGTAGTCTCGGGTGGTCAAACATAAGCCGAACTCTAAATGTAATTTCTCTGTATAAAGCTTAATTTTCTGATAGATGCCCAGATTAAAATCTCTCCTAAATGTTTCAAAAACTTTACCATGTACATAGCTCTCTGTACCATCGGTAAATACAAAATTATAGCTAGTAGTGGCAAAATCCTGCCCGAAAGACAACCACAAGTTGTGTTTTTTAATTGGACGGTATTTTAATTTAAAACCATAACCCCTGTCATGTAAGGTCTTAAATCCTTGGATATAAACATAATTTGTTTCAAATTTACTAAACTTACCAACATTATTAGAAGCAAAGCTTTTAGTTGAAGGGCCAAAAAAGTAGCGAGATTCTAATTCGAAGTTTTGGGCTTGAACAGTTTGCAATAATGTTATGAAACATAATGTTAAATATTTCGTCATACGGAAAATTATAGAAGCCCCTCGGTTCGTTCCAAGGGGCTATTTTTTAAATTATGGACAAACAATTAAGGACAAGTTCACTTCTAAAACATTGCCATTTTTCGTTAATCGATGTTTAGAAGTAACATCATTATTTTGAAACCTCAAACGTTTTTGTAAAAATTTTGTCTCAGTCACTTGAATTCTTTTATCGTTGTTGTGAACTTTGTCATCGTGCATAACTTAACCGAAAAAAGCCATCAGAATTATCTATTAGCTCCACATTTTGATTTACCGAAAGTTCGTTTACCGAATAAGCACTCGTCTTATACAATTCAGAATTTGCTAAATCTTGAAGGATGGCCACTTTCAATGTACCGCCAACAGCATGAACACCCATAACTTTCGTATTTATATTCTGACTGAATGCAAAGTTTGTTGATGAAAAGGTTAAAAAAACAATTCTAAAAAATACTCGATTTAAAAGAAATAGTTAAGGGGAGGGGGAATTTTACTAAACATAATTTTAAAATTTAAGATGAGGCTTACTTTGAGTCTTTAGGGAGTGTTCGGCTCTTATTATTCTCCCAATCTGCGCAGAATTAAAGTAAATATAAAAGTTAAAATATTGAAAAAAATATTTTAACTTAATTTTAACATTTTATTGTTTCTCAATTATGGTTACTTACTTTAATGTTTTAAGAAAAAAAAACCGATTACAAAAGATAATCGGTTTTTAAAATTATATAATTAATTCTAAACTTTAGATAATCATCATTGCATCACCGTAAGAGTAAAATTGGTATTTTTCTTTAATTGCCAAAGCATAAGCTTCTTTCATTAATTCGTGACCACAAAATGCCGAAATCATCATTAATAAAGTAGAAAGCGGTGTGTGGAAATTTGTTATAAGACAATCAGCAATGCTAAAATCGTATGGAGGGAAAATAAATTTGTTTGTCCATCCGTCATAAGCTTTCAACGTACCTTCGGTAGATACAGACGTTTCAATTGCTCTCATGGAAGTTGTACCAACTGCGCAAATTCTACCTTTTCTTTTCTTGCCTTCGTTAACAATATTGGCAGCTTTTTCAGTGATAATCACTTGCTCCGAATCCATTTTGTGTTTGGTAAGATCTTCCACTTCAACTGGTCTAAATGTTCCTAAACCAACGTGCAAAGTAACTTCCGCAAAATTAATTCCTTTTATTTCTAGTCTTTTCATTAACTCTCTAGAGAAATGCAAACCAGCAGTTGGAGCTGCAACAGCACCTTCTTCTTTAGCGAAAATTGTTTGGTAACGATCTTCATCTGTTGCTTCTACAGCTCTTTTAATATATTTAGGAAGTGGAGTTTCTCCTAATTCAGTAATTTTTGCTTTAAATTCTTCGTAAGGTCCGTCAAATAAAAATCTTAAAGTACGACCTCTAGATGTAGTATTGTCAATTACTTCAGCAACCAAAGATTCGTCATCGCCAAAATATAATTTGTTCCCAATTCTGATTTTTCTAGCTGGATCTACCAAAACATCCCATAAAAGAGATTCTCTGTTTAGTTCTCTCAATAGAAAAACTTCAATTTTAGCCCCAGTTTTCTCTTTGTTACCATACATTCGAGCTGGGAAAACCTTTGTGTTATTCATAATCATAACATCGCCTTCTTTGAAGTAGCCGATTATGTCTTTGAATAATTTATGTTCAATTTTGCCAGTATCTCTGTGTATAACCATAAGACGGGCTTCGTCTCTGAGGTCAGAAGGATATTCTGCTATAAGTTCGTCCGGAAGTTTAAAGTCAAATTCCGAAAGTTTCATTTTGCTCATGTTCCTATAATTTTAAGAAAACCTATTTTTTTAGAAAAGGAGTGCAAAGGTAACAAATTATATTCTATAATTGTTTTGAGACCCTGCAATTATAAAACAAAGTTGATAATCTTCCCTGGAACTACAATTACTTTTTTGGGAGTTTGACCTTCCAACCATTTTTTTGTTTCTTCCATTTCCAAAACTTTTTGCTGAATTTCTTCGGCATTTAATCCTAAAGGCAAAGAAACTTTCATCCGCATTTTGCCATTAAAGGAAACGGGGTAGTCATGGTTGTCTTCTACCAAATATTTCTCATCAAATTCTGGGAAAGTAGTATAGCTTATTGTTCCTGCATCATGGCCCAATTTTTCCCAAATCTCTTCTGAAAAATGAGGTGCATAAGAAGAAAGCAAAACAATTAAAGGTTCAATAATTTCTCTGTTATTGCACTTCAGGTCTTGTAATTCATTAACACAAATCATAAAGGCGCTAACTCCTGTGTTAAAAGAAAATCTTTCTAGATCATCTTGCAATTTTTTAATGGTTTTGTGCAAACTTTTTAACGCTTCTTTAGTTGGTTTTTCATCTGAAACTGAGAAATTGTTGTTTTCATCATGTATCAATCTCCAAAGTTTTTTCAAGAAATTGTGTACTCCGCTTATTCCTTTTGTATCCCAAGGTTTACTTTGCTCCAAAGGTCCCAAAAACATTTCGTACATCCTCAAAGTATCGGCACCGTATTTCTTTACCAAATCGTCAGGAGTTTGGACATTGAATTTGGATTTAGACATCTTTTCGACTTCATTATCACAGATAAATGTTCCATCTTCTTCAAGTATGAAAATTGCACTTTTAAATTCTGCCAGTTTATTTTTTAATTCCGCAACATTTAAATTATCATTATTCACTAATGAGATATCTATGTGTCTTGAATCTATACACATAATATCAAAACTTTTAAGTTGTGGATATTCTATTTTAAGATTTTCTAGAATTAACTGGGAAATTCTATCTTTTTCTTTTACTAACCTATAAAATAAATTCTTAGACAGATAATAATTACTAACCGTTTCCTTAAAGTCAGGGTCATCCGAACAATTTATTATTATTGTTAATCTTAAAATCATGCTACTTCTTCCCAAAATCATTCCTTGATTTATCATTTTTTGGAAAGGTTCGTCGTATGTTAAAACACCTCGGTCTTTTAAAAATTTAGTCCAAAATCTGGCGTACAATAAATGTCCGGTTGCATGTTCAGATCCGCCAATATACAAATCCACATTTCCCCAATAGTTAAGTGCATCTTCGCCTGCAATTTCTTCTTCGTTGTTTGGATCGGTGTATCTTGCAAAATAAAAAGAACTGCCTGCCCAACCCGGCATTGTGTTTAATTCTAATGGAAATACGGTTTCATTGTCTATTTGTTCTATATCAACTATTGCGTTCTGCTTTGCATCCCAAGCCCAAATTTGTGCATTCCCTAAAGGTGGATCGCCATCTTCAGTAGGCAAATATTTTTCAACTTCTGGCAAAATAATTGGCAAGTATTCTTTGGCAATCATTTTCGGGATACCATTTTTGTAATAAACCGGAAATGGTTCTCCCCAATATCTCTGTCTACTAAAAACAGCATCTCTCAGTCTATAATTGGTTTTACCCTTGCCTATATTTTTCTTTTCAATTTCTTCTATTGTTTTTTTATTGGCTTCTTTTACGGACAAATCATTTAAAAAATCTGAGTTTGCTATGATTCCAGATTTCTCATCGTAAGCCTTTTCGCTTATATCAATGTCTTTAAAAATATTTGGAATTGGCAAATTGAAGTGCTTTGCAAAATCATAATCTCGTTGGTCTCCACAAGGAACAGCCATTACCGCACCAGTTCCGTATGATGCTAAAACATAATCTCCAATCCAAACAGGAATTTTCTTACCTGAAAAAGGGTGAATTGCATAAGCTCCAGTAAATTGACCGCTAATATTTTTCACTTCTGATTGTCGGTCTCTTTCAGATTTTAAAGCGGCATTTTTTTGATAATCCTTAACTTTTTCTTTAAATTCTTCGGTCGTTATTTCACTTTCTCCATTAACAAAAGGATGTTCTGGCGCTAAAACCATAAAGCTAACCCCAAAAATAGTATCTGGTCTTGTAGTAAAAACTTCAATTTTTTTATCGGAATTTTCCACTTCAAACACCACGCTTGAACCTAAAGATTTTCCTATCCAGTTGCGCTGCTGATCTTTAATTGAGTCGGTCCAATCTAACTTTTCTAAACCATCCAAAAGCCTTTCTGAATATGCTTTTATGCGCATAGACCATTGTCTCATTTTTTTCTGAACAACAGGATGACCACCTCTTTCTGATTTACCGTTTATTACTTCATCATTGGCTAAAACTGTACCCAATGCCGGACACCAATTTACCCAAGAATCTGCCAAATAGGTAAGTCTAAATTCTTGTAAAATATCTTCTTGTTCTTTTTCATCTTTCTGCATCCATTCTTCTGCAGTAAAATGCTCATTGTATTCTGTATAAGCTTTTATTTTTAAATTACCGCTTCTTTCAAAATGTTCAATTAGCGTTTGAATGGGCTCTGCTTGGTCGCTGTATTGATTGTACCAACTGTCAAATAACTTTATAAAAATTAACTGTGTCCATTTGTAATACTCGGGTGATGAGGTGCGAACTTCTCTGTCCCAATCAAATGAAAAACCAAGCTGATCTAGCTGATCTCGGTATCGCGCTATGTTTTCTTTAGTTGTGTGTGCAGGATGTTGTCCTGTTTGTATGGCGTATTGTTCAGCTGGTAATCCAAATGAATCATAACCCATTGGGTGCAAAACATTAAACCCTTTTAGTCTTCGGTATCTTGCAAAAATATCTGAAGCAATGTAACCTAACGGATGCCCAACATGCAAACCAGCACCCGAAGGATATGGAAACATGTCTAAAACATAAAATTTGGGTTTGCTAGAACCATTAAATGCAGTAAAAGTTTTGTGTTCAAACCAATGTTTTCTCCACTTACTTTCTATCTCCTGAAAATTGTAATCCATTATTAATTTATAAGAAATTGATATTTGAAGGTGCAAAGATAAAAGTATATTCAGAAAGGAATTTTGCAATGTTTACAATTCTCTTATTTTCATGAAATTATTTTAAAGTTGTAAAAAACAAAAATCATAAGAAAAAAACTTATTTCAGTAATTAAGTATGTAAATTAGTGACAACATGAAGTCTAAATATTAAAAATGTTAACTTTAAAATATAATTCTGCTTAATGGTTCGATTTTGTTTTCTTTTCTTCATTTTTTTGGTGGTGTCTTCCTTTGGTTTCAGCCAGACGAGTTTAGAAGAAGAAATGAAAATTTCAATTAAAAATGAATCCAATTCAAGAAAGAAAATTAGCAGACAGTTAGCCCTTGGAGAATATTACCTTAATCATAACATTCAAAAGGCAGATTCGGTTCAAAGGGTTTTGGAAGGTTCAGTAGCCAAACAATCAGATTCTGTAAAAGTTTCCCATTTATTATTCAAAATTGAACTTAGCAATATTAAAGGCAATCAACGACAATATTTTAGGTTGATAGAAGAATTAACTTCACTTTCAAAAGACATTAAAAATGAAAGGGCATTGGTTGAAATTAATTTATTGAGAGGAATTTACTATTCTATCCGAGAAGATTTTAAACTTTCTCAAAAATATTTTTACACCGCCAAAAGTTTATCTAAAGATTTAAGAAACAATAATCTATCATCAAAAGTAAATAGAGAACTAGCGCTTGATAAAATGCGCAGCAATGACAAAGATTCGGCCTTGTATTTTGTGGATGAATCTTTAAAGTATGCAAGACGAGCCTCCAACCGAAGTACACTCGCCATGGCTTTCGGAACACAGGCAAAAATTTTCGATTACTTTGGACAGACAGAACTTTCGGTTGCAAAATATTTGCTCGGACTGCGTTTGTCAACTGAAAACAACAACATGCCACTTATGTCACTTTTCTCTAGAGAAGTAGGAAAATTGCAGGTACTAATCTCTAACTACAACGATGCTGAATTTTATTTTTTAAAAGCATTAGAATATGCTATTGAAATAAAAGATTCTCGCCAAATTGCATTATCGTTAACTAGTTTGGGAAATATTTACAATCAAAGAAGAGAATTTAAAAAGGCACAAGATTATCATTTAAAGGCAATTAATTATCTTAATTCTCTAAACGATGACAACGGTTTAGGTGAAGCCAATAATAATTTAGGCACAATTTACCGTGAACTTAAAAACTATGACAAAGCTTTGGCCTATTTTAATAAATCTTTGGTTTTGTATGAGTCTACAGGAAACAAAGAAAGAATTGCGGGGGTTTATAATAATGTGGGAACGGTTTTTATAAAACAAAAGAAATTTGATAATGCGCTTATCTACTTGAACAGATCAGTTGATATAAGAAATCAAATTAGCAACAAAACTCAAATTTTCCCGACTTATAAATTAATATCTGAAGTTTATTCTAATTTAGGAAACAATGAAAAAGCCTACAGTTATATGCAGAAATATGTCGCATATCAAGACAGTACGGCCAGTGTACAGGCATCAACCAAAATTGCAGAATTAAGTGAATTGTACCGTTCCGAACAAAGAGAAGAATTAATAAGCATACAAGCAGATTCAATTGAAAGACAACTTAAAGATTACGACCTTACCAATACTAAATTAGAAAACATTCAACTGAGAAATAATTCTCAACGATATATCATTATCGGGTTTGTTTTGTTGGCGATAATTGCCGGAATTATGCTCTTTTATCGCTACAATCAAAACAAAATTAAAACTTTACAAAGAGAGGCAGAAATGTCGCAAACCTTGCTCCGTTCACAAATGAATCCGCATTTTATTTTTAATTCAATGTCGGTTATTCAAAGTTATATATTTGAAAACGACACAAAGAAATCTTCAAAATTTTTAGTAAATTTCTCTAAGTTAATGCGACTCATTTTAGAAAATTCATCTAAAGAATTCATTCCGCTTGAAACAGAAATAGATATTTTAAATAAATACCTTGAAACTCAAAAATTGCGCTTTGAAAATCGGTTTGAGTATTCAATCCACACAGATAAAAATCTTTTAGATGCCAATGTAGTTATACCTCCAATGATTACGCAGCCGTTTATTGAAAATGCCATTGAGCACGGACAGTTACATTTAGTGCAACACGGATTTATCGAAGTTAAATTCCATAAAAAAGACAATTATCTAGTTGTAACAATAACTGATAATGGCGTTGGGAGAGAGGTTGCGGAACAAAACAAAAAAAGTAAAGAACATAAAAGTTTGGCAATGAATATTACCCGAGAAAGAATAGATTCTTTGAACACCAAATACAAATCAAATTGCGATCTACAGATAGAGGATTTCAATAAAGAATTAAAAATCGGAACTAAAGTGCTAATTTCGTTGCCGTTCCGTGTAGAAATTATAAACTGAAA